>CAYOME010000001.1:0-253639 GCA_964405015.1 uncultured Candidatus Saccharibacteria bacterium
GAATGCTCTACCAACTGAGCTACATCAGCAATTACGTAACGTGATTGTAACAGAGGGGAATATTATATGCAAATATATGATGAGTGGGTATGGAGCGAGGCACTGGATGAAGTTCGAGCCGCAATTGAGAAGGGAGAAATCAGATCGCCTTTCAAATTGGCTTTTCCATTTAATATTTACAGTTATTAATATGCGTTCGGAGGTACAACTTTATCTCCTAAATATTTCAATTTGAGTCCCATTACCCAGACAAATATCCTTTGAGTTTCAGTTTTTATTTTTTCAACATCGATACCTTTTGTTTCTAAGTCTCTTAAAACTTCCTCTACTGACCTCATATAATCATTTTTATTTCTTTGATTTATATCCTTCCAAGGAATTTCTTTTAATGCTTCTAAAATTGTTTTGTCATATTCGAAAGCACCGATTACGAGTAGCATTGCAACCATAGGATAACTAACTTCACCTCTATAGTATGCCATATTGTCATTAGACATAATGGCATTTAAGGATTTATCATATTGAATTGAATAAAACTTCCCTTTTGAAGTAGACGTGCATTTTGCATTACATTCATCTATCAGCTCGAATCTATTATCCGCAATTGCTGACAAAGCTTCATAAATAATATGTTCATCTTTAGGTTTCAACCATGATTTATCCATTTTACTATTTTGTTGATAAATTACTTGTAGCTCTTGTTAAATAATAATTATCCATACCCTCATTAAATATTCTATCAAGTTGCGTAACTAAATCAGGAACAAAGTCAAATTCATATCCTTTAGTAATTGATATTTGTACATCAAACATCTTCTTTATCCAGTTATGAGAATTACCTTTTTGCTTGTAATCAACTAACTCCAATATAATCGCAAGACCATCACATAACATTAACAAATCTTGTTCTGTTTTTGAAAGTTCAGGCAAAACAATTCCAGAATCAATAAACATTTCGCTTCTTACTTTTTCCTCAGCTTTCTTAAAGATTTCACGAATATCTGCATTCTCAAAATACTGTTTCCAACTTCTGCTTCCTGTTGGAATGTCACCAATTACCGATTCCTGCCAATCATGTGAGATTGCATGCGTAACAACATTGGGAATATTAACACTTGATACTTTACCACCTAAAAGTAGTACTAAGTTTGCTACTTTGAACGAATGTTCAGCAATAGATTCTGTTTGGTTTGTACTTATTCCAGCAAACAATGTGGGGCCAGTTCTTTTTATGTATTTAAGATTGTTTAGTGTTTCAATGATTTTGATAACATTGTCCATAACCTTACTTTCTAACAGTTTAATGCTTTAGTTTACCATCTTGAATAGATTTAATAAAACTTACTGTTAAATTATCAAGTAAGTACTTATGAAGAAACTATCACCTAAAGCAATCTTTGACTTTATGAAAGTTTATTATGAAGTCATGGGTAAAATAATTTCATATGAACAAGCCGAAGAAGAGGCTAATCGATTCATGAGAATACTCGTATTAACCTTTCCTAGCGACAAGATTCGAACCATGAAAATGCAGATAGCACGGGCTAAAGCGAATGCAAAGGTGAGCAAAAATAGAAAAACACAGGTCTGATTCGATGTCAAATATTTCAAAATCGATGCAAAAGTTGACACCCCGAATATGCCGTTTCTATCGTTGTTTTAAGAATTTCTGAGGGTTTAGACATCTCGTCTGCGAGATCTCGTGCACGAGATATGGAGCGAGAGACGGGATTCGAACCCGCGACCTTCTCCTTGGGAAGGAGACATTCTAGCCAGCTGAACTACTCTCGCAATGTCTAGATTCTATCTCTAGACATATTAAAATACAACCTTTAGAGTGCAGCTTCTTTTATCTCTTTCCAATCTGCATTCAATTTCATACCTATCTCTCTAGCTACTTCTGTTGTTACTTCTCCATCCTGCTTTATCTCTTCCAATACCTTAGCTACTAATTTCTTGTATCCATCAATATCTAAATTACTACCTGCTTCCTTTAGATCTCTAACTCTTTTGTTTAATTCTCTTTTTGCTTTTCTGTAAGATCTCTCTACCTTGTCTCCTGTTTCTTCTGCTAATCTCTTAATATCTTCTCTTGTTTCTGCTCCAGATTTAGGTGCTAAGAGAATACCTGCAGTTACTCCTACTACTGTTCCAAAGAGTAATCCTTTAAAAAATTCGTCTGATGAACTCATATTGATATATTTAAAACTTAATATATGTACATAGTACATGAATGTACAGAACATTTCCAGAATGTAGTAATATCTCTCTATGGTATTCCCTGATACAAAATTAGAAGAGAATCTTTGGAGTAAAGGTTTTAAATATGTAGTAGGTATAGATGAGGCTGGAAGAGGTCCTCTTGCGGGTCCCGTGTCTGCAGGGGCTGTAGTTCTTTCTCCTTCTTCAGTTATTCATCCTTTTGTAAGGGATAGTAAAAAGATGACTGAAAAGAAAAGGGAAGAGGTATTTGAATATATTAAAGAGAATTGTCTTGCTTGGGGTGTTTGTATGGTAGGTTCTAAAAAGATCGATGAGATTGGTATTCAGGATGCTGTTAAGATGGCAATGGAGAGTGCATTGAATCAAGTAGAGAGTATGTTAAAGAGTCGTGCAGACTATTTAATTGTAGATGGTACGAATGTTGCAACTATTTCTGGTTACAAGATGGAAAAAATAAAAGCAGGGGATCTTAAACACTATTCTATTTCTGCTGCTTCAATACTTGCCAAGGTTACAAGAGATAGGTATATGAGGGAGATCTCTATAGAGTATCCTGAGTACTGTTTTGAAAAGCATGTCGGGTATGGTACTAAATTACATATGGATATGTTAAAAAAATATGGTCCTTGTGATATTCATAGGAGGTCTTTTAAACCAGTAAAAGAGGTTTTAGAAAAAAGCTTGTAAAATGATGTCTTAAGAGGTTATAATCATAGCTGTTACGGGCCGCTAGCTCATCAGGTTAGAGCAACTGCCTTTTAAGCAGTAGGTGCTGGGTTCGAGTCTCAGGCGGCTCACTTTCAAAATTTCTCCATAAAGTGTTATAGGTAATTTGTAGATTGACTAAGGGATCTTTGGAGATTATAATACTGGTATAAACGCCTCACCTTGACGCGAGTCCGGTGAGGTTTTTTTAAACACATTCTCCAGATATGAAAAATGCGATTGTTTTAATTGATGGTGAAAATTTTCGCAAGAAAGTCGAAGATGTGCTTAAAGCAGAATCTGTGAAAACACCCACTACAAATTTTGAAGATATTCGTTTGAATGAACTTCTCTTAGAAGTTTTTAAGCCCTTCAAAAAGATTAAGATTGCAAAGATCAATTACTATTCTGCGAAATTAAGGATCTATCCATCAACAGAAACGAAATCAAAACAATTAATAGCAGATCAACGCAAATTAAAGATGACTCTTGAATCGCAAGGTATAAATTTTGTAATAGCTGGAAATGTTCGTGCTCAAGAAGAGAAAAACAGTAAGGGGATTGTGAAGAAGACCTCATTCAAGGAGAAGGGGGTTGATGTAAGAATTGCAGTGGATATGGTTTCTATTGCTTGTGATAAAGAGTATGACACTATTATTCTTTGCTCCTCAGACTCTGATATTCAACCTGCAGTATATGAGGCAAAAAAAAGAGGGTGCAAAATAATATATATTGGTTTTGGATTTAGTCCTAATAAGGGATTGATGTTTACTACTGATCAAACGGTACTTTTTAGAAATCACGAGATCTTGAAGGTACTTAAATAAAGGACCTTTTCTTCAGTGATATTTTTATCATATTAAAAAATATTAAATATTTGGTATACTTATTTAATATATATATCCTAAATAAATATGATAAAGAATATATTGTTAATAGTAGGTATAGTTTTACTCTCCCTTTCAATTATTCTCTTCTCATATTTGCTTAAAGATGGAGATTTCTGTTGTAATTCTAGTATATGTAGTAATTTCACTAAAATGTGTGATATTGAAGACGTTGATAACGAAGGTGAGAAAGGTGCTGTAAGTCAAAAGGATATAGAACTGGTACTGTATGATATTAAGGAAGGTGATACTCTAAGTAAAGGTACTGTTGTAAAGGGTGAGATAACAGGATCATGGTATTTTGAAGGAGAGTTTCCTGTAAGAATCTTAAATGGTGGTGGTGATGAGATTAATACTTTAATTGCTGTAGCAAAAGAGCCATGGATGACAGAAGAGAGTGTAACTTTTGAGTTTGTTCTTGATACAGTGGTGGATGAGGATACAGATATTGTAATGAGATTTGAAAAGAGTAATCCTTCTGGTTTAGAGGAATTTAAGGATTGGATTGATATGAGATTTGTTCTTAAGAAAACGGTTAAGGAGATATCATTGGAAGTATACTTCCCTAATACGGGTATGGGATCACCAGAAGATTGTAGCAAGGTATTTCCTGTTGAAAGAAAGGTTCAAGAAACAGTTGCAGTGGGTAGGGCATCTTTAATGGAATTACTAAGTGGTGTAAGTGAAAGTGAGAAAGAATCTGGTTACTATACCAATATTAATGATGGTGTAGTTATACAAAGTTTAGTAATTTCAAATGGTATTGCTAGAGTAGATTTTAGTAGTAAGTTAGAGGAATCAGTAGGAGGTAGTTGTAGAGTAACAAGTATCAGGGCGCAGATATCAGAGACTCTTAAACAGTTTCCAACAGTAGATACGGTAATAATTTCAATTGATGGAAGAACTGAAGATATTTTACAACCTTAAAGGTTCTCTTCTACTGCCTTCGCTACATTAAGTATACTCTGTTCTCCTAAGTGCTTTGATATGAACTGTATACCAGTAGGCATACCTTCCGACATTCCTGATGGTATTGATATACCTGGCAAACCTGCTTCTGAGCTTCCCTCTGCTAATACATCAGCCAATTCGCCAAAGAGTGGGTTGTCAGCGTCTTCTTCTTTTAATGCAATTGAAGGTGTAGTAGGTGATACAATACACTCATATTCTTTCAATATCTTGTCAAAATCTTCTCTGATTAATTGTCGAACCTGTTCAGATTTTCTAAAATATTCATCAGCATATCCTGCAGAAAGAGAATATGTTCCAGTCATTACTCTTCTTTTTGCTTCTTGTCCAAAACCTTCTCCCCTTGTAGATTCGTAGTAATCTTTAACAGATGTTTTCTCTTTTCCCTCTAATCCATATCTAGTACCATCATATCTTGCAAGATTGGAAGACACCTCACTTCTACAAGTAATTGTATATACTGCCATTGCGAATTTAGGATCAAGGATATTTACATATTCTATCTCTGCTCCTAGTTTCTTTAATATATCAACTGACTTTTCAAAATTATCAAGCACTCCTTGTTCAAGTTGTAATTCTAGATATTCCTTAGGTATGGCTATACGCATACCTTTAACTAATTGAGGATCAAGATTTTCTAAATAGCTGGGGACATCATCTTTGTATGTAGTGAAATCATTAGGATCATATCCAGCTATTATTGAAAGTATCAATGCACTATCTTCTACACTCTTTACAATTGGTCCAGGGCTATCTAATGATGATCCCATTGCTAATACCCCATATCTAGATACCCTTCCGTATGTTGGTTTAAGACCAACAACACCACACCAAGATGCTGGTAATCTAATTGATCCTGCAGTTTCAGTACCCAATGCTCCTGCACACATATCTGCAGCAACAGCTGCACTACTACCACCACTAGATCCTCCAGGTAATCTACTCAAATCATATGGATTCATTGTTCTACCAAAGTAAGATGTAATGGTAGATGAACCATGACAGAATTGATCCAAATTTGTTTTACCTAAAAGTATTGCTCCTTCTTCTAACAATTTTTTAGTGACAGTAGATTCATATACTGGTGTATATCCATCTAATATATGTGATGCTGCTGTAGTAGGTAATCCTTTTGTAGAGAATATATCTTTAATTGCTAATGGTATCCCTCCGAGCTTTTTTGTTTTTTGATTCTCGAAATCATTGTCAAAATCTCTTGCTTTCTCTAATGAATCTTGTGCAAATACAGATATATATGCATTAAGATCTTTGTCTTTCTTCTCTATCTGCTCTAAGTAATATTTTGTGATCTCCTCAGAGGAGATCTCTTTCTTAAGTATTTTTTCTCTAAGTTTTACAATACTAAGGTTTTGCACTATATCAGTATATACAGGTTAATATTATGATTCTATCAAAATTACATCAATGTTAAAACAAGAAAGATGCATATTAAAGGTAATATTACTCCTGCAATTACTTGAAGTAGAGTATGCCTATCTCTTTCTAATCTTGACCACCCTATTGCAGGAAGTATTGGAAGGAGTAAAAGATATATGGGATCTTTTGATAGATACAGGATAACAAAGAGGAAAAGGGTGTTGGATATCATATGGTAACTAATCTTCCAAAAGAGAGTAACAAGAATACTTAAAAAGAATGTGATAGCGATTACAACAAAGATTGTTGTTAATTCTGTATTTCCTGTTTTAACTGAAAGATACAGAGATATCAGTAATGGTATGCTCATTGATAGATACAACCTTGGTCTTTCTTCTCTTTTAGTTGCATTGATATCAGATATTAGGTTTAGCTTTTTGAAAAGAAGAAGTATGAATATTGGGGCTACAAAAGAGAGAAGGGAGATTGAAAGAATATATGGAGTAGATATCTGAATATTGGAAATGAACAGTATTGCTGTAAGCAAAAAAAGAAAAACAGTTATGGGTCTAGAGAGGAATTTAGCAATTCTCTCTTTCCATTTCTTGGTCATATTGGTCGTAAGAATATATATACCTAACCCTAAAAATATACCAGAAAGAAGATCCGATGTCTCAATGAAATATATATACTCTTTATCTATCCTTAGCATATTCATACATATTCGAATTATTCCATATCCAAGCATGTATGATCCTGTAATCAATCCTCTATTTCCTTTCATTGAGATCTTTTTTAGGAAGAAGAAAAGCACTAGGTTAAGTATCGATTCATATGCAAATGTAGGATGGAAGGTCGTATATTGTTCATATCCTTCTAACCTATTTTCTAAAGGTATATATATTCCCCATGGTAGATTTGTAGGTAATCCGTAAAGTTCTCTGTTAAAGTAATTACCGATTCGTCCAAGTGATTGAAGTAGCGGAAGGTATATCAAGAGATTGTCAGAGAAATGAAAAAAGTGAAGACCTTTCCTTTTAGAAATTAGGAGAAGGGAAAGAAGAATGCCCAAAATACCTCCATATATTGCTAAACCACCATCCCATATATGGAAAGGGTTAACTACCCCTGTTAGTATTTCTTCAATATTGTGAAGTAGGAAAAGAATACGAGCTCCAAACAGTGCAAATATTAGGATTAAAAGTATATCGGATATCTTTAAGATGGGTAATCTTTTTCTTATCAATTCAATACCCAATACAACAGATATACCTATTAGTAAACCATATATGTTCATTTATTTAGTAATGGTGATCTATTACGGTTTTCAACAATTATCAATCTATGTAATGCTCTGGTTATTGCAACATACAAAAGTCTTGTAGAGAGTTCTGTATCAGGATAGCTGTTTTCATTTACATCAAGAATTATTACTGTATCAAACTCTAATCCCTTAGCTTCTTCTACAGTTAGTATGAGTAATCCAGTCTTGTAATCATTTGAAGTGTAATCTACGATATCTCTTTCTAGAATACCTTCATATGGTATTAATCTCTCATATGTATGCTTGGAATGTTCCTTATCTTTACAGATTATTGCACAAGTTACAGAGCCTTTTTCAAACTCTTTTTGTATTAGGTTTACAAATGATTTAACATCCTTTTGTGATATTTCTGTTATCTCTTTTTCGTTTCGTAAGATTTTTATTTCTTCTCCATGTCTTAAAACTGCCTCTGGTAGTTTATAGCTAGTAGGAAATCTATCCCTGAATATGTTATTAGCAAAATCAATTATCTCTAATGTAGTTCTGTAGCACCTATTTAATTGATGATATGAGTAATTCTCGATATTCCATTTCTTGAAGAGTTGTATTACCTGATTCCAATCTTTGATGTAGAAAGGTGGAATTATTGATTGAGCAAGATCTCCAGCTATTGTTACATTCTGTTTTTTAGATATTTGAAGTAAGGTTAATATTTGTACTAAGCTTAGATCTTGTGCTTCATCTACCATCACATACTCTTTTTCATGTTCTTTGTGTCCATGTATTTTAAGATGTAGATAGAGGATTGGAGCTAGATCTTCCATTCTGTATGTTTTGTTTTTGCCTGACCTTACTACTCCTTCTAAGGTATATTTTGAAATGTCTTTTTTTACATATCCTTTCTTGAACATTCTTCTATATACCTCTATTGGATTAGTAGAAGTTTCAAAATATTTGTTAACCTCTTTTCTTTTTTGCATATCTAATTCATTTGTATCTGTCAAAAAACCAGTTCTTCTTTCTCTGAATTGTTTTTGAGCAAAGGCATATTCCAATGAGAGCTTTAATCTTTCATCCATGGTGATATATGGATGAGTTTCTTTAAGTTCGTAGTATCTTCTTCTTACTACGTCTTTTCTTGAGTAGGGGATATTTTCTAAAAGATCGGATTCAAATTCTTCGAAGTATGAATCTAGTATCTCTATGTATTCTAATGAACCTTTGTATTCTTTAATTGTAAGATCCTCTTTTGATGGATGAAGTATATATGAGTTATTCCAACCTAGAATATTTTTAGCCCAGAACATATATGTATTAGCCTCTACACTCTCAATTCCTAAACTAGGTAATACATCTGCAATGTAATCAAGGAACACTTTGTTGGGACCTATTATTAAACTCTTCTGCGCTCTAATCTTTTCTTTGTATGAATAGAAGAGGTAGGCTAGTCTGTGAAGTAGAATGGTTGTTTTACCACTTCCTGCAACACCTTGTATTATGATCGGCTTTTCAATCTCATCTCTGATTATATTGTTCTGTTGAGCTTGGATTGTAGAAACAATGTCTTTAAGTTTTTGACCTAATCTCTCATTTAATTGAGCTAGGAGAAATTCATCCGCAGCAGCATTACCACTTTTTGCATCATATATATGTTTAAATCTAGCGTCTGTGATACTAAACTGTCTTTTCTGTAAGAGATTACCTTCTTTAGGGCCAACCGGGCTTTCATATGACAAATTATCAGTAGGACCACTGTTTTCATAGTAAAGGTTCGCAATGGGTGCTCTCCAGTCACTGATTAATGGTCTATATGTGTCTTTGTCCATTAAAGCAAATTTACCAATATATATTGGTAGCTCCCTTTCTTCTCCATTAATCTTAGTTTGAAAAAGTATCTTACCAAAGTAAGGAGAATCTAATTTCATTAATTCCCTATTTACTCTTTCTATACACTCAACAATATTCCTAAGTATTTTGTTGTATTCCCCAACAGCATCCTTTTTAGCATCTAAATCTGTTTCCATATCAATGAGTTTAATCTGGTCTTCTAACTCTATCTCTAAGTCTTTCAACTTCCTCATCATCTTTTTAGAAGTATCTGCATTGATATGTGTAACCTTCTCTAGGTGGGGATATTCTTCTATCTCTGTATTTGTCTGAGGGGATACATCTTTGAAATCGTTTATCTCATCTACCCGTGTGTGTATTGGGTTGAGGTCCTTTTCGAAAGTTTTCATTTGCTTTAGGAGGCAAATTTAAGCAAGGCGATTGTACATTATATATATATTCATGTCTATATACTTTCAAAAACGACTCCTTAGGGGTATTATTTACTTATGAAAAATTCTATAAAAGTTCTTCTTTATATATTCTTTGTAGTTATAATATTCATTTTTGTACAAGAAAGATTCGATATATTTGACATATCTTTTAAAGGTGAGGATCAAAAAAAAGAAGAAGGTGAAGAGGAAGAGAAAAAGGATGAAAATATTGTAGAGATATACAACGAGGAAGGTAATACCATATTAGTGAGAGTAGATATTGCTGATGACAACGAAGAGAGAAGGTTAGGTTTGTCTGGGAGGAGAAATCTTGGTGATTATGAGGGTATGTTGTTTATCATGAACAAAGAAGAGTTGTCCTCTTTCTGGATGAAGGATATGTTAATATCTCTTGATATGATATTTATTGATTCTAAGGGCTTTATCGTTGATATTAAGGAAGGGTTAAAACCTTGTGAAAAGACATCATGCCCAAATATATATCCTTCTTCTCCTTTTAAATATGTTTTGGAGGTTAATTCTGGGTTTAGTCGTTTGAACAGAGTGGTTGTTGGAAACAGTATCGTTTTTAATATATCATCTGAGAAGTAATCTAACATATTCATTCAATATCATGATCCAAAACTTCATAGATTGGCTTGTAAATATTATTTCTACATTAGGATATCCTGGTGTTGCACTTTCTGTATTCATTGAAAGTTTTTTTGCTCCCATTCCAAGTGAAATAATTCTTCCCTTTTCTGGTTTTGTAGCATCTCAAGGTACATTAAACATATACTTGGTTATTGGTATTGCCACTCTTGCGGCATATTTGGGTACTCTTCCTTTTTACTTTGTAGGACTGTGGGGGGAGAAGTTTGTCTTCAAGTTTTTGGATAGGTATGGGAAATATCTTTTCATACAAAAGGATGATGTTGATTGGGTATTCGGGTTATTCGAGAAGCATGGTAAAAAGATTGTTCTTTTTGGAAGATTGATTCCAATTGTAAGGACGTTGATATCCTTTCCTGCAGGTGTAGCAAAAATGAATTTCACAGTATTTAGTATGTTTACATTGGTTGGTGCTTTAGTATGGAATACCATATTAACTTTTGCAGGATATTTTTTGGGTGATAGCTGGGAGGTTGTAAGTGGATATGTATCTAAGTATGAGAAAGGGATATTAATCTTCCTTGTATTGGTTTTTGTTTTGTATATATTAAGGGGTATTAAAAAGAGAAGATCAAAGTAGGGATTTGAGTAATGAGACCCCTGTCATATCTGAAGGTATTGGTATACCCATTAGGTCTAATACCGTTGGCGTAACGTCTTTGAGGGCTCCATATGGTAGATTCCTTGGGGGTATGTTAGCTCCTACAACAATGAATGGTACTGGATTAAGAGAATGTTCTGTATCCATTTCTCCAGTATCAAGATTAATTACTTCTTCAGAATTACCATGATCTGAGGTGATAATTACAGCACCTCCTCTAATTGTAAAATTTTTAACTAGTTCTCCAACACAGTAATCAACTACCGATATGGCTTTCATTGTTGCATTTATATCCCCAGTGTGTCCTACCATATCTGGGTTTGCAAAGTTTACTACTGTAAAGTCATATACACTAGACTCTATCTTAGAAAGAAGTAGGTTGGTCATAGGGAGGGCACTCATTTCAGGCTTAAGATCATATGTAGCGACATTAGGTGATGGTACTTCTATCCTATCCTCGTTTGCATATCTAATCGCAGCCCCTCCGTTAAAGAAGTATGTAACATGGGGAAATTTCTCTGATTCTGCAATTCTAAGTTGTCTAAGTCCTGATGATGCTAATATATTCCCTATTGGAAGAGGTATATATTGTTTTGGGAAAAGTACCTTTGGAGGGAAATTCTTTCTGTATTCCACCATGCTTGCAAGATATATTGGATATATATTTGCTCTTGGGAAGAAATTAAAATTACTATCTATTAATGCTCTTGTTAATTGTATTGATCTATCTGGTCTGAAGTTTAAGAAAAGTACTACATCTCTCGGCCTAATATTACTTTCTTTTACTAATACTGTTGGTTCTACAAACTCATCAGTAATCTTCTTTTCATATGATTTAGATATACATTCGGTATATGTACCACATTGATTACCAATGTTTTGAGTAAGCAAATCATATGCTTTTTTTGTTCTATCCCAATTGTTATTCCTATCCATTGCCCAGGCTCTTCCACATACTGTCGCTATTTGACCAACTCCAGTTTCATTTATTACCTTTTGTATCTGATCCAAATATGATTTGGATGAATTAGTAGGAGAGTCTCTACCATCTGTAAATGCATGTATGAAGACTTCCCCATTAAAATTATTCATTGAAAGGAATTTGAGAGTGGCTTTGATATGGTCTATATGGGAATGTACTCCTCCATCACTCATTAACCCCATTAAGTGAATTCTGGATTTCATTCTGTTTGCATATTTAAGAGCTTCTATGAGTGTAAGATTTTTAAAGAAGAGACCTTTAGATATCGATTGATCTATTCTAGGTAATGTTTGAACTATTGTTCTGCCTGCTCCAATATTCATATGTCCTACCTCACTGTTACCTTTTACGTCTTTTGGGAGGCCAACAGCCTCTCCAGATGCTAGTAAATATGTATGTGGGGATGTACTCCAAAGCTTAGTTAAATTCTTTGGTTGTGCCTTTACTACTGCATTTCCAGGTGAGTCTGGGGCAGCTCCTAGTCCGTCTAATATTATTAGTAGTACTTTTTGTTTTATATTCATGGCAGTTATTAGAGTATATTGTGGCATATTTTTGTGAAATATTCTATAATAGCCGGTGCATAATATTTATTATGTTTTTATATATTAATACAAAAGTCATGGATACAAATTTGATGAAGAAAATAGAGGGGGATCAGCTTAAGAAGAGACCAGATGTAAAGATTGGTGATACAGTCAGATTACATATGAAGATTAAAGAGGGTAACAAGGAAAGGATACAGATATTCGAGGGTGTAGTTATTTCTATGAAATCTTCTGGTTTAGATCAAACCTTAACAGTTAGAAAGATTTCATATGGTATTGGTGTAGAAAGAGTTGTACCTATGCATTCTAATCTTTTAGAAAAGATCGAAGTAGTTAAGAGGGGTACAGTTACCAAATCTAAACTCTTCTATCTAAGAGATAGGGTGGGAAGAAGAGCATTAAAGGTTTCTAATCTAAAGGATTTGTATTTGACTGATGAAGTTGTTGTTCCTGTAGTAGGTGAGGATGTTGTAAAAGAAGAGGTTACAGAGTAATATTTACTACTCAATGCGGGAGTAGTTCAATGGTTAGAATGTCTGTTTTCCAAACAGAGGGTTGCGGGTTCGAGTCCCGTCTCCCGCTCCAATTAGATAGATAGTGTATTTTTCGCTTCTCTACGGTATAATTGTGTATGTTAAGTGCTGGAGAAGATTTCTTCAAAGACAAAAGTGATGATTTTAGTAGTGGAGGTAGAAGGAGTTCCTTTACTGACCTATCCTCAGATCGTATTCCAATGATTGAAAAGATATATCAAGAAGTTCTTGGTAGAAAACCAAGCTCAAGAGAAATATCTTTTTACAAATATGGTTCTGTACGCGAAGAAGAAATTCGGGCCAAGCTATTAAAATCTGATGAACATATAAAGATTTTGGAAGATGCTAAGAAAGTTCCTGGTCTTGAAGAACAAGTAAGGAATTTACAATTAGCAGAAAAAAAACTTGTTCAAAAGGGTCAAGATCTAGGACAACAAATAGATGAAGTGCAGGTATTGTTAAATGAAAAGAATTCCATTATTCAACAATTAAGAGAGGAAGTAAAAAATCCATACAACTTGAATGATCAACTAAGAAGATATGAGGAAGGTTTTGATATTTACTCTACTGGTAGAAGAGAGGTTCAAGTTGTAAAAGAAAGGCAATCATTTATAGATTTTGTTAAAGAATTACTTAATATGATTATTAAGTAGATATGTCTCCTAAAGAGTTTGGTGTTAGATTAAAGAAAGCTAGAGAGGAATATGGTTTATCTCAAAGAAGTTTAGGTTTGGCATTAGGTCTATCTGACAAAACTATTAGTTCATATGAATCATCCAGATCATATCCTAATCTCGAGATACTTAAAAAGCTATCTGAGGTATTAGGCAGATCGACAGATTATTTTCTAGAGTACGAGAGAAAGGATATTTCACTCTTAGAAAGAATTGAGATATTGGAGAAAGAAATCTCTATATTAAAGAAAAAGCTTAGTAAGGAGGAGTAAGCCAAATCTTTATCCTCTTTATTATCTTATCTGAAGATTTGTATACAAAGAAACCTGCACCTCCAAGAAGTAATATCCCAAAGAGTACTAGAAACAGTATAGAGATTGTATATTCTGAATCCACAGGATCAACTACTAAGTTTTCACTTAATGTGACTGTAGAGCTTACACTGTTAGTATAGTTGGTATTGTATTGCCAGGATACAATATTTACAGTTACATCGTATGTTCCTGCTCTTTGTGGAGATATCGTAGCTTTAAATTTGTATGTTTGACCTTTATTAAGAGTGACTATTTCTTTATGTGAAGGATCGGCTTTTAATGTTGATGGCACTTCCCATCTAATCTGTGTTTTATCAGACTCTATTTTAGGAGTTATATATACAGTATATGGTATTGATTTGTTAAATGGACTTTGAGCTCCTCTAACTAACTCTAATTCAAAGTAGTTGTTTTCACTCATTACCGTTTTCTTCTTAACATCTTCTGTAACTACAGGAGTTGATTCCTCATCTGCAATTTCTTCATCTATTACAATCTTTGTATCTTCTTCTATGGGTATTTGGTCCGCAAATATAGCAGATACTTGTGAAAGAAAAAGAACTGGTAAGAGTAATATTGTTAATATTTTCATCCTAATATTTTGATTATAGCCATTTTATATATTTTGTATGCTTGTTGTGCACTATCATAGCTTATATCTTCATCTTTGTGTACTATATCATTCCTTGTTTTATGTACATCCCATATCTTTTGATATATATCTTTTTTAAAGAGACTCTTTGCTAATTTAAGATTTTCTCCACAGCTATTTTCATTCTTATACCTTGTTTGTAGAGATTTGCTAAGTAGATTATCCAATCTGATTATTGCATCTCTTCTTGCATACATATCTTCACTTTGAATTTGCACTTCAAGATTGTTAAGGGATTTAAATATCTTCTCTCTTCTTTTTTTTGGTACTTGAAGTGAATTAATTCTTGCAAATATCACAAGTACGGTAATGAGTAAGAGTATGAAAATTGTAAAAATTACTGCATTATCCATATTTCTTAGATATCTTGTTAACTAATATATATATTGGAATTGCTATTACAAAATATGAAAGCATGGAGAGTAGTTTAGCAAAAATATTTACAGTAAGATTGTTTTCCAATATCTCTATTTCTTTCTCAATATATATTTCATCTGTTTCTATATTACCACTAATACCTTTGAGAACCATGTAGAAAGGGGTAGAAATATCTCTAGATGGTATATTAAATACAATATCTATACTGTCCCCAGGGAGTAGTATTTTTGAAGAGTTGTTTTCTACAAAATCGATATATTTTGTAATATCTGGATTAGATTTAGTAAAGTGGATATCATCTAAGATTGTATTACCCATGTTAGTTACCTTGATGTAACCCTGTAAATGGGAATCAATAGCTTTGTATGGTTGTAGGAATATTTCTGCAGACATTTTGTTGTATGTAGGTATTTCCTCTTGTATTACAGAAGTTTGGAAGTCATTCTCAGAATAGTAGGTGAGTTTCGGGGTATTCGGGTTGTAATATCTATATATTAAAGATATATGATCTGGTAACTGTCTGTTCCACAAAGAGGTCTTAGAGTAATCTTCAAGGAATGGATCAACAATTATCCAAGTCTTTTTTTCAATATCAAAATATTCTACCCAGTAATGATACATACCATCTGGATGGTAATCTGAAATATTTGTTACATATCCAATTACTAGTCTTGCAGGAATACCAAAGTATCTATACAAAGCTATCATTGAATCAGCATAGTCTTCACTAGTAGAGAGAGCTTGTTCGCTTAATGCTCTTTGTCCACCTAATCTAGTTCCTCCAGTTAGTGAACCTAATGTAAGCGTATTTGGTTCAAGATTCTCTACCAAGAAGATATACAATGAGTAGTAGAGGGATTCTTTGTCCTCTATTTTATCAATATTACTTACATTAGACTCTATCCCCCTATCTTTAAGATATTTGTATATTCTTTTTTCCAATGAGCTATCTTTTATCTCCCATATTGTTTGATTCTCGATATCAGGCTTATTGTCTCTAGTTGAGATACTTTTATCCATAACTATGTATCCTTTTACAGATACATCTATATTACTTTTAGGAGCTATTTCATATTGTAGAGTGTAATTACCATTTAGATCTTTGTAGCTACCATTTGGTTTTGGTAGTATTTCAGAGATTAATACTAATTGATTATTACTGTTTGGTGGTAAAGATATCTCTGAAGATATTGTTTCCTCACTACTATTTATTAAATTCCTAGATATATTAAAAGAGTAAAGTATTTTTTCTCCTAGTGAAAGATTTACCTTCGTACTACTTGGTGGAGCAGTTTTGATTTCTGTATTTGGACCTTTTTGTGTAATATCTGTAATTGGGGTGGATGACCAGGATATTTCTCCTAAGTTATTAGGATATGTGATACTAAATATTCTAGATTTTGTGTCTTTGATTGAGGATATTAGGGAAAGGTTATTACCTTCTTGTTCTGTAGAGAAGGTAAGTTTAATCTTTACAGGGTTCTCTTTAGAAACAACAGTATTATCCAAATCAATTATCATATCTGTCGCCTGATCTCTATCATAGTAGGTAGGTTCAAGGGATGTATTTTTTGTTAAGGAAAATACCTTAGGTCTTAAATTCTCTTGAGGTATGGTGATGGTATAGAAGGTGAGGACTCTTGGTGTAGTAGTTGTAGAAATAGTTATATATACCGTAGTATCTACAATCTTTCCATCCCATGTATGGTAAAAATCAGAGGATATATCAAATCCTTCTAATGCGTATGACTTTGGAATATTTGTAAATATTGAGATTGAAAAGAAAAGAGATATACTAAATATCGATATTACTCTCTTTAAATATCCATTCAAATTTCTCATATTTTCTCATTACTTGCTTTACAATTGGGGTCTTAGCGGTGATCCCATATTTTGAAATGATGTTATCCCATTCTATTTTCTCAGGTTCGTTCACTATCTTGTAATCTGGATTTCTAACTATTTCCTGTTTTGCATTCTTTCTGATTATATAATAGGCCATTCCACCTTTATCATCAAGAACTATTCTTGGTTTGGCTTCTCTATCTACTATTTCAAGTACAATTAAATTTGAAGTTTGTCTTGAATTTACAATTGCACATGTATATCCAGGAGGGACTATAACCTTTTGGCCTTTTTTTAACTGAGATTTAATGACTCTGTTTTTAATAGGGGAATCATATTTTTGAAGTAGAACTGTTCCGCCACCATATATTACTTCTAGTATTCTGGGTCTTTTTAAACATTTTGTTGCAAAAGTTTTTGAATATTCGATACCCGCTAGATTAGGATATATGAGGTATATATTAATTTTAAGATTCTTACTCTTAAAAACATTATCCTTATCAATATCTTTGTATTTTCTGTAAAAAATTTCAGGACAGTTTAACTCTTCGTTTAAAAGCTGTGAACGGATGTCATCAATACAGACAGTAGATACTCCTGCTATTGTTAATCCTTGGGGCTGTAATTCTTCACCACTGTAAAAGATGGGCAATCCTGAGGATTGCTTCAGATCTATTCTTGCCATATATCTCTATTATACCACAAAAAGGATTAATCAGCTTGTCTAAAGGATTTTGAGAGTTCAGAAAAGACAAAAGAGAGAATTGAAAAGAAGATAATGGCAATGATTGGGGTTAATTCTATTGTGAATCTATCTATCATCATCTCTTCTGCAACTATTCCATAGAAGGGTTGAATTACTGTATCTGTAAGGTTGTATATCCAACTGACTATACTGTTTGTAGAATCAGCATTTATGATTTTTAGAATAACTCTGAATATTAGTAATGTTTGTAAGAAGGTTGAGAGTGTATAAAGGATTCTAAATATTAAAGAAAGCATATTAATATATTTACAAGTTATTTATATTCTCTACATAGTAATCTAGTTCTCTCATGTATCTTGTAACACCATTAGCCCATGCATGAGCAGGATTAGCTCCACATGGAGGACAGTATGTAGGCTCTATTTGAAATGGCGTAAGATGTGTTCCATATCCTAAAGCTAATCCCTTTGTTACAACCTCTATTCCATGTCCCCATGTATTGAATTGACTCCATCCTCTCGAATCAGGGTTAATACCTCTCCATCCCCATCCATTGTTTGTACCTTTTGGTATTAGATTACCAAATGCAGATTCAACTCCAGATATTGATGCTACTAATCTCCAATCTAATCCATATTCATCTGCTTCTTCTATGAAGATTTTAGCATATGGGTACATAGGGGAATTGTATGCTAGTAAAAATTTTTGCATAGCGATTACTCTTGGATCTTCAGTTCTCATCTGTGTTTTACTGTTTACCTGTTTAAGTAAGTCTGATGTAGAGAGCGTATTAATTGAATATTCTTGTGTAAATATCTCACTGTTAGATATCGGTGTTAAGTAGTTTAATGTTACTTCCCTGCTTGCTCGTATTTCTCCTAATGTTAGACTTTTAATACCTTCTTCTATTTTTGGTGAAAGAAGGAGAAGATATATGACAAAAAATACAAGTATTAATGCTAAAGAGAAAAGATTTCTCTTCTGAAAAATATCTTTCCAATGGACTTTTTTTGTTGAACTTGAAAACATATCGTTGTACATATAATCTAGTATATCAGAACTAGATGAGCTATTGAAAATATGTTTACACATTTACATCTGCATACAGAGTATTCTCTGTTGGATGCTACAACTCGTATATATTCTCTTGTAGAAAAGCTTAATGCAAGTGGTATGAAATCTTGCGCACTTACAGATCATGGGAATATGTATGGCGTTATGAAATTCAAAAGTGCGATGAAGGATGCAGGTCTTAAACCTATCATTGGGTGTGAGATATATATTTCTCCAAGAGAAATGCAACAGAAAGATTTTGGAATAGATAACAAGTATAACCATTTGGTATTACTGGCTAAAAATCAGGTAGGTTACAAAAACTTAATGAAGATCGTATCTGTTGCACACATGGAAGGCTTTTACTACAAACCTAGAGTAGACTTTGAGACCCTCTCTAAACACTCTGAAGGCCTCGTTGCTCTCTCTGGATGTCTTGCAGGTCCGATATCAAAACCTCTTCTTAATGGCAACTACGATGATGCTCTAAAAGCGGCAAAAAAATATTCTGATCTTTACAAAGCCAACTTCTATATAGAAATTCAAAGGAATGGAATGGAAGAACAAAAGGTTGTTAATGATGGCTTGTTAAAAATCTCTAAGGAATTAGATCTTCCAATAGTGGCTACTTGTGATTCTCATTACTTAAATAAAGAAGATGCATATATTCAAGAAATACTTTGGTGCATTGGAGATGGTAAAACATGGGATGATCCAACTAGAAGAAAGATGCCTACAAACGAATTCTACGTTAAAACACCTGAAGAAATGGAAGAGCTTTTTAAAGACATTCCCCAAGCTATTGAAAACACACAGAAGATTTCTGATCAGATTGAAGAATTCGAAATTACATTCGGACGTATTGAGCCACATTATATGGATTTACCAGAAGGAGAAACTTCAGCATCATATCTAAAAAAACTTACATATGAGGGTGCTAAAAAGAAATATGGAGAGGTAACCAAAGAGTTAGATGAAAGAATTCAGTATGAATTACAAATAATTGATGATAAGGGATACAATGATTACTTTCTGGTTGTACGTGACTTCGTACTTTTTTGTAGACAGAAAGGAATTGTTGTTGGTATGAGAGGATCTGGGTGTGGTTCCGTAGTTGCATATGCTACAGAAATTACGAATATTGAACCAATATCTTGGGAATTGTATTTTGAAAGATTCCTTAATCCTGAGAGAGACTCACCTCCAGATTTTGATATAGATATTGCAGATAAACGAAGAGATGAAGTAATACAATATACAATTGAAAAATATGGTATTGAGAATGTTAAACAGATAGGTACATTTAGTAAGTTACAAACGAGACAAGCTATTAAAGACGTTGGAAGAGTATTAGGGGTAGAACTTTCAGTTACAGATAAATTGGCAAAGATGGTTGAGATCGTCTTTGGTAAAGCCAAGGATATTGATTACATGATTGAGCATAATCCTGAGTTTGCTGAGATAATTAATTCTTCTGAAAAGACATTAGAATTAGCAAAGATAGTGAGAAAGGTGTCTGGGGTTTGTAGAGGTACGTCGACTCACGCTTGTGGGATAATTGTTACACCTCATCCAGTAGTGGAATATTGTCCATTACAAAGAGATTCACATGGTGGAGGTATTGGGATGACACAGTTTGAAATGTCTGATATCGAATATGTAGGACTAATGAAATTTGACTTTCTCGGTCTTAGAAATCTTAATGTTATAGGTGAAGCTGTAACAAAGATAAAGGTAAACAGAAATGAAGAGTTGGATCTTTTGGGGTTAAATCCTAAGGATAAAAAAGCCTTTGAGGTAATTCAAAGTGGTCACACAGTTGGAGTATTCCAAATGGAAAGTGAAGGTATGAAAAGAAGTATTAGAGCATTACAACCTGAAACCCAGGAAGACATATGTTACCTTCTAGCAGCATATCGTCCCGGACCAATGCAATATATTCCAGAATATGTAGCAGTAAAAAAAGGAGATCAAGAACCAGACTATGTATTTCCTGAACTTAGTTCTGTACTTGAGGTTACCAATGGGGTTATCACTTACCAAGAGCAGGTTATGAAAATTGCACAGATTGTTGCAGGATATACTCTTGGTGCAGCAGATCTACTTAGACGTGCAATGGGTAAAAAGAAAATGGAGATAATGGATAAAGAGAAACCGAAGTTTTTAGATGGTGCAAAAAAGAATGGTTTCGATGAAAAAGAGACTGAAAGACTTTGGGATAAATTAATACAATTTGCTAATTACGGTTTTAATAAAGCACATAGTGCTTCGTATGCTACTGTTGCATATTGGACTGCATATCTTAAAGCACACTACCCACTAGAGTTCATGGCAGCATTGTTAGAAGGTGACTTGGATAACTTTGAGAGAGTAATAATTGATTTAAATGAATGTGAAAGGTTGGGTATTGATGTTTTACCTCCAACAATAAATCAAAGCAGAGTGTTTTTTACAATAGAGGGTGATAGCGGTATTAGATTTGGATTAGGAGGTATAAAAAATGTAGGTGAGGATGTCGTTAAAACTGTTGTAAAAGAGAGAAAAGAGAATGGACTGTATACAAGCTTAGATGATTTCATTGAGAGGGTTGCTAAAAAGGGAGTACAAAAGAGAGCTATTGAATATCTAATAATGGCAGGAACCATGGATGAATTTGGTGATAGAGCTGCCTTACTTCAAGTAGCTCCACAAATATTTGAAAGAGCAAAGAAGAGCAATTCTGCTCGTAATATTGGCCAGATAGATATATTTTCCCTTTCAGGAGATACGGGCTCTGTACCAGAAGTTTCTGTTACACCTTTACCAGATGTAGAAAAGACACCTAAGTTTCAAACATTACAATGGGAGAAAGAGCTTCTTGGTTTGTACTTTTCTAGTCATCCTTTAGATAATTTACAGGATTTCTTTGAATCTAAAAAAGTAATATCCGTTAAAGATGCTTTAGAAAAAAAGAATAGGGCTGTGGTAATACTTGGTGTAATGGTTAACAAAGTAAGAAAGATTACTACAAAGAAAGGTGATATGATGGCATTTCTAACAGTAGAAGATAAATCTGCAATAGCGGATGTAATTGTTTTTCCTCAAGGATATCAAGAAATAAAAGATGTATTGCAAGAAGGTAAACCAATATTAATAGCGGGTAGTATAAATGTAAAAAACGGAGAGAAGAGTATCATAATGGAAAAAGCAAAGTATATTGATGAATCTAAACATGGAGATAACTTTGATGGTGTAACATTTAGGATAAGGCCTACCCATACCGAGGAACAAATAAGAGATTTAAAAAAATATATCTCTGAATCTCAAGGGGATATTCCTGTAAAGATAATTGTAAATGAAGATGGGAAAAATAGATCAGTTATCTTAGAAAAAACAATTGCATTAAATAGTGAAACAAAGAAGTGGTTGAGGAAATTCTAAGGTATAATACAGGGTATGAATGAGAATATTAAATCAAAGTTAGAGAGCTTACCCAGTACTCCTGGTATTTACAAATTTCTTGGTAGTAAGAGTGAGATATTGTATATAGGTAAAGCCATTAACCTTAAGTCTAGGGTTTCTTCTTACTTCCGAGAAGAACATTTTGATAGACCAAGAATTAGGCAGATGATGCCATTAGTTTTTGATCTTGAAATTAAAGAAACTAATAATGAGATAGAGGCATTAATATTAGAATCAGCTCTTGTTAAAGAGTATAACCCACCTTTTAATTCTGATTTAAAAGATGGTAAATCATATGCTTGGATATATATATCTACCAAAGATGAATTTCCTACTGTAAAGATTGTAAGAAGCCTTAAGAAGGGTGAATACAAAAAGGGTAAGATGTTTGGTCCATATCCTAGTGGATATACGATTAAAAGAGTATATAAATATTTAAGAAGAATATACCCATTTTGTACATGTAAGAACAAAGATTGTAAGACCAATCTTGATTTCCATATTGGTCTTTGTCCTGGCCCATATGCCAATGCAATCTCTAAAGAGGATTACATGGAAAATATTAATAGCATTATTAGGTTCTTAAATGGTAAACAGAGTAACCATATTAAAAGATTAGAAAAAGAAATGAAGATATATTCAGAGTCTGAAGATTTTGAAAAGGCTGCTCAACTTAGAGATCGTATTAATGATTTAAAATATATTGGTGAGACAATAGATTTTACATATTACGATGATACACAAAGCTATCAAAGTAGAAGAGAGAAAGCTAGATTAAAGAGTTTTGATTCAATTGCATTAGAATTAGGTTTAAAAGATATGCATAGGATTGAATGTTATGACATATCAAATATGCAAGGTAAGAATGCATATGGTTCTATGGTTGTGGCAACTGATGGTCAATTAGTTAGATCCGATTACAGAATATTTAAGATTAGGAGTAAGGATACTCCAGATGACCCAGGAATGTTAAAAGAAGTTTTGTTAAGAAGGTTAAAAAATATTGGATTAGGTATAGATGAGAGTTTAACTGTTAAGCCTGATTTAATATTAATAGATGGTGGTATATCACAACTCTCTGTGGTGAAAGAATATGTTCCTTCTAATATTTCCCTTATGGGTATCTCAAAAGGTAAGCATATTAAAAGGTCTGGAGGGTTGAAAATGGATGAGTTTTGGTTTGTAAAGGGTGATGAGATATTAAGGAAGGATATAGATACTCCAGAGATATTAATAGATTTAAGGAATGAAGCTCATAGATTTGCAATATCTCATTACAGAAGACAATCAATTAAGGTTACTAAAAGATCTATCCTTGATGATATTAAGGGTATTGGACCAAAGAAAAAGAAATTACTAAAAGAAAAATATGGAAGCATCGATATGATTAAAGAGGCCTCTTTAGATGAACTATCTCTTCTTTTAAAAAACACTTCACTGGCTAAAACTCTTAAAGAAAAGATCTCCTAATCTTTACTTCCCATAGGTTTAACATTTTCCAATATATATCCCAAAAGAGGATCATTTGTTTGTGTTGAAGAGAGAATATATATGTAATTGTTAAAACCATTCGTTAGGACAACAACCTCAAGACTCTTTTCACCACTGGTTATGGTTCCCCTTAAGGAAGAGTATTCTCTAAAGGATGATTGTACTGTATTGAGAATAGAGTAGGTAGATTCTTCAGAGCTTTTCTTTTTACAGTAATCTTCTAAGTAATAGTCCAACGCTTTGTTTGTAACCTTCCCTATTGGATATATTTCTACTATTTCATTACTTCCAAGTTTTTGAAATGAAACTGCTCTAAAGTCCTTAATATCTGTAGCACTATATTTAATAATATATTCTTTTGGGATTTGTATTTTCCAAGGAAAATCAGGAAGCAAATCTTGTTTGTCACTACTTGCCATTAACATTTCTCTTTCTATTTCCTCCTGTACCCTATTAGCTAATGCAGTTCTTGCCTCTTCTTCTGTAATACTTTCATACCAAATATCCTTAAATTTAGAATATATTCTTAAACCTCTCCCATCTTTGACCCAGTATTGTCCATACTTTTTATCTTCTGTTCCTAACGCGACCTCCATTACTAATTCCCATCCTTTTTCTGTTAATTCCTCTTTGTAGTATGTTTGTATTTTCTCAGTATCTACACTCTCAATTAATCTATATGCAGAATTTCCCGATGCTAAGAATTCTTTAACCACAGAATCCTCTAAGTTATTTTTAAATATGAATTCTGATCCTGGATATTCTGGAATATCTTCTAAACCTACAACTTCTCCAACAATATATGCTTCTTTATCAAATGCATTACTTCGAATGAAAGTGATATATCGTATTGAAAGATATATGAATCCTCCAAGGAGCAATACTAGTAAGGGAACTATTAATATCTTGTAATTAATATTCCTTTTAATACCTCTTCCTGATCTATTACCTTTTTTTGTAAATATTTCTGGTAATTGAAATTTTTTCTTTCTTCTTACAATTGTTGGCCTTTTTGTATATGCTCTTGGCATAGTTATTGGACCTTTTGTAACTTTTTTTCTTGAAGAGATTCTCATTACAGATAGGTTACTGGTATTGTATAAATATTTCAATTAATATTTTAAAAAGATTTCTTACGCAATCTTTTAATGTAAAAAAGATTCCTGATGTAATCTTTTAATGATAAAAAAGATTTCTTACGCAATCTTTTAATGATATAATATTTTGCTTTTGCGGGATCGTCTAATGGTAGGACACCGGCCTTTGAAGCCGTGAATCATAGTTCGAATCTATGTCCCGCAACCAATTTTTCGCATTTTTAATACCACGTCAAAGCCTTGATTGCATGGGCTATTTCAATTTCAAATTGGTTCGGAGTCCTAATTACTAGGTTTATGTCAACATTCGACTTTGCTGATTCTACTTATACTTTTCAAAGTTCGAATCCAAGTCACTATGCAACCTGTACTGAGTATATGGTTGACTGTATATTACACTAGTTCGAGCCGTAGAAAACCGTTACTTTTTTCCTGTGGATTTGGTTCGAGCTTTCTTTGTGCCTGATTCATAGGCATTTCTGCTCTCTTCGTTTTTTGCTCGCTCAGAGAATTCTTCCAACCAAACTTCATATTTGTCACCATATTTTTCTTTTTTACGTTTGTAGAAGTTTTGAATGGCTGTTCCAAAGTTTACGAGTCTATCCGAAAAAAGTTCTACTTCTTCATCCGTAAGTAAACGTTTATAACGTTTTTCAAAGATTTTACGAACTAAATCTAGATATTCTTGAGAGAATCTACTCATCTTTAATAAATGATAATTTATTATTTCATATTTTGATTGGAAAGGGTAAAATAGCAATATGAAAACATATATTATCGGAACAGGAGGAGTTGGAGGATACTTTGGAGGGAAACTAGCAAAGTCTGGGAATGATGTCACATTCGTTGCTAGAGGTGAGTTCTACGAGGCTATGAAGAAAGATGGATTAACCGTTAAAACAACAGATGGTGATTTCACAATCAATCCTGTACAAGTTATTGATAATATACCTAAAATTGAGAATCCCGATTTAATCATTATTTCGGTAAAGACTTACGATACTCAAAGTATCGCAGAAGAACTAAATAGAGTTATTAGTCCTAATACGACTGTTATTACCTTCCAAAATGGAATTGATAATGATAACCAAATTAAGAAGTATCTAAAACAAGGAAAAGTTTATGCAGGAGTTGCTTATGTTATATCTTCGAGAGAAAAGGCAGGTGTCATTTTACAAACAGGTGGTTTAAAACGACTCGTATTTGGAGACAGGTCAAAAGTGAACCCCAAAGAGCTAAAAGATATCGAATTGTTATTTAAGAATGCTCAGATCGATACAATACTTTCAGACGACATAGAAAGAGATCTATGGAAGAAGTTTGCTTTTATCAATTCGTTTGCTGGTTTTACTGCTATATGTAGAACGAGTATTGGGAATATACGTAGTGAAGTGTTTACCTACAATTTGTACAAAGAAAGTATTAAGGAGACTATTTCAATAGCTAATTCATTAGGAATCAACCTCCCTGATACGATCTTTGATGATACAGTTAAGCTTACTGATAATACTACACCTGATTCAAAATCATCATTATTGATTGATATTGAGAATAATCGATTGACAGAAGTTGAAAGTCTTCAAGGAACGTTAGTTAAACTTGCAGAACAGCAGAAAGTTAATATTCCAATAATCAAGACACTCTACTCTGCTATTAAGACAGTAAATAACCAGATTTTATTCAATCTAGTTGCTGAATATGTTGATAAATCTTTCGGAGAGAAATCTATGCATTTTGAAAGGACTGTTTATTGGTTACAGAAATTAGTTCCTCAAGCAGATTTAGCATTACAAATATCAGCATATGCACATGATATTCAAAGAGCATTTGCTCAAAAGGAAGCTCTAAAGAAAATTGAAAGTAGCGAAAATGGATTTAAAGACGAAGAGTTTCTAAAAAATCACCAAGAAGAAGGTGGAAAATTAATGTACAAGTTCTTGAAAAAACATAGCCAAACGGATGATCTTGCAAACAGAGTTCAGTATCTTATCAGCAAACATGAAGTTGGAGGTGATGAAGATCAGAATATGCTTAAAGATGCAGATTCTATTAGCTATTTTGAATGTAATGCAGACCATTTTGTAACAAAGTATGCTCCAATTCTTGGTACTGAAAAGGTAAAGAGCAAATTTGATTGGATGTTTGAACGAATTACAAGTGATCAGGCTAAACAGATAGCTGAGCCTATGTATAAAGAGGCACTGAATAAGTTATTAAGTCAAAATAAATGAAGAATGCATTAATTCTACACGGAACTGATGGATATCCAACAGAGAATTGGTTTGATTGGTTGAGAATTGAACTCGAAAAACAAAAGTATAAAGTTTGGGTTCCTCAACTTCCAGACTGTAATAAACCTAATATTGAAAAATACAACCAATTTATCTTATCAAACAAAGATTGGAACTTTGATAATGAAAGCACAATTGTTGGACATTCATCTGGTGCAGTTGCAATATTGGGTCTGTTAGAAGCATTACCAGATAACGTTGTCGTAGATACATGTTATCTAGTAGGATCATTTAAAAATAATCTTGATTGGGATGCATTAGATGATCTTTTTCTTAAACCATTTGATTTTGAAAAGATAAAAAGAAAGGCAAATAAATTCGTTTTTATACACTCTGATAATGATCCCTACTGTCCATTAGATCATGCACAGTATTTAAGAGAAAAGCTTAATGGAACTTTGATATTACTGAGAGGTCAAAAACACTTTAGTATTGGAACCGCAGGTGAACAATATAAGGAATTTCCATTCTTACTTGATTTAATTGTTAATAATTAATGGATATTATCAAAGTATTTGTAAATTCAGAAGGTAAGTATGGAAATCCTGTTGGGATAATTATTGATGAAGGCAAAACTATATCAAATCAAAAACGTCAACAAACTGCCACTACATCTGGGTTAAGTGAGATTGTGTTTATTAATGATCTCAAAACAAACGACATTAGCATATTCAGTCCAACGAAAGAAATACCTTTTGCAGGTCATGCTGTAATAGGAACAGCCTTTTTCATTGAAAAACAGAAATCAAGCCAGATAACAAAGATAATAAGTATGAGCATAAATATTGATGTTAAACACGAGGGCGAAAGGATCTGGGTACAAGCAGAATTATCTAAGATGCCTGATTGGAATTTTAAACAACTCAATTCAGCAAGTGATGTTGAAAAACTAACAATCTCAAGCACAACTGATTTTGAGCATTGTGTTGTTTGGTCTTGGATAAATGAAGAAGAAGGAATTATACGAGCGAGAACATTTGCCCCTGATTGGCTAATACCTGAAGATGAGGCTAATGGTTCTGGATCGCTATTATTAAGTACAAAACTTCAAAAAGAGATTAAAGTTATTCATGGGAAAGGTTCTGTAATTTTTGCTAAGCCTGTTGATTCTAAGTTTGGTGAAGTTGGTGGGTGTTGTAGTGGGTCTACTTTTTAAATCTTCCAATAATCCAGTTTGTTATCCATAGGAATAAAAATATCGGGATAAAGAATATAACACCAATACAACCAAAGTTCTTAAATCCGCTATTTCTATGAATTTTTCTACCTTTTCCATTCTTGAAATACATAGTAGGGTTATACTAAGTTAGTTAATGATGGTTCCTTAAAATGTCCATATCCCTCTCTCTAGCAATTGGGTTAAATTTTTAAAATATTTTTACCTCTTTCACGCGAAGAGCTAGGATCTATGGGTATTTTCATTGTACAGTTGACTATAAATAGCGTAATTACATTGGTATTATGCATTTTTTGTACTTGTTAAAAAATTAGTTCTAATTGAGAATGAATTCAACTCAAAATACTCAACCCAGTTGAAAGAAAGCTGTGGAATACGTATACTTGAGAAGGGATTGAGATGGAAAAAGTTCCTGAGTTTGTCCAACTCTCTCAAGATATTTACCCCTGTATCTTTTCCAAAAGTTTTGATATCTCTTTTGTAAAACCCTTCTCCAAGAAAGATATGAAGTAGAAGGCAATGATTGCTAATAATAAAGTAATACCGATTATTACAGATTTATTTCCCTCGAAACTGTTATAAAAGAAAGTAAAGGTGACAGAGTTAAGCATAACGTAGCCCAAAAATCTTGTAATACCCCTTGAAGAGAAAATTCTTTTAAATATATTCAAAGGTTTTGGAATAGGCCTATTACTATCTACAGCAGAAAGACTAAGAACAAACATCTCTACGTACTCTTTAATTAGAGTTTCTAAAAGGTATATACCCCTTTTAATATCCCTATCATCTAAACTATCTAAAAGATTTTTAAGATCACCCCTGTCGATATTTTTCATATACAGCCTCTCTAAAAGCAATACCTCATTAAGTGATAGAGTATTATCTGGATCTGTAGAAAGTAGAACGTTTTCTAAACGATGAATTTTTTTAATAACTTCATCACTATTCATTTTCTCAACAGATTTCTCAATTTCCTTAACATTAGGACCCAATATTTTCTTATTTTTATTAGATTCCCTTGGATTAATACTCAATATGGTTATTAATTCTATTAAATCATTCAAAAAGTAAAGAGTTAATCCTGTAAAACCCATTATAGGTAAAGAAATCGGTGAGGAATTTATAATAGGAGAAACAATGTAACCAGTAATTACTGCACTAGTAAAGAACATAAATTCATAGAGGTTTTTTATTGTTTCATAGAATCTTTTTTTTAGATCAAGATCTTCTCTTTTATCAGCTATTGTTATTTCTCTTTCGATATAGGACTGAAATCTATTGAATATGTTTACTATCGTATCTTTGTATTTATCATCTTTAGTACTTAGGTTGTTAATCAAAAGCCCTTTATATTTTTTTATTCTAGAATAGATTAAATCTTTTTCATCAGATGATACTCTGTTGTTCCTACTAACAAATGAACTAATTAACGGCCTTATTGATACTTCACAATCAAAGTAGTTAAGTTCTATGTTTTTTCTGAATTTGTTCTCTTCCATATTATTTCCTATATCTATGAGCTATATCTCTTCTTCTTTTTAAAAAATCATCCTTATCGAAGAATGCTATACCTATCTTACTACCTTTTTTTAATGTTAGAACAGACCCTTCGGAAAGTATTTCTGATTCAACATTAGTAAGATATATCCTAGCTCCATTTGCCTCTATCTTTATTTCTTGATATTGAACAATATCATTTAAATATCTATTACATACAACTCCAGTAATTGATAGGAGGCATGAATCAAGGGGGAGTATTCTTCCATTGTTGTTAAAGTTGAAAGCAGTAGATCCAATAGCAGTACTAATACAAAGTCCTGAGCCTTTTATTTCAAAATCTTCAAAATCACCATTCTCTGTTGATATTTTAAACGTATGATATCCTGTTAACTTTTCTCCAAGAATTACATCGTTGGCTGCTTCTCCAAGTTTCTTTCCATCTAGATATGCTTCTATGGCATAGGAGTTAAATATTTCAAGATTGACTCTATCCTCTAAAATATCTGTAATAGCTTTTTCATCATCATCAAACTTGTTCATGAGGAAGTTAAATGTACCCATTGCCTTACCAATATATGGGATATTGGAATCGATAGTGTTATGAATGGAGTGAAGCATAGCTCCATCACCTCCAGCCACTAGATAGATATCTGGGTTTTCTTCAGTTAAAAGGTTTGGGAATTTACTAGATATGAATTTATTAAATTCCTGAACTCTTAAATCATTGTTTATTAAATACTTAATTTTCATCGGCGTGTATTATATCAGGATATTATATATTTAGTATCAATATAGAATATCTCAAATGTTATTGACTTTGTATACTTTATGGTATAATTAGGTGTCTATGTTAAGAAAGGTATTATTCGTAATACCCTGTGTAGGTTACCTTCTGTGTGCTTATCCGTAGTCTTTTTTATTTTTTATTTATATATAAATGCAGAACAAACTTTTTGTTGGAAACCTTTCATGGGGTACCACAGATGAGTCTTTGTTAGAGCTTTTCTCCCAAATTGGAGAAGTAGTAGAGGCAAAGGTTATTGTAGACAAGTTCAAGAACAGATCTAAAGGATTTGGTTTTGTTACTATGGCTACAGAAGAGCTAGCACAAGCAGCTATTGACCAATTAAATGGTAAAGATGTTGACGGAAGAGCTATAAACGTTTCTGTTGCTAAACCTCCTAGAGAGGATGGTGGTTACAGAAATGATAGAAGAAGTAACGACAGGGGTGGTAGAAGAGATGACTTCTACAGATAATTCCTGAAGAAACTGTAATCGAAATTGGGGTAGGTAAAACTACCCCTTTTTTATTAAATCCTTAATTCCTTTATTTTGTCCCTTAACTCTGCTGCTTTCTCAAACTGTAAGTTGTCTGCTGCTAACATCATTTTTGCCCTCAAATCCTTTATCATTAACTTCTTCTGTTTCTCTGTTAACTTCTCTACTTCAATATCTAATACCTTTTTATCATGATCTTCTTTTTCTACTAATCGATCTCTAATAGCTTTCTTAATAGACTGGGGGGTAATATTGTGTTCTTTGTTGTAGTTAGCCTGATACTCTCTACGTCTGTTAGTTTCATCGAGAGCATATTTCATACTCTCTGTTTGCTTGTCTGCATACATAATTACTCTACCATTTAGATGTCTTGCAGCTCTTCCAATGGTTTGAACCAAACTTGTCTTAGATCTTAGGAACCCTTCCTTGTCTGCATCAAGGATAATGACTAGAGATACTTCTGGTAGGTCGATACCCTCTCTTAAAAGATTTATACCAACTAATACATCATATTCACCCAATCTTAGATCTCGAAGGATATCTACTCTTTCTACTGTATCAATATCTGAATGAAGATATGCAACTTTAATATCATATTCCTTTAAATATTCAGTTAAATCTTCAGCCATTCTCTTTGTTAATGTCGTTATCAATACTCTTTCTTTTTTCTCGACATTCTTTTTCACCTCATTAATGACATCATCTATCTGATTCTCTGTCTTTCTAACATCAATACTAGGATCCAAAAGACCAGTAGGCCTTGTAAGAAGTTCTACAACACTCTTGTTACTCTCAATTAACTCCCATTCATCTGGGGTAGCAGTAAAATATATTGTTTGTCCTTGCTTTTTTCTAAACTCCTCAAAATTAAGAGGCCTGTTATCAAATGCAGTAGGTAATCTAAAACCATGCTCAACTAAATTAGTTTTTCTAGCCCTATCACCATTGTACATACCACCAACTTGAGGAATTGTAATATGTGACTCATCTACAAAAAGAAGATAGTCGTCTGGGAAGTAATCTAAAAGAGTAAAAGGAGGTTGACCACTCTTTCTACCATCGAAATATATGGAATAGTTTTCCATGCTTTTACAAAAACCAATCTCTCTCATCATTTCAACATCATATCTAGTCTTTTGTTCTAATCTGTGGGCTTCTAATTCTTTTCCAATATTTTTTAAAAATGTAATTCTTCTTTCTAGATCTTTTTCAATATTTTCAACAGCACGAGCCATTGTTTCTGCATCATATACTAGTGGAGTAGCAGGAAATATATCTAAGTTGTCTACATCATATATTTTTTGCTTAGAGATAGGTTCAATATATGAGATTCTTTCAATTTCGTTACCCCAGAATTCAATACGTACAGGATATTCCTCATATGGCATAAAGATTTCCATGGTATCTCCTCTTACTAAGAAAGTACCAGATATTAAATCTGTAGCTTCCCTTTCATATCTTAAGAAAGAAAGTTGTTGGGAAAGCTTTGCAATGTCCATCTGTTGACCTACTAAAATCTCCATAGATTTGTTTTCGTAGTTGTCTGGACTACCAATATTGTAAATACAGGATACTGATGCCACAACTATGGTATCTCTCCTAGTTCTTGCTGCATTCATTGCACTGAGTCTCAATTTCTCAATCTCATCATTTACTTCGGACTCCTTTTCTATATACAGATCTCTAGCAGGGATATATGCTTCTGGTTGATAGTAATCATAGTAAGAGACAAAATATTTAACAGCATTTTCAGGGAAGAACTCTTTAAATTCCTCATACAATTGAGCTGCTAAAGTTTTGTTGTGAGAAAGTACTAATGTAGGTCTGTTTAATTCTTGAATTAGGTTAGCCATTACAAAAGTTTTACCAGAACCAGTAACTCCTAAAAGAACCTGACTCTTTTTACCATTCAAAGCATTCTCTTTAAGGGTAGAAATAGCTCTTGTTTGGTCAGGTGATGGTGAATATTTTGATTTCAATTTGAATTCTTCTTGTATCATTCCCCAATTTTATCAAAATATCCCATATCTGTGTTAAAATATTTTTGTATGAACGACAAAATTGTATTAAACAAATTACCACAGGAACTAGTTAATCAAATCGCAGCAGGAGAAGTCATTGAGAGACCATCTTCTGTTGTAAAAGAATTGGTAGACAACAGTATAGATGCGAAAGCAACGAAAATATCAATTAAAATATCCAACGGGGGGATTGATAATATTGAAGTAAGTGACAATGGCGTAGGTATTCCTAAAGAGAACTTAGAAGATGTTTTTAAAGCTCATACTACGAGTAAAATATCCTCACTTGAAGATTTGAATAACCTTCTTACAATGGGTTTTAGAGGAGAGGCTCTTTCTACAATTGTTTCAGTCTCTTCTGTAAAACTAATTTCAAAATATGAACACGAAGATATTGGTAATGAAATCTCATATTCAAATTCTACTCAGAGTAAAGTGAAGAGTAATGCGAGACAATCTGGTACTTTAGTTTCAGTATCCAATATCTTTGAGAATATTCCAGCTAGAAAGAAATTTCTTAAATCAGGTCAAACAGAGTACAAGAAGATTTTAGAAATATTAATCCCTTACTTTTTAATATATCCCAACATTCATTTCACACTTCAAAGAGATTTAAAAACAATATATGATCTTAAACCAATTCCAAACTCTAGATCTAATTCCATTGAAAAAGAGAGAGTACAATCTGTTCTTAAAGACTCTTTTGTTCAAAGAGCTTTAAAGCTTTTCTATGACGGTAATGGAACTAAGATATCGGGGTATGTTGGACACCCTTCAGATCATCAAAAGAAAGCAACCAATCAATATCTCTTTGTAAACAGAAGACCAATTAGAGACTCAGGTATATCAAGGGCAGTATATCAAGGTATGGAGAGATATATTCCTCATGGAGAAAAGGTTCCATATATATTGTTGTTGGATATTAATCCAGATCTAATTGATGTAAATGTTCATCCAAGAAAAGAAGAGGTTAGATTTCTTAATCCTTTTAGAATATATTCTGCAGTTGAAGAGGCTGTAAAAAAGAGTGTAGAGGGAGCTACCTCATACAGAAAAGAAGTACCAGTTCCAAATGTATATATACCGAAAGAGTATATCTCTAGAGACATATCATTTAAAGATACTTCTGTGGGTTCTGTAAGAGATAGCTTACTGTTTAGTAAAGAAGCTTTGGAAGAAACACAATCAATATTTAATACAAGAGAGGAGTATGTTGAGAGTACCCCATTTAAACCTCAAGAACTTGATACGGTAGGTATATTAAAAAATATATATCAGATATTTAACAAATATATATTAGTCGAATTTGGAGATGAAATTCTTTGGGTAATTGATCAACATGCAGCAGCTGAAAGAATTACCTTTGAGAAATTTAAAAAGAATCTTCCAGGGGATATCTCTAAGCAAAAATTCTTAGTACCTCAGAAAATAAATATCTCCCCTGTAGAGGGTGAGGCTTTGGAAGAGATAAAGGACTTTTTCTTTGAATTAGGATTTGAATATGAAGTAAAGGATTCAGTATTAAATATATATTCTTCTCCAGTTGAATTTGTAAATACAGACTTTAGGAAATTTTTTGATGAGATATTCTCTCTCTCTGACGATATTCACAATATATCCAAAGAGATATTACGACTGAAAGAGGATCTCTATGCAACCATGGCCTGCCATGGAAGCGTAAGAAGTGGTCAAATGCTTCATAGGGAAGAGATGATAGATATATACAAAAAGTTGATTAAGTGTGAGAATCCGTATAGCTGTCCTCATGGTAGGCCTGCGGTATGGAAATTAAAGCTTAGTGATATTGATATGAATTTTGAAAGAACTTACTAATGAGGAAAACTGGTACTTTGTATTTAATACCAACATCTTTGTCCAAAAGACCTCTGAAGGAAGTACTGAAAGAATCGGATTTAGATATTGTTAGAAAGTTAAAATATTTTGTTGTAGAGACTCCAAAGGTAGCAAGATCATATCTAAAAGATATGGGTATGGTAATTCAAGAAATAGATATGAGGATATTGGATGAACATACTAATACTAAAAATATTTCCTTTCTTCTTCAACCGTTAATATCTGGTAATGATGTCGGTCTAATGAGTGATGCTGGTGCTCCAGGAATTGCAGATCCAGGGAGTATCGTTGTAAGAGAGTGCCATAGGTTAGGGGTTAAGGTTGTACCGTTAGTAGGCCCATCTTCCATATTTTTAGCATTAATGGCTTCTGGTATGAATGGTCAATCTTTTACATTTCATGGATACCTTCCTAGGGATCCTCAAAAAAGGCAAGAGAAATTAAGAAATATTGAGAGAGAATCTTTACGCAAGAATGAAACACAAATCTTCATAGAAGCTCCTTACAGAAACAAATCTATGTTTGAAAATATATTAGAAGTATGTAAACCAAAGACAGATCTTTGTATGGCAGTTGATATTACTGGTGAAAATGAGAAGATATTCTCAATGAGTATCTCACAGTGGAGAATGCAAAAAGACTTACATATTCTTGATATACCTACGATATATTTAATATTAGCTAAAAGATGATGAAGATATCAAAGAGATTTCTAATTCTCTCAATTTCAATATTTGTATGTTTAATTGGGATTGGTTTTGGTATTTACAAATTGGTATCACACAGAATATATGTCGAAGACACGCCATATGATGTATTAATATCAGACATACAGAGTAACTCTGTAACAATATCATGGAAGAGCAAAAAAGAACTTCCTACATATGTAAGGATAGGGGGGAATGAAAAACTCTTCGGTGAAAGTAAGCTTACAAAACTTCATAAGGTGACATTGGATGGTTTGAAAGAACTAAGCACATATTCTTTTGTGATTTCTGATGGTAAGAGAGATTGGGAAACCGTATCTAAAGAGAATTCTGATGAACTTTCTATATATTTAGCTAAAGAATATATCTTTAGTACTAAAGATATCCAAGACGATATATTAATACCTGAAGTTAAAGAGGTTAAGTCTTTGCCTAACGAAGAGGTATATCTTGTAGCTTTTAATCCAGAGGAAGGGAAACATTCTGAAGTTAAAAGATATGTTTCAAACAGATTTGGAGGTATAGCGGTTGATATTAATTCATTCGGAGGTATATCTGTAGATGAGAATACGCAGATTAAAGACATTAAATATGTAGAAAAAATTACTAGCATATCTCCTGTTTTTAAAACATATTTGTTTGCTGCAGATATCAATTGTGATCAGGGAGTTAAGGATCAAAGTGTTCCTGGTTCTACTAAACAAGGTTTTGCAGATTTAGCTACTAGATTTGTAGCTGGAAGAGGAAAACATCATGCTTTGGAATGTTACAATGATGTTGTATTAAGGGCCAAAAAGGCAGGGGTTGATCCTGCGTTTGCATTAACAATATGGTTAAATGAATCTGGTGCAAGCAACTATACTCAAAAACCAGAGATTTCAGGTATAGTAGAAGATTTTGGTATACATGGTCAAACATCTGCTCCTCCACAAGACTTTGATAAACAGATTACTTTTTTCTTAAATCTTACCCATGGAGCAAGTTGTCCAGGATTAACATATTGGGAATCATGGGGAAATATGTATAGATGGGGAGATTGTAACGAAGACGATCCTGTTAAACGACAGGTAGGTATTGATTACTACAAGGGTATAGATGCAGTATATGGAATGGTTACTGGTGGTAGTCATTTGCCTTCAAAGATTAATGGATATCCACCTTCTGGTGATGATGGTGGTTCAGGAGATGATGGTGGATGGTCTAATGATGATGGTTCTCTTTGCTGTGCATTAAAATTAGATAACAGGGAAAACCTTAAGGGAGACTATGAGAACAATGTTGAAGGTAAATCTTGTGCAGATGTATGGAAGGTTGGTAGATCTATAGATGGTGGTAAATTAGAATATTCTGTAGAAATTCCTGGTAAGACAGGTCAAGCATGTGAAGTAGAGTATGAAGGAGTATGTTGCCAATTATCTACAGATATTAAATGGTATCCCAAGAGCGTTTGTACAACTCAAATACCAAGTGTATCTTCTGCTCAAGCATGTAAAGAGTATGCTAACAACAGGGGTTGTTTTTTTAGGGATGGATCATTCCAATGGTTACCTAAATCAATAGGGGATGATTTTGTAGTTGGTGTTACATCTGAATCACAATGTAAGGCTAGGAACAAACTTTCAACTTACAAAGTAAATATTGAGAAGGGTGTTAATTTTGTTGGTCTAGATTTCTCTCCTGTATATCAAGCAAAAGAGATGTATGCTTCTGACTTAATTAAATACAATACGAATATTCTTTTGGTAGGTAATTTTGTAGGTTATGAATGGAAAGATTTAGTATCCAAATCGCAAGATTTACCTTTTGCTGGTAATGACTTCTATCTTTCTCAAAACAAAGGATATTTAATTGTCTCTGCTGAAGAATTTGTTTTAGAGTTAGATGGATGGAAGGATACTTCTGCTACATATCTACCTCTACAAACTGGTTGGAATCTTGTGGGTGGTAGTTTGTATACTAAATCTTCTAAGGCATCATCTTTAATATCCTCTATGAAAAGAAACAATGTCGATGTTGATGTTGTAGGTGTATGGTCTAAAGAGTTAGCAAGGTTTAATTACAGAAGAGAGGAAGAAGATGGTCAAACCTTTGGTGACGATGTAAAACTTGAAACAAATGTTGGAATATTTATTAGAAAGTAGTTACTATTCTTTGTAATCAATCTGAATTAATCTCGCATGCATTACAATCCTAGTTGTTGGAGATGAGCAAGTAGAGAGAGTAAGAATTTTATCACGATTATTAACTTCTACATTGAAATCATACTCACTTCGATTTTTTAAAAAAGTTAGGAAATATTCATAGGTCTTATCATTATTAAAATCCGTAACTATGTAATCGCTTGTTACAGGAACTTGGTAAACCGAAAATACCTCCCAAAGGGTATTGTGTGATTCTGTAGACATTCTAACTACATGATATTTAGTATTTGTATACCATTTACTCTTTCGTATGTTCTTTAGCGTTCCAAACAAGACTGTATTTATTCTCCCGTGTGCATATATAATATTGTTTCTATCAAGCTCTTGTATGTTATTTCGAGAATCTAAAAATACCCATCCTGCACGATTAGAACTTTTATCAAATGAATGATTGAGGTAAAAACTATTATCTGAATGTTGAACAAAAGGGTAGTTAATATTTGTACCGAGTACTTCGATCCACCCCTTTGTTTCATTATTAATTTCTTTGAGCGAATCTAAAGGTACGTTTATCATAGAAAGGGAAGGATACTTAGTGTATGGAGAATCTTCTAATGAGGATTCTTCATCTTCTAGACTTGTTATTGGTATTTCTTTTATCTCAACCATCTTATTAATGATTTGGATCTGATTGTCGATAGAATGGGTGTCTTTAACCCATACCAAGATTGCAATGAATGTAATTAAAATTGTAATACTAAATACTATATATAGTGTGTATTTTGTCTTTATCAAATTGATTTTCATTAAGAGCAATTGACAGCTAACAATTATATATTTATATTTATACTATCATAAATTTAAACATGCCCCTCTGCAATGTCTAAAAAATTCTCAAAGATCTTCCTCTCGTTTTTAATTCTTTTCTCGTATATTTTACTTCCAATATCTCCAGCTATTGCTTTAGAAGCTCCAATTCAGAGTTTAGATGTTAATGGGGTTAATATCTTTAATATAGGTGGAGGATATAACTCTAGTCACGGTATCGCTGGTATATCCTACGATGTTCCAACACATACATTGACGCTTACTAATGCATCTGTTGAAAATATTCATGCTTCTGGAGATCTTGATATTGTGATTGTGGGAACAAACTTTGTAACAAATCCTTCTAGTGGGGCTGCAATATTAGCTATGGGCGGTGATTTAACAATAACAGGGGATAGTGCATCTTTAACGATATCTCCTTCCGCGAGTAATGAGCCATCAATAACAATTGGAGTTAGTGGTAGGCTAACTATTGGTGCTGCTGGTACTTCAATTACTGTTACAGTTACGGATGGTTTTTTAAATAATTGTGAAGATACGTATGTGGTTGATGGAAATACATTCACCCCACCAGCTTCTGAAGATCCTTTAGGACCTCCACCCGGAGATCCATTGCAAATATTTGTAGATGGTTTCTTGGCTATAGATGAAACCTCTGACCCTCAAGTAACATCTGTAAGTGGTGAAGGTTGGAGTCTTGAACAGGGATTTATGGGTATCTATCAATTAAACGTTGAATCTGGGAGAACCCTTGGATATATTACGGGTTCTGGAGATGGTGCTCTTTCAATTAGTTCTTTGGATGGGAGTTTTACTATTGCAGAAAACGAAGATAGTAGATCAATAAATATGAATGGTAATGTAACGCTTTTCTTGGGAACCGAAATGGGAACTATTAATCTTGTAGGAGGTATATATACCGAAGGAGAAGTTATTGTTCGAGATGGTCAGAATGTTTCGATAGGAACATTGGGTGTACCAAGTAATACTGGTATAGCTTCTGGTGGTTTATATATTGGTAGTAGCGACCTTTCAATATACACAACAGGTACTGCATTAGCATATTACAATCCAACCCCATTAGAGGGAGTGGGTATGTTAGTTGAGTCTGGACAAGGTCATACACTAACAGTATTCTCAAGTGATATTGCAACTGAAAATGTTGCAAGCTTACGCGTTTCCGGTGGTGGTACAATTGATTTATCATACACCTCATCTCTTGGATTATTTACACCAGAAGCATCACATTGGCCATGGACCGATATGACAGGTACAGAGGAAGAGAATCCTCTACCAACAACAGTGATCTGTGAAGAGGGAACGGATACCGATAATAAATATGTAATGACTTCTTCAGTTGGTAACTTCTTACTAGAATCAACTGCAGGTACACTATACCAACTTGGATGGAATATACCCGATGCACAGGATTCAATTGTAACCAATGGTACGGTAAGGGTAATCGCAGCAAATGGTTATAGATTTACCTCTGGTGGATACACCGACTATTCTATTGAAGCAGGTAGTACTGTCACTATTGAGCTATTGCCAGACTATGGTTATCAATATGTATCTGGTGGTTTAAATGGTAATCAAACCCTACCTGACGAAGGAAAGGCCTCATATACATTTACTATGCCCGAAGGACATTTACACCTTAGTGCAATATTTGAAAGATCTTCTGATATTGTTAATTTAGATACAGACATTATTGACAATGCAGCTCTTGTAATGCCTTCTGGAGAAATCAATGGAAATGCAGAACTATTAATCGATGAAGCTAGTGGAGTACAAGAAGATAAATTCTTAAATGCGGCTGGGGGATATGAAGTAGACACTTTCTTAGATCTATCTCTTAATGAGGTGATATATAAAGGAACTACAGAAGAGGTATGGAGAACTAATTTAACAGAGTTAGAGGAAGAAACTACAGTGACATTAACACTTTCGGATGAGTTAGAGGGTCATGGTGAATACAAGGTGTTAAGAGAGCACGATGGTGTTGTAGAGGTTCTTGATGCTGTATATGACCCTTCTACGGGGGCATTAACATTCGATACGGACTCTTTCTCTACATATGCCATAGCATATAACGATGAAACTAATCCAAATACATATGACAATATATCAATATTTGCCATTATTGGATTTGCAAGCATATTAGGGTTAACAGGAATGTTTGTATATGAAAGAAGATTTCTTAAGAAGAGAGAACTTGTTTAATTAATAATTTCTTTTTAAGATATTTTAGAATTATTTCTAGAACATTTCTCTATTTAAGAGGTATGTCTAACATATCATCTTGAAGGCCTTTACGTACCCTTTCTAGAGGTTATATGTGATCATATGACTCTAGTTATCTTCTTACACACTTTTTGGATATACCGTCGACTTCTTTTTCTTCATCTGTTAAATCAACAGCTTTTAAACCTTCACAACAATATGGCTGTGGTAATATTACAGGGATATATTGGTTTTCTTCTATACAATTAAGTTCCTTGTTTGGAACTGTATATGAGAAGTATTTGAATGAAACATCCTCATTCTGTATTAATTCAAAAATAAATATTCCTAGAGGTTCTACATCATATTGAGTACCATTTGGACCATATGAAATACATTCTTTGTCTATGGATTGGCAATTAGCAGGTATTGGAAGAAGAAGAGAAGTAATTACAATGAGAATTGATATCAAGAGGGGATATTTTTTCAAAATAGTAAATATATATTAACTTAACAATATATATTAATTGAAAATTATGGAAAAATCTATATGAAATCGGGGAGACAGGACTTGAACCTGCGGCCTCTGCGTCCCAAACGCAGCGTTCTAGCCAACTGAACTACTCCCCGATACAAAACTTATGAATTTTATCACAGATATATCAATTAAAAAAGGATATTTACTTCCTTCTTAATTCTAAATCAGGATTAATATTCAATATCTTGTCACTATCTGTGTCATATGTTAATTCTTTTTCTGTATTAATTGTAAGGTTTTCATCTAACATCTCTAATTTGTATTTACCACCAGGTACTATGAAACGATATCTACCTTTTTCATCAGTTATTCTTCGAGCATATATTGTGTCAAATTCTGTTTCTCTTAAACCCACGTTTACTCCTTGTACAATATCATTGTATATGTCTTTTACTACTCCATATTTTCTCCTACCTTTTATATATATATACAAGTTAAGAAGTATGAGTAAGGAGTAAAGTATTAAGATTATTAAATCAATTGGTCGGTGTAGATTGATATATGTTATTAACACGAATATAAATCCGCCGATTAGTAGTATATTTTGAAGCGCATTGAACAGATTGTGTATTCTGTTTCTAAATACTACAGAGGCATATTCAACAAAGCTTTTATCTATTGGATCAACAGGAATTGAGAATGTAATAGGGGTGTTAGGATTGTGATTGAATTGTTGACCATTATATATATTCTCATATGGCATATCTGTTCCACCTTTTATTACCCTTGATGGGAATACGTGATCTCTTACTTGAACAGATATTGAATATACTCCTTCTGGGAGATTTACATCGAATGCTCCAAATGTATTAGTTACTGCTGTAGTAACAATCTTTCCTTCAATATCAAATATTCTAACAATTGCCCTATTTAAAGGTTCTTTAGTAGTTGAGTTATATACAACTCCATATCCTCTCTCTTTATTCTTTATCTTTAATCCTGCAAAGAATAATGTCCCTATTTGTAATACATATGCTAATGGGTATGTGGTTCCAATTGTTGCAGAGGTTACAGAAATAGCTATTAAGATTCCTGTTGCAGTATATGCTACTCTTTCTGTTTTTTCTGGAGATTCTAGAATATCTCTAATATCCTCAACAATACTATTAAATACATCTACAATATATCCAAATACTCCTGTATTTGTTGTCTCATCATCTTGTTCATCAGATCCTTTATCATCTTCATCTGTTGGGGATTCATCATCATCAACTTCGGGGTTCTCGTTTGGACTTTCATCAGGATTTTCTTCTGGGATCTCTACAGGATCTTCATTTGTTGGAGGATTTGTTGTTCCTCCTCCTGGTGTAGTTGGTTCTTCTGTTGGAGATTCATCACCTGGTTCCTCGATAGGTGCAGTAACTACAATACTTGTAGATACTCCAAGAATTTCTTCATCTAAGGTGTCTTGTGCAGTAACAACATATGACCCAGCACCGTTTATAGCTATATCAGAGAATACTTTACTTCCGTTATCTGTAGCTAGGAAAGTATATGTAGTTGATAATCCAGTAATATTGCTAATTATATCTATTGTTCCTTCATAGTCAGGATCAGGATTACCTTCTGAATCAATTACCGTGATAGTTATTGATGTTGATTCACCTTCTGTCAATTGTGTATCAGATGCAGATACTGTAAAGGTATTTGCACTTACTGCCATTACTCCCTTTGGTAAAGCATTAGTAATCTTTAAATATGGATCTCCTAAGTATGTGGTATTTGTGATTCCTGAGAGTCCGACTTTGATTAATTGAGCGTTATTACAACTGTAAGATATTTCTGAGAGATTTGTAGCCTCAGGACACACTAATACCCTAGAAATATTTAAGTCATTACGATATGGAATATACATATCTATATCTGTTAGGCCAGCAATGTTTTGTGTATTTTGAATTACAGATTTACCTGTTTGCTTATCCATATCTCCAGAAATACTCGAAATATCCCTGTTAATACTCATATCAAGATTGAAATTAGCAAGTTTTGTTGGTTTCGCAGCTGGTGACCACTTAAGAGTAGGATATTGATTGTAATTTAAAAGACCGTCATTAGATGCTTGGGTATACCTTATACCATCTCCAGCACCTACACCGATATATACAGAACTTGATGAGAAATTTTGTGTTTGGGGTCCATATACAAATTCGAACTCACCATTTGGGTACAGTATTAACGAGTATTCAATTTCTGTACCACTATATCCATATTCTTGAGCTCTCCATGAGACAATGAATCTTTCTGTTGTACTATCAATGTATATACCTTGTTGTGGAGTAACATCTGTTTCAGTATCTAGAGTCAATGGAGATATGAAAGGTCCAAAGAAGGTATCATCATATCCGCTATCTAGATATCCATCACAACTTTTAGTTAAGTCAAAACAGATCATACCATTTGTCCCTATTTGTATGTTCGTATATATATCATCATAGAATGGGAATTCGAATGGTAAATCTAATGATATTGTATCATCATCTCCAGCAAAGACTTTTGTCCCTATTTGTTGGTAGATAGTTGATCCTGGATTCTCCTGTTCCAATATATTTGTACTCCCAATTGTTCCCTGTTGTATAATTGATGTAACAACATCTTCTTCTGGCGTGAAGTAAAGTGTATTGACTGGTGAGGAGAATATTGAATCTATTACTGCATATGATGTATTGGTATTGAATACTCTGTTAATTGGTGTTTCTAAATATTTTATCAAATACAAATGATTGTATTGAGTATATTGCGTTGAAAGGTAGTAAGGTATGTATGTAGGACTTATATTTTCTCTTGGATACCAGCTCTTTCCAAACATATATATTCCATCTATAGAGTTCGCAAGCTTACCACCATTTGAAAGGCCAATCTTTACTGCATTAAGGTAGTTTAAGCTTGTATCGAATATCTGTACAAATGCATTACCCATACTTGCTGTAGATGTTAGAGTGCGACTTCCTTCAGTAAAATCAACATCTAAAATATTTCTAAAGCTTCCTGATATATATATTTTGTTGTTAAATACCGTTATACCATTGTATTCTGCAGAATTGTTTGAAGAAAGTATCTTTGGTGCGTCTAGAGTACCAGTGGAGGAATATTTAAGTAGTATACCATCTGAGTAGAAATCAACAGGTGTGTGTGATGTACCATACCCTTCAAAAAAGGTTTCTGCTCTAGCATTAACAATCATGTATATTTCATTATCTGAAACTACCTCGATTTGGTTAAGTATTTCAGTGTCATAATATGATTCAACAATTCTTGTCCATTGGTAGCCGAGAGTATTAGAAAACTTTGTTAAATATATATGCCTGTCTTCGTTTGCAGCAGTTTTGGTATCTACTCCAGCTGTAGAATCAAAATCTATAGTAGGACCTCCCCAGTATCCACCTACATATACATTACCTGTTGAATCTGTTTCAATATCTATTACTTCTTCATCAAGATTTTCTCCTAATATACTGATTGCATTAACAAATGTACGATCCGAGATATTAAACTTACTTATAAAGACATCACCGTGAGCAAGATTAGGTAATATACTTACACCGGATGTACCATCCGCATCAAAATCACTAGCATACATACTTCCACCTACAAAGATATGTTGAGCTGTTACTTCTATGTCTGTTACCTTGTCTGATCTGGAAACATCCGAACTACCAAATACAAAGGATTCTATGTATGTATCTGAAGAATCATATATTGAAACGAAGGCATCTCCTCGACCAATGGCAGTTTTTGAGTCTATACCAGCATTAAGATTTAAATCGGTCGTTCCTTCAAAGTAGCCACCTATGTATAAATTGTCATTGGAATCTATTGTACAGGTGGAGAGTAATTCATTAGGACCCGCAAATACTTTTGCCCATACGAATGCCCCTTGATTATCTCTTTTAATTAGATATGAATCTGCATACCCTGTTGAAACAGAATATATTGCTGTTCCATCTGGATATCCTAGGTTAACATCAGTTCCTTCGAATTGACCCAAAGTATACGAAGAACCATCACTTGTAGTACATATATCTAAAGCAGATACACGGATATCTGCTTCAAAACCAGTATTTCCCCAATCTAGTTTAAGTCCAGTTAAATATGGGTTTGTATCTCGGTAAATAGATACTGTATATGTATCTACTGTTCTTCTATCTTCAGCAATAACGGTGATTGTTACGGTATTGTCTCCAGGGTCAAGTGATATGGATTGGCTACTAGTACCTGATACTACATTGGAACCATTTACTTGTAAGGAGTATGCATCAGGATCAAAAAGAGTAGGTGTTAACGTTATATTCGTAATATCAGAAGTAACCTCTACAGTATATGTTCTTGTGTTAGTGCTAAATACTGGATTTAGTGTTCCAGAAGAGATAGTTAAGCTAGAGAGTCTTGTGTCTGTAGAATATGGTGGTGTAGAACCATCATCTCTCCAAACAGTAAGTGTATATGTTTTTGTTGTAATACCATCTCCAGCAGTTACAATGATTTCAAATATGTTGTTACCTAAGTTAAGTGGCAATGCCAAACCGAATTCTCCATTAGTTACTGAAGTTCCATTGACCGTAATTCCTGAGATATTAAAATCTTGTGCTGTTGGTCTTAAAGCAAGGGAAGTGATGCCTGCATCTAGAACTATTGTATATGCTGTAGTGTTTGGATCGAAATCTGGTATAAATATTCCTTGTGTTGATTCTAAATTTGAAAGATTTGCATTATCTTGAGTAACTTGACCAAAATTAGCAATGAAGCCATCATATAATCCAATTGCTGTTATTGCATTTTCACTTATACTTGGATCAAGATCAGTAGTCCCATACATTACTCCTCCAACAAACATCTCATCTATTGAAGGGAATACAACTGAACTTACCTCAACCCAATCATCAGAATCAAAAGTTTTCGTCCAGATATATGAATCAGAGCTATTTATTTGCATAACGTAGCCAGAACCTCCACCAGCAATTACATTTTTATTATCTACCCCAGCTGAAGGATCAAAGTCAACAGTGTCATCGAAATATCCAAATACAAAGATATTGTCTTCAAGATTAATAGTTAACCCCTTTAATGAATCCCAGCTTGATCCTCCATATGTTTTTACCCATGTTGTATCCCCAGTTGCATCTAATTTGATTAGAAATACATCGTCAGTTGAACTTATACTTGAATATTCAATAGTTTGATTGTTAGGATCTAAGAGGGCAACATCTCCATCGGTACTAAATGTACCACCAAGTACAACATTGCCCAACGAATCGGAATCTAAACCTCCATCTACAACATCTATGTAATCTTGACTAGTTATGGTCTTTGTCCATTGATAGTTTCCATTTATATCCAATTTTGAAATATATATGCTTCCACCGTTGTATTCAGAAAAAATGTCTGTACTTGCACTTGGATCAAAATCGATATTAATACCCCTAAATCTACCTAAAGAATATACGTTTCCATTTACATCTACATTGATATGGGAATATTGAACATAGTTCCCTGATGAACTACTTGCTGTAGTTTCATATGTCTTTGACCAAGTAAACCCTCCAGTTTCAGTAAATTTTGTAACAAAGGCATGAGTTCTGTTGAAACCGTAGGTGACAATATATTCACCTTCTGTAGGATCTAAATCCAATGAAGACATAAAGGTACCACCTACATAGATGTTTCCAGTTGAATCCATATCTACACTGTATGAATAGTCTTCAAAAAATGTACTTCCCCAAGTTAGTATGTTTCCAACAGTTCCATTTGAATTAATCATTATCATATGGGCATCCCTTGGTCCTCCTGATGCTCTTGAATCAGTATTTGTTGTAGGATCTAAATCTACGGTACCTCCAAATGAACCAACAGCAACAATATTGTCATTGCTATCTACCATTAAGTCATTTATTAATACAAACGGTACGCTTGTACTGAAATCATATGTCCATCTTAGTACCCATAACGGGTTTTGTGAGGAATCTAATTTCATCAGGTAAGTACCACTTAACATGTCATCGCCATTTGAAGGTACACCAAAGTCAACTGGACCATCCCTAAATGTACCTGAAACATAGAAATTTCCAGTTGAATCCATATCCATATTCTCCACTTCTATTCTACTTCCAAGATCGCCTAACTGTTTTGAGGATATATATGTATATTCACTTCCTTGTGGTACTGGTTTATTTACAGTAATTGTATATGTAGAGGTTTCAGTTAGATCCTCAGAAGTAACTACTACATTAATTTCGTTTGCACCACTACTAAGAGGGATGGGTGAACTAGCAACACCGCTTACCAAAGCATATCCGTTAACTGCGAGTCTAGAATTTGTATCTGCACTAGTTGCTGTTATTGAAACAGTTTCAACAGTCCCATCAACATCTAAGGTATAGCTGTAACTAACAGCTGAAAAAGAAGGAGCTACAGGACCTTCGCTTGTGGTTAAAGACATTAGATATGAATCTGAGGAGAAACTCTCACCTGGTACAGTTAAGTTACCAACAGGATCATTTATATCTACTGCTATATATGGATAGAAGATTGAAACAAAAATATCTGTATTGTATGTAGAAGCAACTGGACCTCCTAAAATATACTCATTTGCAGAAGGATCAAAATCTGTATCTTCGAGATACGCACCCATTGCATATACTCTGTTTTTTGAATCAATACCTAAGTCGTAAAGATCTGAATATGCATAGCTTGTATTCTCATTTCTACCCCATGAATATGTTTTTAAATATGTACCATCATTATTAATTACAGTTATATATGACCAAGCTTGATTTGTCATAGCAGAATGGATATCTGTACTTCCACTAAAATCAAAATCAACATTTGTACTTGTAAATCCACCACCTATATATACATTTCCATATGTATCTGTATCTAATGCAAAGGCAAATTCACTGCCAGTACCACCAAATCTTTGAGTCCAAGCATATGGATTATCTAAATCAAATGGGTTTGCACTTACATTCCACTTAGTAACAAAGGAATCTCTGCTACCAGAACTAGAGATTGAGTCTAAATTAGTTGAAGGGTCAAAATCGACAGTATTTTCAAATCTTCCAGCAATATATATGTTCTCACTTGAATCAAACACGAACTCTTTAAGTTCAACACCTGCCAAGAGAACAGTTCCAAGGTATGTATTTGTTGGAGTAAGTTTAGTAATAAAACTAGAAGAAACCGCACCAGTTGTTATACTATCATCACCTGCACCTGGATCAAAATCTACGGTTGTATTTGAAGATATTCCGGAACCTACGTATACATCACCGGTAGACTCCTTAATCCTTACATTATGCTCAAACAAACCTCCAAGATTTCCATATACATTTCCCCATTGGAAATTACCATCTAAATCAAATTTGGAGATAAGGAAACCACTGTTTGCTGATGTAACAGATCCAGCTCCAGGATCAATATCTACATTGGGACTGTAAAGATGACCAGCGACATACAAAGCATTCCTAGTTGTATCAACGGCAAGATTGTATGCATAGTCATATTCGGTTCCACCCCATGTTTTAGTCCAACCATATGTTCCATTGGAATTAATCTTCATAATGAAAGCATCGTAAGAACTTGTTGCTGTCTTACTATCTGTACCTGCGGTGAAATCAAAATCAACAGTACCATTGAAATCGCCGGAAAGGTATATATTTCCACTAGAATCTAATGCAATTCCCCCAGCACCAACATCCCCAGAAAGTGTACCTAAGGTAATACCCCACATATATACCTTCTCTGGGGAGTATTTAGACAAGAAGAATGTACCATTAGAAATTGCACTACCACTATTCCAGTTAAGATCAATATTTGTTGGATCATAGCTGTCATCGTATATCTCTCCAACAATGTAGTAGTTATCACTACTATCAAAGGCACTTTTTATTGGGAAATATGTTGAGTTATCATCATTAAAACTCTTTGTACCAATATATCCTAAACCTGTTACTCTTGCTTGAGCGTTTGCAGGAGTGTTGAAAAAGAAAACTAATCCTAAAAAGGAAATGATTAGAGTAATTAATACTCTTGATACCTGTTTAAAGCAGTTTGATCTCATTTAGTCTGTAATAAAGATTAGAGATAATATAATGTATCGGTTATAGAAACGGTAGTCAACCTATTTTGTATTAGAGGATACAATTAATAATTGATAATTGATAATTGATATTGCAAACTCTCTATACCTTCTGTACTATATATTTGAGTAAAATAACCTAATAAATTTCTTTTAAAATGGATAAAAGTATAGTTACTAAGTATAGAATTAAGAAGGTACTTAAGGTATTTAGTATAACTCTTTTAATTCTCTTTCTTTCCATAATTGTATTTGGATATATAAGAACAATACCAAGAGATATTAAGGTATCAAACCTTTCATCTAGTTCATTTACTGTGAGTTGGAATACAAGATTTGCAACAAACGGTTCAGTTTTTGTAATAGATGAAAAGAACAAATTACCTCTTGGTATATTAGGTATTGGTAAGAAATTGTTTAATGATACAAGGGATGTAAGAGCTTCGGAGATTATGGCCACTTATGAGACTGCTAACAAGATATATGAGAAGAATTCTGTAGGTATATATATAGATGATTTTGTTACTGAGAGAAGTATTACAAATAGAGGATCATATTTTACTCATCATGTAGAAGTTAAAGGTTTAGATCCAGAGTCAGAATATAGCCTAATGATAGGGGATGGAATTTTCTTTTACAATTTAAATATTGTAAACAATGAGATCAGTATTAATACTGATAATATTGCAGAGAATATCTCTACTCCTGTACCTGCATATGGAAGGATAGAAGATGCTAACAATGAAGAGAAAACAATAGAAGAATTAGATCCTGTTGAGGATGCTGTTGTATATATCAACTATTTTGATGAAACTACGGGAGAAAGAAGTAATGTGTTTTCCAGCTCTGTAAATGAGAATGGTGCTTGGTATATAGATCTTTCTACGGCAGTAGATAAGGATGGTAATAATTTTGTTGAAACATACTCTAAACAAATTACAAATATTGAAATGGAGTTAGCTATTGATGCAGGACCCTTAGGTAAATGGGAAAGAAGAATATCTCCTGAAACTAGTTCTCCTTTAGAAACATTGGTATTAAATATCCCTGGTGCTTCATATGGTGATGATATTCCAGATGTTCTACATCGTACAGATATGCCTTCTGATAGTACTTTTGTAAAGGGTGTTAGTGCTTTGGAGGATGGTTGTAAACAGATTGGTTTTTGTAGTTGTGGTGTTAGACAGAATAATAGATGGGAAAACTGTGCTTGTGATGCCGATGTTATGGAGAGAAGGGGTTGTAATGGTCAAACAGATGCTCAGGCAGCTGCTCAATCAATCACCCCACAAGAAGCTTATAGAGAAACTTGTGCTGGTGGTGGGGTACAGGGAAGCATGGTATATCATGGTACAAGTTGTCTTAAGTGTGATGATGGGAGATGGGTTCCTTCATCGGGTTGTGATACATCAAGGGGTGCAGCTATATATACCCCTACTGTGACCGAGACTAGAGAGGATGATGATTCGGTTATTAAAGAGAAAGAAGATGCACCAAATTTTTCCGATGAAGCTTTACGTAATAGGATCATTGTTGATAATTGTAGGCCAGAAACTGTTGGGCGTTCCTGCAAGGTCGGTGATAATATCGGAACCTGTTTTGGTTCAGCCTATGGTTCATACACATGTCAAATTGGAGCAGAACCCATAATAGATGATTATAGTGACGACAAAAAAGAATCAAAAACAAGAACAAGAAAAGTAATTGTGAAGCCAAATGTAGAAACAAAAACATTCTGTACAAATATAGACGAGAATATTGCTTTCGGATTTCTTGATTCAAATGGAAACTGTGTAAAATCAGAATTAACAATAAAGGATGTTCAAGGAGCCTCATGTAGAGGGGCTGATTTGCAAGTTCAAGTTTATGATAATTCGACTTTAAAAACTTATGAATGCAAAGATAATGAGCTAGTAGAAAGTTCTAAAAAAATAGATAAATGTGATGAAGGCTCCTCATGTTTTGATAAGTGGCCGACATCTACATGTATAACTACCGAAGGCTTATTACTTGATTGTAATACTGTAACTGAAGAGGGTCTGTTTAAATGGGAAATAGAAGAAGGAGCTCAAGAGAGAGCCGCAATAAAAGTTGAACCAGTTGAAAAGGGGGCCGTTTGTGATGGTGATGCTGGTTGTTTCTGTTCTAATAAAGTAGGTGGGTATATTTCAGATGGAGAAACTTGTCCAGAGGTTCTTTTTTGTCGAAACTGGGGGCCATTAGGTAATACTGATGGTAAAAAGTGTGGAATGGAAGGAAATGTATGCTCTGGTTCAAAATGTGAACCTCAAGAAAAACTAGATCCGAATGATCCAAATAATGGATCGGCTTTAATACCAAGGGTAATTGCCCAGGAAGTAGAAGAACAAAAAGAAACTGAATATCTTATTGATCAAACATCTGGAAAAATCTTAGGGATTACTCCCGGTGTATATACAATTATGGATGGTGATGAAATATATATGTTTACTATCAAGGAAAAAGACATTACCGGTGAAAAAGGAGATATCTTGATATATATTGACTCAAATCGGGACGGTGTCTTTACTGAAGGGACCGATAAAAAGATTTCAGATTTTGGATCAACAATAAAAATAAATTCTGTAAGTCAAACATTTAAATACAATTTAAAAGCTGGATATAATTTTGTAACATTCCCTTTCCTTATCGATGATCATACTGCTCGATCAGCAGCTGGATTGATAGATATGATAAATTTTCAATATGAAGACGCACTATTCTCAATTGCAAAATATGATGGAACATGGAAAGTAGTAGGAGGTAATGGAGATACATATGACGCTAATGATTTCCAATTAGTACCAGGGCAAGGATATATATTAAAAGCTAAAAGGAATTTAGAAATCTCTGTCATTGGTAAACCAGTCAAGTTAGACACAACAACAGACAGTGCACCTATCTCCCTCTTCCCAGGATGGAACTTAATAGGTACATATGGGAGTAATGTAAAACAATATACAGCAAAGAGTCTAATACAGGGTATTAACTCATATGAACCAGTAGACTTTACAGCAGATAACGTAAGTAGGTGGGAATCAGACGTACAAAGATATGATGGATTCCAAGTTACAAATGAGAATGGAATAGATATTGAGTATGGGTTTGATTTCCCTATTAATACTTTACAATCCTACTTCGTAAGGATATTAAACGGAAGAGGGAACTGGCAACAGGAGGTTAAATAAGGGTTGAATAAGGTATAAAAGAAAAGGGAGAGATAACTCTCCCTTTTTTAATATCCAATACTAAATGGAAATTAATCTAAAGCACTCATAAGTTTTAATGCAAGATCTGATACTACTGGAACATCAAATCTCTCTCCCTTTGAGGTCTTAACAAGACCTACAACAAATGCAACGAATGCTGCTACTGATAGTAACCAACCAATTAATGGAATCCAAGCTACAAATATAACTACATTCATCATTCCAAACTGTGTAGCATGATATCTGACAAAAAGATCATCCTTTTCTACAAACATCATAATTAATCCCACAATTGGGATGCAAGAAACCATAGCCATAGTTTTGTTCTTCTCGTTGAACTTTATCTCTTCTAAGGTGTAAACCTTCTTGGCTTCTTTTTGCTCTGCCATTATATTAAAAATACTCATAATTTATATATTTAAGTATATATTTATATAAATGATTTTACAACGGTATACTATAAGTAGTTGCGGGGTATACCATCGGTGGTATACTAAATTAATAAATTGAGTATACCTAATGTATGGACGATAAATTAACTGAGAAGCAGGACAGGGTATTGAGAGTTATTAGAGATTTCTATCTTGAAAATGGTAAATCTCCATCTTTAACGGAACTCCAAGGTATGCTTAGTATATCTACGAAAAGGGGTGTAGTCAGTCACCTAGAAGCTCTAGAAAAGAAAGGTTTTATAATTCGTACCAGTGAACCAAGAGGTATTCAAATCGTCGAGGAATCAGAATCAGATATGATCTATGAGTATCTAGTAGGTATACCAATTTTAGGGTACGCTAATGCTGGTACTCCTTTAGTACTTGCAGAGGAACAAAACCTTGGTATCCTTCAGCTTGATAGGAGTTTAATTGGTAAAAAGGATGGTCTTTTCTCATTAATAGTTAAAGGTGATTCCATGAATATGAGAGAGATCGATGGTCAAAATATTCAAGAGGGACAATATTTGATTGTTCAGAGAGATGTGGAATTTGAAGATGGCGATGTTGTATTGGCTATTGTTGATGGTGCAGCTACGGTTAAAAACATTAAACGAAGTGAGGATATGGTAATACTGTACCCACAATCTAGTAATCCAATACATAAGCCAATATATTTGGATATCAATAGTAATTCAATGATTAATGGTAAGGTTATCAAGGTCCTGGACAATCCAAATACTTAATCTATTCCCTTATCTCAACATCCTTAACATATTTTTTTATAATCTTTTTAAAGGCTTGTAATTCCTTAGGAGTAAATGAATTCGAGTTATTTAGACTTGGGTCAATGGTTTTACCTGGTCTAAAATTCTGTATGTAATATCTTTTAGCACCCTCTATTAGCTCCCCTATACCTTCTGCTGATTTTAGAGTATGTATACCTTTTACATATGTAGTTCTAAATTCATAGTCATTTCCTCTCTCTTTTATTAACCTAATACTCTTCTTAATATCTTCATACTTAACATTCTTTTCAAGATTCTGAATATACAACTCTTCTTCATATTTAATATCCATAGCCCAATAGTCAATGATATTTAAATCTAGAAGATCTTTTACAACACCTGGATTACTACCATTGGTATCCAATTTAACTAAAAATCCTAGACTCTTAACTTTCTTTATAAAAGGAATTAGATCAGATTGAATAGTAGGTTCACCACCAGTAATTACAATTGCATCCAAGAGATTACCTCTCTTCTTTAAGTATTCAAAAATATATTCTTCTTTAAGTATATTCTCTTGAACACACGGTAAAGTAACTAATTCAGGGTTATGGCAATACCCACATCTAAGGTTACAGCCATATGTAAATATTAAGGCCGCAACCTTACCAGGGTAATCTAAAAGAGTAGATTTTTGAAAACCAGAGATTAGCATTAAGAATTGAATGTAACCCTGTCACTGTATTCTGATTGTTTTCCAGAATTCCATTGATTTACAGGTCTGTAATATCCAACAACTCTTGAGTATACCTCGCATCTTTGTCTAGTAACTACTTGTTTTTGCTTTTTTGTCATAGCAGGGGACAGTAAAAATATTAAATAGTTTCATTAAACTCCATACCATCTATATACCCAGATTCAGCATCACACTTGGGACAGTAAATATGCTCACCAGCAATATATCCGTGTTTTGGACATACACTGAATGTAGGGGTAATAGAGAAGTAGGGAAGCTTGTAATTTTGCGCAACCTTTCTAACAAAACTCTTTACACTATTAACAGAGGGCATTCTTTCACCTAAGAATATATGTAATACAGTACCACCAGTATATTTACATTGGAAATCATCCTGCTTATCCAAAGCCTCAAATACATCATCTGTAAAACCAACAGGTAATTGAGAAGAGTTTGTATAATATGGGGCAGAACCCTTCTTCATACCAATATCAGATGCTGCAATTATCTCATCACCAAACTTAGCTTTATCAGCTTTTGCAAACCTGTATGTAGTACTCTCACCTGGAGTGGCTTCTAGATTAAACAATTGATTGTATTCAATCTGATACGTCATTAATTTCTCTCTCATGAAATCCATAACCTTAAGACCAAACTCTCTACCTTCATCTGAAGTAATATCTTTACCCATGAAATTCACCAAGGCTTCGTTTAATCCTAGGATACCAATGGTATTAAAATGATTCTTAAAATATTCACCAAACCTTTCCTTAACATCAGCCAGGTAAAATTTAGAATATGGATACAAACCCATCTCCATGTATTTCTCAATATTCGCACGTTTGATAACTAGACTCTCCTTAGCTATCTCCATCAGATCCTCTAATCTTTTAAAGAAATCATTCTCATCTTTTGCTAAATATCCAATTCTAGGCATATTAATTGTTACAACACCAATACTACCAGTAAGAGGATTTGCACCAAACAAACCACCACCTCTTTTTCTTAACTCTCGGTTATCCAGTCTTAATCTACAACACATAGATCTAGCATCATCAGGACTCATATCCGAATTGATGAAATTAGAGAAGTAAGGAATACCATACTTAGCAGTCATTTCCCACAACGGTTTGTATTTAGGACTATCCCAATCGAAATCTTTAGTTAAGTTGTATGTAGGAATAGGGTAAGAGAAAAGTCTACCTTGAGCATCACCTTGCATCATTACTTCACAAAATGCCCTGTTTAGCATATCCATCTCCTTTTGAAAATCACTGTATTTCTCCTTCTGAGGCTTACCTCCAATGATTACATTCTCTTTTGCCAACATACCACTTGCAATCAAATCCATAGTGATGTTAGTGAAAGGAGTCTGACAACCAACTCTAGTTGGAACATTCATATTAAAGAGGAACTCTTGAATATTCTGCTTTACCTGTTTGTATGTAAGCTTGTCATATCTAATGAAAGGAGCAAGTAAAGTATCAAAGCTAGAAAAAGCTTGAGCACCAGCAGCCTCATGTTGAAGGGTATATAGGTAGTTAACACACTGTCCCAATGCAGTGCCAAAATGCTTTGCAGGACCAGAAGAGATCTTTCCAGGTACACCTGTAAAACCTTTAAGAAGTAGATCCTTTAAATCCCAACCACAACAGTACGTAGCTAACATACCCAAATCATGAATATGTAAATCAGCATTAATATGTGCATTAGAAACATGCTTAGGATATATGGTATACAACCAGTAATTAGCTTGAACAGAAGAAGAGATATGATTGTTTAATCCTTGCCAGGAGTATGCCATATTACTATTCTCTTTGACTCTCCAATCCTCCTCTTTTATATATCCCTTAACTAAAGACTCTGCATCAATCAAAGACTTAATATTTTTAACCTTGTTCTTTAAATCAACAAACAATTCAAAAGCAACAGCTGTTTTACCATGCCCCATATCTTTAAGAGCCTCTTTTACGGTTTTAGCAATATCATCTGTAGATACATATGTCTCTTCGCTATGCTTACTTGCAAGCCTTTTAACTACCTCATCAGATACTTCCTTAGCTCTTTCCCTATCATTTCCACCTACACTCTCTGCAGCTTTGAAAACTCCAGTAGTAATTCTTTCTTGGTCAAATTCGACTAAACGACCATCTCTTTTCTTTACTTTGAACTGTATACCCTTGCTAGCCATTGCAGTATTTCTTTAAATTAAATCTTCTAGTTCTTTCTTTAAGTCATTAAGTGTCTCAAAGTCTTTGTATACACTAGCAAACCTCATATATGCTAATGGATCCAATTCTCTTAGCCACTCAAGTACCATATTTCCAATATCTGTAGTTGTAAGAGGGTTAGAGCTAACCATTACTTTTCGTTCTACTTCCTCACAAAAGGTATCAATCTCATCTTCAGTTATTCGATCAAGATTAACAGCCTTCTTTATACCCTTTTTGAGTTTCTCACAATCAAAATTTTCTAAAGAGCCATCCTTTTTCGCAATTACAATATCTACTTTCTCTATCCTTTCATATGTTGTATATCTTCTACCACATCTTAAACATTGCCTCCTCCTTCTAGTAGAGAAGTCATCCGTATTATCTCTTTTGTCTACAACCTTAGAGGTTGTACATGCACAGTAGGGACATCTCATTAAACACAATATGTTGTAGTTAGTAATCTAAGCTACCGCAGTGGGTTGTGTCCGTCAACGGCCTGTAGTCGTCAAGTTTAGAGTTATACCCCACAATACGTTGTATTTAGTCCAGGAGGGTACTACTACAGGTTGAGATATGGGGATATATAGGGTGGATTACAAATTGTTGACACAGAGATATTCATCTGATTAAATCTAGACTAACGTTATCAAAAATATCTATGATCATTTCATTAGAAGATTTTCCCAAATTAAAAGAAACTACACTAAAAGGTAAGACCATAGTGTGTACTTCAGGATATTTCGACCCTATACACCCTGGCCATATATCATGCCTTTTAGAATCTAAAAAATTTGGAGATGTATTAATAGTTATTCTTGACGGAGATACAAGATGTATTAACAAAAAGGGTAAACCATTTATACCTGCTAAAGACAGGGCAGACATTGTAGATGCTATAAAAGGTGTAGACTATGTTGTAGTACACGAAAATCCAAAGGCCACTAACTGCGCAGAAGTATTAGAAGTCATTAAACCTGAAGTATTTACCAAAGGAGGTGATAGAAATGACAAAGATAGGAATGATCCTAATAGTGGATTAAAGGTAGAAGCAGACCTTATTGAATCTTACGGTGGACGTATAGAGTATGGAGTAGGTAAAGAAAAGGTATGGTCAAGCTCCAACTATCTACAAGAGTGGGTCGATTTTGTTAATTCAAAAAGTAATTAATATACCTCAGTAGAATTACCACAACTCTTACCCTGTTTTAGATATCCAAATATTGAATTAGCAGCAATAGAGCCTTCTGAAGCTGCAGTAACAACCTGTCTAAACCTGTTAGAAGCACTAGTACAGTCCCCAGCAGCCCATACGCCATCTAAACTAGTACTCTGATCACTATTTACTTTTATATATTTCATCTCATCTAGTTCCAATCCCAAACTATTAGCTAAATCAACATTAGGAACAGAACCAATTTCAACAAATACACCATCAGTATCTATATATTCTGACCCGTTATACTCTCTAGAAAGTTTAACTCTTTCTAATTTACTTTCACCTTCTAAACCAACTAAAACAGTAGTATATATTATTTCAATATTATTTTTTCCTTCAACCTGTTCAATCCACATAGGTTCACCCTTAAGTTCAGTACCTCTGTATATTAAATACACCTTCTTAGCAATATCAGAAAGCATAGAGGCAGCCATAGTGGCAGCATTACTACCACCAACTACAACAACTGTCTTATCTCTATAAAACATTGCATCACATGTAGCACAGTATGAAACACCCTTACCCAAGAACTTCTCTTCATCCTTAAGATTTAATTTGTTCCTGTTTGTACCAATACCCAATATTACAGTCTTTGAAAAAAATTCTTTGTTAGAATCTGATGTTAATTTAAAAATATCACTCTCTTTTTTTATTGACACAATATGTTCAGAAGAATATTCACCCCCAAGCTCTTTAGCTTGTTCATAGAATTTCATACCCAAATCTAAACCAGAAATATCTGATACACCCGGATAGTTACAAACCTTATGTGCTTCAGAGATAGTTCCACCAAGTAATCTACCAAAAACAATATTACTTAACCTATATCTGCTAGCATATATACTTGCAGAAAAACCAGCAGGACCACTACCGATAATGGCAATATCGTATATCTTGTTACTTGTATCAGGCATATTAGTTAGACACTCAAATTATCTTCACATATTGTATCACACATTTGGTCAATTCTTTGAATATTTGATATCATCTGAGAAACATATTACATTGCCCATATGACAAAAGAAAAAGTATATATAGTAGGACATACAAAACCAGATCTAGATTCAATAGCCAGTGCATTCGCATATCAGGTATATATGAACTCGCAAGGTTTCTTTAATTACTATGCAATTCGTTGTGAAGATGTAAATCCATTAACAAAATGGATATTTGAGATATTTGAAACACGATTACCTGAATATATTCCAGATGTATCAGGTATGAATCTTGTTTTAGTAGATCATACATATCCAGAAAGTAGACCAAAAGGTTGGGAAAGTTCCAATATTATTGAAGTAATTGACCATCATGATGTTAAATTAGAAGACCTTATTCCAGAAAAGATTTTAATTAGAGAGTGTGGTTCTACAGCCAGTTTAATTGCAGAATTAATAGTGAATTCTGGTATTGATATACCAAAGAATGTTGCAGGTATATTAGTTAGTGCAATAATTGATGATACTCTTAATCTTGAATCTCCTACAACAACATCACTTGATATAGATATGTTGTATACGTTAGTTGATTTGAGTGGGATAAAGGATTTAGATCAGTTTGTAGAGGATATTTTTAACAAAAAGGATAACTGGGCTAATATGATTCCTAAGGATATTTTAGCTATGGATATGAAAGAGATTGATTTTAATGGCAATCGAGTAGTTATTAGTCAAATTGAAACTAGGGATGGTTCTAGTATTAATATTGATTCTTTGATTGATGAGATGAGGAATCAGGATATTTCTAATCCTATTGGTTTAAGATTAGCGATGGTTACTGATATTTTAAAGAGTGAGTGTAAGCTATTAGTTGTTGGTAAGGATTTAAAACTTTTTGAAGATCGAATAGGGGAGAATATTGTAAACAATATTTTGGTTCTTTCTAATGTTGTTAGTAGAAAGAAACAGATATTGCCTATAATTAAGGGGATGTATGAATAGGGAATGTGAGAAGGGTCTCTTGGGTATAGCATAAAGCTAATACGGATCAAGAGACCCTTCTCTCTAAAGAGGACAATATGGGGGCGGGTTTACCCCAGGTTCGGGGAACCCGCAGCTGACTGCCATTACAGCAATCACACACAATACAAAAAAAATTCCGATTCCGATTATAACCAGACAACCAGAAATTTTCATCTCTTTTTCTCCTTTTATTGATTTTTATACCAACATACAAACATCCATATAGATATAAATATCTATATGTTGGTATAAATGAACCCACATTGTCCTTATTAATGAGCAGTTATTCAATTCAGTATTAAAACTAGAAAAGAATAATTAGGTATTAAAACCTAATATATTATACCATATTACTATAGGGCTATAAATATGCTATACCTTTGTCTTCCAATCTAAGGTATCAGTAAGAATATCAGGAGAATCCTTTCTAACAACAACCATATACTCAAACATAACAGAATTACCACCATTTTTTGTCTTAGCAGACCACCCATCCTTATCTATCTTCACTTCCCCAGTATCATCAACAACCTGACACTCAATACAAAGAACCATACCATCAACTAAGAGAGGACCCTTTCCTTTATTTCCATATGCTGGAACATCTGGAGAATCATGCAATGTCTTACCAATACCATGACCAACAAACATACGCATAACATTAAAGCCATTTTTCTTTGCAACACTCTCCATATTATGACCCAAATCACCGACATGATTACCAACTATTGCAAGTGGAAGAGTACTCTCTACAGCCTCTCTACCAGCCCTTAGAAGCTTCTCATTGGTAGCATTTGGATTACCAATACTCCAAGTCCAACAATGATCTGTAAACAACCCCTTATGAATAATCCCAAAATCTATTGAAACAAGATCTCCTTGTTTAAAAGGTATATCTGTAGGAATACCATGAACAGCAACATCGTTAACTGAAATACAAGTATTGTATTTATAACCATTTACACCTAAAAAAGATGGGGAAACATGATTAGCTTTGCACAGTTCACCAGCTATAACATCTATCTCAAAAGGAGTAACACCAACCTCAATACGATTACCCAATTCCTTCAAAATACCAACAGAAATCTCTGCAGCCTCCCTCAACAACATCTCATCTTTTGCTCTATTCAATACCATGCCCACATTATACAGGTAGACCCTAGTCTAATAAAGTGGTGATATTTCAAGGGAAGTTCATAGACCTGGGGTATGATATTGATATGTCCAGACCAAGAAATTTTCAAAGTGGATTTCCATATCATATTGTCTCAAGGGGTAATCAAAGAGAGGATATCTTCAAAGAAATTAGAGATTATAAATATTTTACAAAGTTGCTGATGAAATATTCCTCAGTACATGATATCGCAATTTTTTCTTACTGCCTTATGCCTAATCACTACCATTTGTTAGTTTGTAGTATTGATACAGCCTCGATTTCAAAATTTATGCATATTGTGAATTGTGCATATGCAGAACATATGAAGAGAAAATATGGATGGGTAGGGCATGTTTTTCAAAGTAGGTTTAGGGCCTACAAAATAGGTGATTTCGTATATTTTGAAACAATCCTAAGATACATAAAAAGGAATCCTGTCAAAGCGGGTTTAGCATTGAAAATCGGAGAATACAAATGGCAATATACCAATTCAAAGTTAGTAAGGAAAATGTCCCAGGTCTATAAACTAATGTCTTAGCTATGCAAAAAGTATAGACTAGGGTCTACCCGATGATGTAGAGTTCTTCTTCGGCTCTGGTTATGGCAGTATATAGCCATCTGCGGAAGTTGTCGTCGTCCATTTTGGGGAATCTTTCTTCGAATACAACAACTCTTTTAGCTTGGCTGCCTTGAGCTTTGTGAACGGTTAATGCATATCCAAAGTCAAAATAGTTAAGTTCTGGCATCTTTTTATCTATTAACTCTATAGAATTGAATTGCTCAATAGAGATTTTCCCCCAGAATGGCAAATCTTCATAATCTAAAGCAATTTCGGCTTCGTAATATTCAAGAGAATCCGCTCCCTTACGAGAGATATCCAAAATCGTGCCAGTCATACCATTGAAAATATCTACAATTCTATTATTTTTTAAACATATAACTCGATCACCAATTTGAGGATTACTAGTCTCAAAATGTAAACTTCTGATTGCTTTGTTAAGATTAACTCTAGTTTTGTTATAGCCACATAACACCATTGTTTCATCATTGAAAGATGCAAAAATATCTCTTAATGTATCCTGTGTGTCTGGTTCAACCTTGTTTATCTTTTTTACAGTTCTAGAGAATTCTTCAAAAGGTATATTACCGTATTTTCTTGCAATCTCAGAAACTTTAATGATTGGATTCTGAGCCTCCTGTCTATATATCTCTTCTAAAGTAAGATCAGGTTTCCCCATCAAATTAAAATTACTGTTAATTGGAGGTAATTGGCCATGGTCACCGACTGCAAGAATAGGGACATTAAAACTTAGCAAATCATTCCAAATATCTTCTGTTACCATAGAGGCTTCATCGACAACTATTAGATCATATTTAAAATCCTCCAAAGGAATTTTTTCCCACCCAAGTATATTATCGTCATCATCAACAATCGCTCTATATATTAATCTATGAATAGTACCATTAAAGTCAGTATTTCGAATTGATTTACTCTCCACTAATTTCCTATTCAAAACTCTTGCGGCTTTCCCAGTAAAACTACAATATGCAATCTTTATTTTTTTATTATCATTATGCAGATATTCACTTAAATATCCAAGTAAAGTAGTTTTACCTGTTCCAGCATATCCACCTAGTGTGATATACTGACATTTAGACGATCTAAACCAATCTAATATATTATCAGTGACTTTTAATTGTGTTTTCGAGAGTTCAAAATTTTTCATAAAATGTTTTTGTAGCTAATAGGATATATAATATTACAATGTTAAGACCAATGGAAAAAATATTTAAAAGTGTTCTCTTTTTAATACTTCTTACTATTCCTTTTTTGTCAATTACTAAAATATATGCACAAGAAGAGGTAGTACAAAGCAGTAACAAATACGCAATATATTTTGGAGGAATCGGGTGTCCTCACTGTGCAAAGGTTTCACCAGTATTGATTAAGAAGGTAAACGAGGGTGGATTTGTTTTTGTTGAATATGAGATTTACAAGAATCTTGCAAATTCCCAGGCTCTCTCTTCGTATTCAGATAAATATGATTTAAGTCTTGGAATTCCACAGATAATGTTTAATCCTGATAGCAAGGAATCTGGTGATACTCCAATATTGGGGAAATTAGATGAAATGATATTAAGCGCTAAGCCAGATGTAATTTTTCTTTCTAATGGTAAAGAGATTCCTTTTAATGATTTAAAGTTGAATGATTTAGAAAGATATCCAACATTTTATGCTAAGGATCGTGTAGCTATTAAAAAATCTTTAAAGACTCTTTCTACTGAGGAGAATGAGCAGATTAAACAGTTTATCTCTGCAAGTACGATTACAGAAGCTATTGCCAATTTAAATGGTAAAAAAGCTAAACCAACGAAGATTGAATATTCGGGAGGTTCTTTGGTATTTGAAAATGCTATTGAAATAAATGGTTGGTTACTTCAGTGGAATGGGGAAGAAATTAATTCTAATGGTTCAGGTACTGGTGATTCTGGTGAAAATAGTGATACTCAAACAGAAGGAGTCTCTGTATGGAAGACAATATTGCTGGGGTTAGCAGATTCTGTAAATCCTTGTGCAATATCAGTTTTAGCTTTAATGTTAATAGCTATTGTTACTTACAACCCTGGCGATAGGAAACAGATATTATTTGCAGGTCTATCATTTGTTTTAGCTGTCATAGTTATGTATTTGTTGTATGGATATTTAATAATTACAGCATTTCAATTTATACAATCAATTGCTTCCATAAAATTGTATATATACAAAGCATTGGGAATAGGAGCTATAGTTTTGGGGTTACTTGAATTAAAGGATTACTTTAAATACAAACCAGGAAGTATTGGAACAGAAATGCCTCTATTTTTGAGACCGAAGGTAAATGAAATAATATCAAAAGTAACTTCTCCAATTGGAGCATTCAGTATGGGTTTGTTTGTAACACTATTCTTACTTCCATGTACAATTGGTCCATACATTATTCTCGGAGGTATGTTAGCTGATGGTGGTTTTGTAGCATCTATACCTATGTTACTTCTTTACAATATTGTATTTGTATCACCAATGATACTAGTTACAATCCTTGTATATGTAGGTTCTAAGAAAGCAGAGGATGTAAAAGACTGGAAAGAGAAGAATGTAAGAAAAATGCACCTTATTGCAGGTGCATTAATGCTTCTGATTGGTCTTTTAATGGTACTTGGAGTTATTTAATCTCCAATAGTTCGACCTTAAAATTCAAACCAGCATATGGTGGAATTACTCCTCCAGCTCCATATGATCCATATCCCATTTCTGAAGGAATTTTTAACAACCTTACTTCACCAACTTTCATACCCTTTACACCTTCTTCCCATCCTTGAATTACCATATTTTCACCTAATTTGAATTCAAAAGGTTTGTTTCTGTCATATGAGCTATCAAATTTAGTTCCATCTATTAGTGTACCTTCGTAGTTAACTACAACAGTATCACCAACAACTGCACTTGGACCATTACCTTCCTTTGATATTTCATATTCAAATTTTTCGTAATCGTTCAAAGCTTCTACCTCCTTTCCATTTGAGATTTTCTCCATTTCATCATCTGTAAACGCATCTATTTCTCTATCTTTACCAACATATTGAAAAATTAAGATTGATACTACTGCAACAACAGGGATAGCTATAAACATAAATTTAGCTCCTTGTGGTATTTCCATGATTTAATATTTCTTTAAGTTATTTCTCTTTCGAATATATCAATATATTTTAAAAGCTACAACCCAATTAATTTGTCTATCAAATATTCATGTGCTACAATCAAACTCAATATTAAATTTTTACTGAACTGTCTGTGCCACTTCAGAAACAAATAATCCAAAATACCCTCGACTTTATCAAAAATATAGAGCTAAGAACCTACAAGAAAGGTGAGCTATCTCCTCTTCAATTGAGAACGTTAGTATTCATAAGAGATAAAGGTTGTGTAAAATCTAGTGATTTAGCTAAACAATTCAATGTTACTCCTGCGACCATTACAGCCCAAATTGACAAATTAGTAGCAAATGGATGGTTAGAAAGATGTGATGATGGGAATGATAGAAGAGTAATAAATATTACACTGACAAAGAAATCCCAAAAAGAAGTAGATACTTTAGTAGATCAAACTATAAAAAGATACGATTGGGTATTCAATTCTTTAACAAAAGATGAGCAACAAACTTTTCTTAATCTTGTGATTAAGATTAATCAAAATGCTCGTAAATCTGAACAATATTAAGAATATGTCACACAAACTACCACTGTATTTAGATACAGAAACTACAGATGTACAAAGTAAGGACTTACTTCAGATAGCTTTCATTACTGAAGATCCCAATATTTGGATGAATGTATATGTAAAACCAAGACAAGAGATATCTTTTGGGGCTATGGCTATACACAATATAACTCCAGAGGATGTTGAAGGTAGGGAGTATTTTGAAGATGCTTTGATACCAGAGGAAGGTAAAGATCCTGAATTTAAAGGTAATTCATTAAAAGAATATTTAGACTTTCTTGCAAAGAAGTATGTATTTGTTGCTCATAACTCTGATTTTGATATAGAAGCATTAGGTAAAAAAGGTGTAACCATATTAGAGCCAATATGTACTTTGAAAGTATCTCGGAATGCTCTTACAACTGCCGAGGGAAGAGATTTAGAAAGTTACAAGTTACAATACCTTCGATACTATTTAGGACTCTACAAAACAGAAGACAAAGAACATATAACTGCACATGATGCATTGAGTGATGTATATTTCCTTAGAGATCTTTTTAGATATTTAAGGGATAATACAAAGTTAAGTATTGAAAATATGCAACTCATTACTAAACAACCTCAGATAATGAGAGAGATGTCCTTTGGTAAATATATGGGTAAAACATTCGAAGAAATAGAGAGAACTGATAGAGAATATCTCGAATGGTTAGTTGATAGTATGAGTGATAAGCCTGATTTACAATGGAATGCCAAAAGAGCACTGGATCAAGGATTAAGAAGTAGAACTCAATCTCTTTTCTAACTCATTTCTCAAAATTTCTAAGTCCTGTTCTCTGTATACAGAAATAACTATGAAATCCTTAAAGGACTTTTCTAGTTCCTCCTTTTTACTTTCTAAATCTTCCAAAGAGAGAATATCTGCCTTTGTAAAAACAACAAACTCAGGTAACATATCCAAATTCTTAGAGATATCGGAAAACTCCTCTCGCATTGTATTGTATGCAGATACTAAATCATCATTCTCTAAACTAATACAATGTACTAAAAGTTTAGAATATTTAGTATGTTTCAAAAATTCAGTTCCTAAACCCTTACCTAACGAAGTACCTTCAATTAAGCCAGGTAAATCCATAAGGATATATCTACCCATTACGGCCAACTGAGGATCTAATGTTGTGAATTCATATGAAGCGACCTTGTATTTTGCATTAGTTAAGGAATTAATGATGCTTGATTTACCAGCATTAGGATATCCAAGAAATATAGCATCTGCCCTTAAGTTAAGCTCAAGTTTTAAAGATAAAGTACTACCTTTCTCAGCTCTCTTTCTAGATAATTTACCATCCCAACCCTCACCACGAAGAGTAAAGTTTCCTAAACCACCAATACCACCATCCAATATCTTTACCCTCTGACCCTTCTGTGTAATCTTTAGAAGTTCTGTACCATCTTCACCCTTAACTATTGTAACCAATGGTACAAATACAGTTAGATCTGAGCCATCTTTTCCATTACTTTTCTTTTTTTCACCTCTTTTACCATTCTCAGCACGAAGTATAGCTAGTTTTTCTAAATGTGAAAGATCAAAAACATTCGTAGTACCTTCTAAATATACATCTCCACCTTTACCACCATTACCACCATCTGCCTTCCTATTATTGTCAAAAGCAATAATTCCTTCTCCACCATTGCCTGATTGTAATTTTACCGTTGCATAATCTTTCATAACCTACATTCTACATTAGAAAGGGCATTTTGTAACCTTTTGACAAGATATATTCATAATGATACTCTGATATATACATACTTTTTCTAAATTTTTCTAACAACGAATGAAAAGTAGATACTCTTTGAAATTTGGTGGACAGTCAGGACAAGGTATTAATACACTAGGGGAGATATTAACAAAAGGTATTAAAGATTCAGGTTTCTTTACCTTTTCATACAGAGAATACCCCTCCATTATCAAAGGAGGATATGCCTCATATCAAATAGATTTTTCAGATAGTGTAATAAACTCATCCTCAAGATATACAAATATATTAATTTGTATAGCACCAGAGGCTCTCCATCAATATATTGGACAAGTATCAAAGGATGGACTAATTCTTCATTCAATTCCCGACTTTGAATTTACCAAAGAAGAAAATGAATATATTAAGGAGTTAGATATTGATGTTGTATATATAGATACCTTAAAAATCGCAGAGGAAAGTAAAGCTCCTAAGATAATGGCCAATGTAGTAATACTCGGATACCTTTGGAAATTAATAGATTTAGATATCAAGATATTAGAAAAAGTCCTCAAGAAAAAATTTGAAGGTAAGGATATTGATATGAATGCAGAATACAGATGTCTTAGAGCTGGATATGCATATGAGAAACCCAAGAAATTTGAAATAAAAGAAAGACCTCAAAAGAAAACACCTTTTTGGAATAAATCCAAGATACTTACGGGTAATGAAGCTATTGCTTTAGGTGCAATATCTGCAGGCTGTAGAGCATATTACGCATATCCAATGACCCCCTCAACCGCAATATTGCAGATATTAGGAGATACATACAAAGAAACAGGGATGTTAGTTAAACAATCTGAAAGTGAAATTACAGCTGCATTACAAGTACTAGGAAGTATGCATATGGGTACTAGAGCATTTACTGCAACTTCTGGAGGTGGTTTTGATCTAATGACAGAAGCAATATCTTGTGCAGGTATGACAGAGACACCAATGGTTGTTGTACTTGGTCAAAGAGCTGGATCAGGAACTGGAATACCCACATGGACTGGTGCAGGAGACTTAGGGGTAGCTTTGGGTGCAGGACATGGTGAATTTCCTAGATGTGTACTTAGTTGTAGTGATGTAAATGATAGCTATGAATTAATTCAAAAAGCATTTAATATCGCAGAAAAGTATCAAATTCCTGTAATTCTACTAACTGAAAAACAAATAGCGGAATCACTCTTTAATATAAAGGATTTACCTAAACCAATTAAGATTGAAAGATCTTTAAGTAAAGGCAAGTATAGATATGAGATAACAGAAAGTGGGATATCACCAAGGTGGATACCACAGAAAGACTCTCCTACCTTTTTAGTAAACAGTGATGAACATTCAGAAGATGGAAATAGCACAGAAGATATTGAAACAATATTACAAATGTCAGAAAAGAGACTTAGAAAACTCTCCTCATTAAGAAAAGAGATACCTGAACCTAAATATTATGGCCCAAAAGATCCTGATGTTGTATTTGTTGGTACAGGATCTACCAAAAATACTGTTCTAGACGCGATGAATCAGATTGATACAAAGATTGGGTATATACATTATCAATATATATTTCCTTTGAAATATGAAAAGATTCTAGAATTGTATGAAAATGGTAGTAGGTTAATTTTAATTGAAAACAATCAAACTGGACAATTAGGAAAGTTAATTAAAAGAGAAAGTAATTTTGAATTCTCTGAAAAGCTTCTTAAATTCGATGGTAGACCATTCTTTGTTGAAGATATCTTAGATTTTTTAGAACAGTAATATGGAAATAGAGAGATACAATACAAATATGAAGAATACATGGTGCCCAGGTTGTGGTAATTTCGGTATAAATATGGCCTTAAAACAGACCCTAGTCGACCTTAAGAAAGCACCAAGTGAAGTATTTATTTCATTTGATATCGGCTGTAACGGTAATGGAGGAGATGATATAGAAGGGTATAGATATAAAGGATTGCATGGTAGATCAATACCCCTCGCAGTAGGAGCTCATTTAGCAAACAGAAAGTTTACCGTTATTGCAGAGATAGGGGATGGGGGATGTTTACATGAAGGTGTAGACCACTTAATACACGGTATTCGTTCCAACTATGATATTACTGTAATAATTCATAATAACCAGAATTTTGCATTAACTACTGGACAAGCAACATCAACTACTCAACAAGGCAAGGAGATGTACGCTTTCCCCGATGGTAAACCTGAGGGAGATATTAATATAGGCGAATTAGTATTAAGCCTTAACCCCACCTTCTATGCAAAAGGATACTCTGGAGAACCGAAACAACTCTGCGAGTTGATAAAAGAAGGTATCAAACATAAAGGATTTAGCGTTATCGAAGTAATGCAGCTATGTCCAACATACAATCCTGAATGTACACCAGAATTCTTCAAAGAGAAAATTAAATATACCGAACCAAAAACTACCATAAGTGATGCAGTAAAATGCGTTAAAGATACAGAATATATATATACTGGTATAATATACAGAAATATTGGAAGACAAGACTTCTATAGTAATCTTGAAAATAGAAAGAAATTTAAAACTGAATTTGTAGAGGAAGTAAAAAATTTCAATATAAAAAATATATTAGCTAGGTTTGAATAGAATGATTAAAGAAAATATCCTTTCTCCAAAAAGTATTGCAATAGTTGGTGTATCACAAGATAAAAGTAAAATAGGTAATGTAATATTACGAAATCTTTTAGAAGGTGGCTACAATGGGAGGGTATACCCTGTTAATCCAAAATACAAAGAAGTAGAAGGTAAACCATGCTACCCTGACCTTTTGAGTATCAAAGATTCTGTTGATCAAGTCTGTATTGTAGTTCCATCTCAATTTGTTTTAGCTGTAGTAGAGGATTGTATAGAGAAGAAGGTATCTTCGGTATTAATAATTTCTGCTGGATTCAAAGAGACAGGTCCTGAGGGTAAAGAATTAGAAGAAGAAATATGTACAAAATTAAAAGATGCGAATATAAGATTAATGGGTCCAAATAGTTTAGGATATATTAATAACGATAGTAAGATAAATCTTTCATTTGCTAGAAATAACCCAATAGAGGGTAATATCGCATTCATATCACAATCAGGAGCATTTGCAACAGCAATAATGGATATGGCCCTAATGGATAATATCGGTTTTTCAAAGATAATATCTGTTGGTAATAAATCAGATATAAATGAAAATGAATTAATCGAATATCTTTCTAAAGATAAAGATACAGAATCAATAGCCCTTTATTTAGAAGAATTCTCAGATGGTAAAGATTTTATTGATATTGCCAAGAAAGTAGATAAACCAATTGTAATAATTGCTCCAGGGAGCTCACATAAAGGTACGGAAGCAATTTCTTCACATACTGGCTCTCTTGCAAAATCATACGATATTACCCTTGCTGCTATTAAAAAAGCCAACTTAATTAAAGTAGAAAGTTCTGAGGAGCTTTTTGATACATTGAAGGTACTTTCTACAAAAAAATTACCCAAAGGAAGGAATGTAGGTATCGTTACTAATGCAGGAGGACCTGGAATAATGGCAACAGATTTCATAGAGAAATTCGGTCTTAATCTTGCAGAGATAGGGGAAAAAACACAGGAGAAATTAAAAAAGGAATTACCAGTATTTGCTAACACAAAAAATCCTGTAGATATACTCGGGGATGCACTACTAGATAGATATGAGAAATCTATAAAGATACTACTTGATGATGTTAACGTAGATTCTCTTTTGGTAATTCTCACCCCTCAATTAGTTACAGATATAACTGGTGTTGCAAAACTCATTGTTGATATCCAAAAACAGACATCCAAACCCATCTTCTCGTGCTTTCTTGGAGGAAAAGATATCCAGGATGGTAATAATATACTAGGTGCATATGGTTTGTATTACTCAAACGATATCGAAGATACTATTAAACTTCTAAGTAAGATTACAGAACATACTTTGAATGAACGTAATACATCTCACAGGGATATATCTACATTACAAATGAAAGGTAAATACAAGAAAGAAATATTAGAAATACTTACAGAAGATTTAGAAGTATTACCAGATAATATTGCATTAGATATTGCCAATGAATTTGATTTAGATTTACCCAAACAATTACTAACTGCAAATATTGATGAAGCTACAGAGTTTGCAGCTATGAATTTCCCAGTAGCTATTAAAGCTACATCTAAAGATTTAGCACATAAGACGGATTTTAAAGGATTGTTTTTAGATATTAGAACAATATCTGAATTCCAATATAAGTTTGAAGAGCTCTCCACGAACATTGAGAAAGTAACAGGTAAGAATACTCCAGAGATATTAATACAAGAAATGATAGAACCTAAAGCAGAATTTTTTGTGGGAGCGAATAGGGAAGGTGGTATTGATATCTATGAACCAAATGGTCTGGGATTCGGTCATCTTCTTGCCTTAGGACAGGGTGGTATATATACAGAAGTGTATAAAGATATACAAAAGATACTTGTTCCTGATACTGTTAAGAGTATAGAAGAGGCATTAAATGATACAAAGATCTGTACTGTTATCAATGGCTTTAGAGGAAAAGCCCCTTTAGCTAAACAGAAGTTAATAGAAGCAATAGACAAAATTCAAGGTATATTGGTTACATATCCAGAGATATATACAATGGATATAAATCCAATAATACTTACTGAAGATAGAGCAGTTCTTGTAGATATTAAAATATATATTAAGAGATAACTAATCATGCCTAATATTGCAGCCTTAATTTTTTCTGCAGGAAAAGGTACAAGACTTAAACCTTTGACAGACATAACTCCGAAACCACTACTTGAAATTGTGAATGGGAAATCATTACTGGATCTTACGATAGAATCTTTAATGAGCGTTGGAATAAAGGAGATATTTGTAAATCATTCCTATGCAACTGAGCTATTTCTAAAAAAGAAGCAAGAGTACGAAGAACTTTGTAATATTACATTATTGAAAGAAGAAGAACCATTAGGACAGGGTGGTACGATACTGGAAAATATCGAAAAATTTAGAACCTATGATAACGTATTATGTTCAAATGGCGACACCTTTACTCAGTATGATAGGATATCTTTTTTAAATAAACATAACTCTACGGAAGCATCGTTGACAATCCTGTCAGACAACAGTATTAATACTTCTAAGGATATTTTGGTTAGCATTGGCGATGAGATCAAAGGTTGTCGAATAAATAGAAAATCTTTTTTTTATAAAAAATCTCTAATAAATTTTGTAAAAAGAACAAACTATCTAGGAGAGTTTATATTTAACCCTAAAAACTTTCCAAATGAGGGCTTCACAAAAGAATTTAGAGGACTTTTTGGTGTAGATGACTTGATTGATATTTTGGTAAATAATAACAATAAAGCCATGATCCATAGGTTAAAGGTAGATTATCATCTTAGCATGAACACAATAGAAGAATACGAAAAGGTAAAAACTATTTCAAAAGAACTCCTTTATGCTTAACTACCCTCAAGATTATCTTGAAAAGGAAACGAAGTCCGAGAATCAGCTCCAAATATTGCATGGCCCCTTTTCACCATTACATATTGAATCTGTACACTCGGAGGGAGCAGAGAGAGTAACGCTATGTTCTGATAATGATCTTGTAGTTTTTATACCACAAACAACTGAAATCTATAGAGATCAAATATCTTCAAGATTAAAGGATGAAATTACCACACTCTCTCTAGAGAATAGGGCAAAGATAATTAGTGTTATAGACAGTATGATGCATATTCATGGAGACCAATTATATGGTGAATATTTGCCACAAACGTATTCTTCCGACACTAATATGCTTTTAGGTTCTGATGTTGAAAACTTTGATGGGAAATCAGTAAATCCAGTTCTTTTTATAAGCAATTTCCTTCTTAAAGAGGCAAAGGAAAAAGAATATCGAAAAGAAATTGTATTACATCCTGATATTATTTTCTTCCTATCAAAAGGGAAAGATCAGAATGTAGAAAATACTTTGAAATTTTTAAATTCAATGGCTTCAATCTTGGATATTCAATTGTATTTTGAAAATATACATTTAACAAATTCTAAGATGCAGAAAGCTTTTGCGATGTTTATAGACCCTATGCAACTGGCAAATATGGTTAGAGATCACTCTAGTCTAGGAATTACTATTGATATTCAACATATGGAAAGCCATTTTGCCCCAGAGAGTATTGAGAATATTATTGTTTCATCTATGAATACCTTACAAAACAGTACGAAGATTATCATACATAGTAGAGAGGGTTTTGATGAGAAATATCAATCTCTATACCAAAAGTGTATAAGAAATGGAATTCCATGGGTAGTTGAACCATAAGAATTACTTCTTCCTCTGATCTAAACAAGCTTGTATAAATCCCAAAAATATTGGATGAGGAGAAAGAAATCTCGTCTTTAATTCAGGATGATATTGAGTAGCTATAAAGAAAGGATGAACCTTCCTATCTAACTCTACAGCTTCTACTAGATTACCATCAGGACTCTTACCAGAAAATATTAAACCCTTTTCTTCAAACTTAGCCATATACTCATTATTAAACTCATACCTATGCCTATGTCTTTCAGATACAATAGGTAGTGTATCAAATAAATCATTAGAATATTTTTTGTAAAGAGATTCTAATACTGAACCCTTTTGAATCTTACAAGGCCATGCTCCTAAACGAATGGTACCACCAAATTTACCATCCTTAAGTAACTTCTTTTGTTCTTCCATTAAATGAATAACGAGATTTGAGCACTTACTATCAACTTCTTCAGAATTAGCATCTTTAATATTTAATACATTCCGTGCATATTCTATAACTGCCATTTGCATACCATAGCAAAGACCAAGATATGGAATCTTACTCTCTCTGGCTATCTGTATAGCCTTAATTTTACCCAAAGCACCTCTACTTCCCCATCCCTGAGGAACAATAAGACCGTCCATTTTAAGTAAGTTCTTCTGTAACTGTACATCACTATCTAAATCATCAGCTATTATCCAATGAATATTTGCCTTTACTCCCTTTTCCCAACCAGCATGATTAATAGCTTCTAAAACAGAAACATATGAATCCTTTAAATCAAACTTACCACTCTTAAAATATTTCCCAACGATACCAATATTTACTTCCTTCTTTAAAGCCCTCATCTTCGCAGTCTTTTTCTTCCACTCAATCATTAACTCCGTCTTATGTGGTTTAAGAGAAAGAGACTTAAGGATATTTAAACCAAAATTAGCATCTTCAAAATTTTCTGGGACATCATATATACAATCAACATCTTTAGCGGAAATAATATGATCCGTAGGGACATAGCAATATCTAGAGAGTTTCTCCTTTCTTACATCATCAATACCTAATTCTGATCTGGCAATTAAGAATTCAGGATTAATACCATGAGAATTTAATAACTGAGTAGATATTTGTACAGGCTTACTTTTCATTTCACCCAATGTCCCAGGAACAGGAAGATATGATACATGAACATGAACAACATCCTGAGGAGCTTGTACTTTCATAACTCTGTTTGCTTCCAAAAAGAGAGCATTACCAACCTCTCCAACAGTACCACCAATCTCTACAATAGTGATATCCGATTTAGATTCCTTTGTTACATTTTTTATCCATGTAATAATCTCATCAGGAACATGATAATCTAAACTAACCCATTTCCCTTCATAAGCTAAAGATCTTTCATCCTTAATTACTTTCTCAAGAATAGCACCACAAGTCATAGAGTTTGGTCTAGCAAAAGATTCATTAATGAATCTCTCATAACTACCTATATCCATATCAGTTTCAAAACCATCCTCTAATACAAAAGTCTCTCCATGCTCAAGAGGATTCATAGTACCAGCATCCACATTTAAATATGGATCTGCCTTTATCATGGTTATCTTGTAACCATATGATTTTAAAATGAAAGCGATAGAAGCTGCGGAGATACCTTTCCCAATACCAGAAATTACTCCTCCAGATACAAAAATGTATTTAGACATATTAGAACTAGTTAGAGGTTATTAGTTAGATTATAGGGCTAAGAAACAAATGTCAAACTATTAATAGTTCTTCTTTGTAGATAAGGAATTCCATTCTTCAATTAATTTGGAAGTCTCACCACTGTCTATTCTTTCCATAACTAATCCTTGATTATTCCCATTCTCATCATTAAAACCCATATTCATAGCATCCTTGTATGTATTACCATAGTAGACCTTTTTAATCTTCGCCCAATTAATAGCAGCTTCACACATCTTACAAGGCTTGCCTGTTGTATATATCTCACACGAAGAAAGATCAAAATTCTTTAATTTTTTACTAGCACCTCTAATAACATTAATCTCTGCATGACATGTGGCATCCTTACTCTTAATTACTGTATTATGATCTTTAAATATTACCTTACCATCTTTAACAATAACTGCACCAAAAGGCCCACCGTGGCCTTTCTTCATACCTTTTCTAGCCTCATCAATAGCTAATTCCATATATTGATTCATATTGTTAATATCCAAAAATTATTCCTATTCAAATTTTCTACTAAAATCTATTCCCTTAGCATCAATCTTTTTACCAGCTCTACCTAAATCTTTTTCATATCTACTTGCATACTCTTTGTATTTCTTTACTCTGTTTATCCTTTCTTTAACTGGATATTGATAGTTGATACCAGGACCATTAATACAGCCACCTTCACAGGTAAGAATATCTAAAAATTTGTAATTCTTGTAATATCCATCCTTAAAACTATCTAAGATTTTAATAATGTTAGTCATACCTTCCATTACTAAAATATCCTTCTTTTTTAAGATCTTTTGATATTGCATAGTATTAGAAAGACCACCAGAAAGAGGATATACCTTGGTATAGTCATTGTAGAATTTATCAAACGTAGAAATATATCTCTCATCCTCTATCTTTTCAGGAATATTCTTTTGAACAAAAAGATCGTCTAATTCCTTAAAGGTTAATACCTCATCTATTGTACCTAACTCCTTAGCCTCCATCTTCTTAGTTAAACATGGACCAACAAATACATTTACATACCCAGGGAAATGCTTCCTACAAATTAATCCCATACTACCCATTGGAGAATGAACTGGAACTAAATTTCTAAGTAAATGAGGATATTTACCCCGAATGACATTAACCAAAGTAGGGCAAGGAGAAGAGATCCATGTACGATCATTCTCTTCTTTAAGAATTTCATAGTAATTGATATTTGTCATCTTAGCACCGAATGTTACTTCAACGACCTTTTCAAAACCCAATGCTCTTAATCGATATACAATATTAGGATAGTCATATACCGATACAAAGGAAGGAGCTAACATACATAGATATTTCTTACCTTTTTGAAATTCCATTAAGTATATTCTTTTAACTTACTGTTAACATATTAATCATTTGAGGTCTTAATATCAAATATATATTGTGCTACACTAAAGTATGATGCTAAAGGAGATAAAAATTAGTAAATATATATATGAATATGATCATATATTACTTGCTTCCCTCTATTTCCTATCCTTTGTAATACCTTTGTTAATATCCAAACCACAATTACTTGTAGGAAGTGCAATTAACTTTTTAATTGTATTCTCTACCTTAAGATATGGTTTAAAAAAGACATTACCCATATTAATGATCCCATCCTTAGTTGCAACAGGTAATGGTCTACTCTTTGGTAGTGCTACATTGTTCCTTGTTTATCTCATGCCATTTATAATGATTTCCAACTCCATATTGTCCTTATCTATAAATAAGTTTAAAAATATATTAGGTATAGGGTTGGGGATAATTTTGAAAGTAGCTTTCCTCTATACAGCAACTTTAATCTTGGTTGAATATATAGGTTTACCTAAGATATTTCTAACGTCTATGGGATACATTCAGATATATACTGCAATGATAGGGGGAGGTCTGGGTTATGTAATATATACAGTTACTAAGAAATCTTCAGAAGATTGACTTTCGTTTTTTACAAGTATATTATAAGTTATAGAGGTCTTTCTCTATATAGGTAAATTAAATACAATACCCTATGAGGAATAAATTCCTTAAGAAGTCTTCTGCCAATGTTTTAAATATCCTTTTACTTTTTTCGTTAGTATGGCCGAATATATTTTCTCCTGCTTTAGTAATAGCAGAGGAAATAGATATTCCTGTAGAGAATACAGAGATACCAATTGATACTTCTGAAGATATCTTAGAAAATGGTATATCTACCTCTATTTTTGAGAATGGTATATATACAATTCCTAAAGTAGAAGAGATTGAATATGTGTATCCCGAGAATGAGAATGTAAGGATAAAATTTACATCTGTAACAGAAGAGGGGAATTTAGAGATTAAGAAGGTACTACTAAGTGAAGAACAAAGACTTGAATTAAACACCTCTGAAGAATATGCTTGGGATTTTACTTCCACAATGTCAAATGGTTCATTTACATATGATTTAGTACTTCCTAATACTCAAGGTAATGATGTGGAGATTAAATATACAGAGGATGGTACCTCATATACTGCATTAGAGAATTCTTTAGTTAATGAAGGATACATTACTATTTCTGGGTTAGATCATTTTACGATGTTTGTTGTAACTACCTCTATCCCGGGAGGAGTAGTTGAGGGAACAACAGAGGTTGATGAAACTTGTAATGTTTCAATTGGGAGTGGTATGTATTGCTATGATGATATTCAAGAAGCTATTAACAATGCGAATGATGGAAACACAATAAGTGTACTAGCTGGTACTTATGAGGTTACTAATAGTATTCTTGTTAACAAAGAAGTTTCAATCCTAGCTGAAAACGGTACAAAAGTTATTAATATCGATACTCCTGCAAAATCTGTTTTTAGCATTACAAGAAGTAATGTAAGAATCGAGAATTTTGAAATTACTCATCAGAATTCTTTCCCGCTTGATCATAATGAGATTGCTAATGCACTAATCTCAATCCCTGATAATGCGAACTTAACTAATGTTCAAATTAGAAATAACACTATTTATGGAAATTACACTTCTGGAACATTACACAAAGATATGTATACAAGAGGTATTACAATTGGTAGTTCAGGAATCACAACATTTGATATATCTAACAATACTATTTCATCAGTTAGAAATGGTATTGCTATTAGACAAAACAACACAGGAACAATAGATCAAAATATCATCTTTAATACAAAAGGTGGTGTAATGAACTATACTTCGAGTTTTGCAGATGCCGATAACAGAGTAATAACAAACAACAATTGGACTGATATTCATAATGAGTGGGATATTGTATGGAATTCAGCAACCTACGGATTCCCTGATTATCAAAATAGTGTTATTACGCTATCTGTAAATAACAATAATGCATACGTGTTAGATCTAAGAAGAGACACGACTACAGAAGTTAAAACTCTATCTGGAAACAGAACACCTGTTTTTGTAACAAAAACAGGTTCCGATATTGTTCATCAATCCACTGGAAATTTCAACGAACCTCTTGCATCAATTCAATTCGCAATTGAGAAAGTTGCACACAACGGTAAAATTTACGTTAAAAATGGGGAATATGAAGAACAAGTTCTTCTTTCAAATAAAAATGTATCTATTATTGGAGAATCAGAAGGTAATACTAAAATCATAAGTCCCGCATCAATAGTTACAACATTTGAAAACTTAAAACCAGTAATTTCAACTTCCTTCGCAAAATTAGATTTAGAAAACATTACAATTGACGGGCTAGGTCGAGGTAATGCCAATTATAGAATGGTAGGTATTGGTTTACAAAATTCTTTCGCCAATTTAAATAATGTCACAATCGTAAATATAAAAGAAACACCCGCGAATGGTAATCAACACGGAGTAGGTATGTATGTATATAATTCCGACGGTATAGAGAGAATTGTTTCATTGGAATCTTTAACAGTTCATGACTATCAAAAGAACGGGTTTGTTTTTAGAGGTCAAGGATTAGTTGCAAACATTACTAATTCTCTAGTAGCTGGTCTCGGAGATATTGATTTTATTGCCCAAAATGGAATCCAATATGGAGAAGGAGCAACTGGTACTATTCAAAATAATGAAGTTTACGGAAACCTCTATACACCACAATCTTGGTCAGCCACAGGAATCCTTCTTTATAACGCTGGTAATGATTTAAAGATACAAAACAACAATATTCATAATAATGGTTGGGGAGGAATATATATATCTGGATCTGGAAACAATCTTCAGGTATTAGATAATCATATTCATGACAATCTTGGAGATGGATTAATCTTCCAAAGTGGTTCATACGAGAACTCTTTGGTTAAAGGTAACACAATAGAGAATAATGATAACGGTATTTGGATGGATACTGGGATTTCACCAACGTTACTTGTTACTGAAAATTTCTTTAATAACACAGAATTAAATGCTTCTGATGAAGGTTCCTACTTCCTTGATAACGGCTTAAAAGGCAATTACTGGAGTGACTATACAGGCTTTGATTTAAATGGTGATGGTATTGGTGAACCACCATATCAAATAGACTCAGACTCTTCGGATAGATATCCTCTAACAGAGCAATACTTATCAGCGAAGGTAAACAATGTAAAAGCAAATACTGATTATTACAAAAAGGGAGATATACTTTCAGTTGAGGTTGAAGTAACTAATAATGGAAACATACCTTTGGACCCAACAAAAGAGAACTTAGTAATAAATATTACAAGACCAAATGGAACATATATAAGTGGTACATTCAGAGGAAAAGTATTATTAGACTTACAACCTGGTGAAACAAGATTAATTCAGTTCTACTCTACTGAACAGGCAATACCAGAAGATTGGGTAGATGGTACATATACAATACATACTTCCATATACAGTCAGAGGACTACACCTTTGAATTATCTCGTTGGAGGACAAAACTCATCCGAAACTTTCATTGTTGATTCAACAAAACCTAGTACTCCTGTAGTATTTGGATACAAAGATCCAAATACTTCTTGTGGCGGATTTACTACGAATAAAGTCACGACAGTTGATTGGTCAGATTCTTCAGATACAGGATCTTCGATAAAGGGTTACCAATATCAAATTAATTATCCTACAACAAACTCTTCAAGAGGTCTTTGGACAACCTTCTTTACTAATTCCGAATATAGAGGATCACTTAATGAGGGATCCCACTATATAAGGGTCCGAGCTCAAGACTTAGCTGGCAACTGGAGTGACTGGAGTCAGGAATGGACTAATCCTTCTAATTTAACATCCTTAGAAAAACAACAAAATTGTTCTATTACCTTAGATACCATCGTACCTCAAGCACCAACAAATCTTTACTTCTGGGATGTAGACAATGCAAAAGCAGTACAATGCGGTGGATATAGTAATACAAGGCATATTAATGAACATTGGGATCCTTCTTCTGATGTAAATCTTAGTCACTACGAATATTCCTCCTTCAATGCTCCAAATGGGGTCGCAGGTCTTGTGAATAAAGTTCTTTTAACAAACTACTTTGATAGCTCATGGTGGAATATACCTAAAGAAGGAACATATGGATTCCAGGTTAGGACGGTAGATCTAGCAGGCAATACTTCCCCTTTTGCTCTAACTAATGAATATGGATTTGAAAACAGTTGTAAGATAACAATCGATTGGACAGCACCATATGTAGAAATTACAAATCCTTCAAACAATCAATACGTGAAGGGTTCTGTAGACTTCAGAGGAACAGTTCAGGATACAAACCTCTACAGATACTATTACAGTATTCAAAATACTAAATCTGATACTCTCTATCCATCTGAATCCTTTGAAGACCTCTCCATATATCAATGGAATACAACAGAAAAACCAGATGGAATATATGAGCTAAGACTTGAAGCAAGAGATCTAGCAAATAATAAAGATAACAATATCTCAGTAGAGTCAATAAAAGTTACAGTCGACAACACACTTCCAACAGTATCTCTCATAGATGACTTTACAATATTAGAAGGCTCTACAATACCTACAAAAGAAGTACTAGTAAAAGACAACTATGAAATCTCTCAACTCTGTTACTCAATCACAAGTGATATTGGAGATATCTCAGAAAGATGTATTTCCCCATCTACAAGTACAAATGAATGGAATTTAGATTTCACAAATACAATATTAACACTCCTAAATACCGAATTCGGTATAACTACAATAGTAGCAGATACATCAATATTACCTGAAGGAGAATACTCAATATCTTACTACAGTGAAGATATGGCAGGGAATAAATCTGTTGAAGAAGAAACTGTTGTTACAATATCCAATGTATTACCAAACCTAATATTCTCATCCGATAAGACTACTCTTGTAGAAGGAAACAATGTCATATTTAATGGACAATTTACTGATCCAGGACAAGATGACAAAGATTGGTCATACAGACTCTCTTTTGGAGATTTAACCGCAGATATATTAGGAACAACATCTACTAATGGAAATATCATTATCAATACCTCACACACATACAACACACCAGGAACATATACAGCACAATTAGAAATCTGTGAACAAGGAGGGCTATGTACAACTTCAAATATATTGATAACTGTTAATCCGTTGATTGTAGAATCAGGAGAAGTAGCAGGAGTTACTACTACAACGAAACCTAAAACAATACTCAAGACTCTTACAACAGTAGTTACAGATATCTTAGGTATCGGTGGAGATGAAGATGAAAAACCAGAAGAAGAATCAGACCTTTTGGATGAGAACACATCTGAAGTAAAAGGATCTCAAACATGCGATAACCCATCAAAGATCTCAGGATATATATATCAAGACAAAGATGAGAACGGTAAAATGGATGAGAAAGAAAAGAGATATTCAGATATATCTGTAAGAATATATACAAAGATAGATGAAAAAGAAGAAACTATTAAAAATATTAAAACAGATGACAATGGATATTGGGAAACAACCCTTTGCTCAGGAAGATATTTTGTAGAAGCAGATAAAGGTAATTTACCAAACAATTTCGATATACAAGAAAACGTTTTAGGTATAGATGTACAAGCAGAAGAAGATACAACTTTAGATTTTACTGTAACAGATGAAAGAAACTTCTTACAAAAATATTGGCTTTGGTTGTTAGTAGCTCTTACCTTAGTAGGAGGTATTGGAATATTAGTAAGCGATTCAAAGAAGAAAAAATCATACGCATAGGGATATAGAGGGTAGGATATCTACCCTCTGTATTACAACCGATATTCAATGTAAAATATCCATATATATTAAAGTATTAGAAATATAGATATGCTTTTTGACACATCATATATACTGTTCATGATTCCCGCATTCATATTAGCAATAGCTGCACAGATATGGATAACCTCATCATACAAAAAATATTCTAAACTACACCCAGGAACATCATTTACTGGTAAAGATGCTGCAGAAACAATAAATAAGGGAGAGAACTTCAATGTAGATATCCAAATATATGGACAATCCTTAGGAGATAACTTTGATCCAAGAAAAAATCTTGTAACTCTCTCTGCCTCCTCACTAGACTCTTCTGTAGCACAAATCGCTGTAGTAGCTCACGAGTTTGGTCATGTACAACAGAAGTATCAAAATTCCGCTATCTTTAATTTCAGAAATGGATTAGTACCTGTTGTTAATATTGGATCCCAATTAGGATATATATTGATAATTGTGGGGTTAATATTAAATATATTAGTAATAGCAGAAGTAGGTGTTCTTCTTTTCTCTTTAACTGCAATATTTGCTTTGATTACATTACCCATAGAGATTGATGCAAGTAAAAGAGCTTTAAAATTAATTACTAAGTACAACTTGATAGAGGGAAGTAGAATAGATGGAGCAAAATCAGTATTGTATGCTGCAGCTACAACATATTTTGCATCCCTAGTAACATCAATACTAAATGTCTTGTACTATGTATCCTTGATTAACAGAAGGAATTAGATATAATAATTTGAGGGAACTTAATATACTTAAGCGACTGGGTATACGTATGTATACAACGAGGAGAAGGATATCGAAATAATCAGCGGGTACCTTCAGGTTGTTGTAACAACCTAAAGATGATCTACAAAGGATACAAAAGGATCACTCATTACATTCCCATATACAACTAAAATATTACTACTACACATATGTGCGGTATTTTTGGATACATGGGAAATTCAAATGCCCAATCAATAATTCATCATGGATTAAAAAGGTTAGAATATAGAGGATATGACTCATGGGGTATAAGTGTAATAGAGGACGGTAAAATACATACAGACAAGAATACAGGAGAGATACCAAAACAATATATACCACAAAAATCTTCTAATATTGGAATAGGGCATACAAGATGGGCAACACATGGAGGAGTAACAATTACAAATGCTCATCCGCATTACTCATCTGATATGAGCTTCTCATTAGCTCAAAACGGTATAGTAGAGAACTACATTTCACTTAAAACAATGTTAATTAAAAATGGATATACCTTTTCAACTGAAGTAGATACAGAAGTAATTGTAAAACTAATTGAAGATCATCTCTCTAATTCACAAAATCTAAAACAAGCATTAATCTCCTCCTTCAAACAACTCGAAGGTAGAAACACTGTCATACTGCTTGATAGTAAAAGTAATCAAATATATGCCATTAGAAATGGAAGCCCTTTAATATTAGGAATTGGGGAGGAAGATATATATATAGCATCTGATCCATTAGCATTCAATCAATATTGTAAAAAAATAGTAGAGATAGATAATGGTGAATTAGTAGAAATAGAGTATAAACAATACAAAATATTTGATATATCAAATAATAAATATATTAATAGGGTACCCAAATCGATTGATTACCTTGATACAGAAGTTTCTAAAGGAATATATGATGATTACATGATTAAGGAAATAATAGAACAGAAACATACAATATTAACAGCAACCCAATACACACAAAAAGATCTATTAACCTTAATAACACAGATTAAAAAATCAAATACAGTATATACAATAGGAGCAGGTACTGCTGGATACAGTGCTGATCAAGTAGCCTACTATTTAAGGAAGATATCAAATATTAAGGCAATTTCTGTAAAACCATATGAGATAGAATCATATATAGAATTGATAGATAAAGATGATACCGTTCTTGCTTTCTCTCAAAGTGGAGAAACTGCAGATACATTAGAAGTAATCGAAACACTTAAACAAAAAGGTACATATATATCAAGTGTAATAAATATGCCCAGCTCAACCCTCGAGAGACTCTCTGATAGTGTCTATATGTCCAATGCAGGTAGTGAAATATGCGTAGCCTCTACAAAGGTATTTACATCTCAAATATCATTTGGGTATCTTTTAGCTATGTGTCTTGCTGATAAATATTCTTTAGCTAAAAAAGAACTAAGTACACTATCATCAAATTTAGAAATATTCTTTTCTAAACAAATGTTAAAAAAGATAGAGAATATTTCAAAAGAATTGGTAAAACAAGAACACTTCTTTATTCTTGGTAAAGGTCAAAACTTCCATATAGCACAGGAAGGAGCATTAAAGATAAAGGAAATATCGTACAAACATTTTGAAGGCTTTGCAGCAGGAGAACTAAAACATGGAGTAATAGCATTAATAGAGAAGGGTACTCCAGTCATCTCTATCATTTCAAATGATGAAAACAAAAAGGATTTAATATCTGCTACTCAACAAGTTAAAGCCAGAGGAGCTTTAACAATAGGGATTGGTGATAAACAGGAAGAGAATTGTTTTGATTTTTTCATAGAAGTGCCAGATACTGATACTCTGAAATCAATATCTAATGTCATACCCTTACAACTTCTTTCATATTACATATCAAAGAAATTGGGTAATAATATAGATAAGCCAAGGAACTTAGCTAAGTCTGTAACAGTAAAGTAGGGCTATAAATCCTTAACAAGAGAATATCTAAATGCCTTTTTATGAAAGTCCGCTCTGTATAAACCAATATTAAGAGTATTTTCTACAAAATCAGGAGTAACTTGTTCATCTGTAATGTTCTCGACATTTGAGGGTGTTTTGTCTGTTCTAATTAATAACCATAATTTGTCAGTAACCAATCCGGTCATAATGGCCTTAGAATTTACTAATGCTTTAATATCTTGGGCAGAAAAGAAATTGTAGAAGATATGACCATCTTCACGAACATGTTTAGGATGTGTATGTATATTGAATAGATATTGTACTTCTAAAGCCTTAGGTACATTTTTGTGATATACATCCTTCCTTTTTAGTAGTTTTCCATCAAGGTATAGCTCTTTACGAGCATACTGTTTTTTAAGAGGATGATGAGAATACTTTACTTGAATACTACCTCCACTTTTGACCATCTTGTCTGAACCAGTATTTACTTCTGTTAATACAACTTCACCATCAGCCCAAAATACAGAGAAAGCTCTTTCTAGTCCATCCTTGTATGTTTTGTTGTATATATTAATAAGATCATCCCAGAAATCGGAAGGAAACTGTATAGCCTTTGGAAGATTGTATGGATATGGATATAGATTAGACGATCTTAAATCAACAATCTTTCTATACAATTGTAAAAAGGTAGTAGTCTCAATTCTAGAACTAAATAAAAAATCAAAAATTCCCATGTATTAATATATCATATATATTACCAGGAACCACCACCAGAACCACCACCACCGCCTCCTGAACTACCTCCACCACCAAAGCCACTACCTCCAGAACTCCAACCACCTGAACTATATCCACCACCACTACCATATGATGGAGAAGGGGTATTGTATGAGCTTGGACTGTTTAATCTGTTCAATGAATCAGCAAGATATATTGCATTGAAAGTATTAAAGTTACCGTCATACCATGTAGGCTCTTGAGTATATATATCTTCGAATTCTTTTGCCCATTTCTTCTCTAAACCGAAGATAATGGCATATGGAAGTAATTTTTCAAATATACCTTTGTATTTCTCCGGATCATTATGAAACTCTATCCTATGCTTTTCAGCTGTATTAATGTACATCTTCAAACCCTCTAAGTAGTAATATTTCTTGTTACCATCTACAGATCTATGATCAATTGTAGATGCAAAGATAAAGAAAAGAATACCACTAAAGAATATTCCTAATCCCCATCCCAAAAGAGCATATTGAATAACAAATGACATTCCAAAAAGAATACCAAAGACTAATATAACACCAAACAAGACATACTTGTTTCTTAAAGAAAGATTCTTCTTTGAGATTAAATTTTTGTTTTTAAGAGATACCTGTCCATCAAGAAATGCCATTTGAGAAATACTAAAGAAATTTGTAAATTCCTTTAGTTTAACAGTATTTTCCTTCTCAAAAAGCTTTTTTAGAAACAATTGTGCAGAAGAAGAAAGAGTAGAAGCATCTTTTTCTAAGTTCTCTATCTCATATCTATTCTTCTTAACCTCAATAATTTTAATATATCCACCAATAGCTAATTCAATCATTAGTGCAGTAATATGCTTTGTATTGTATTTGTTCTCAAGCAATATCCCAGAAAGTAAAGAATCCATATCCTTCTCTGGTTCATAGTTAGGAATTACAGTAATCTTTTCATTTTCATATTTCTTCTTAAGAAAACCAAAAAGAAATATACCCAATGGAATAGGTAGGACAATACCAATATTGGAAATAATAGCTAACCATATCTGATCCTTTGTAGTATCTTCTAAAATACCTTTCTCTAACTTAACAGCAAAGGTATACCCCTCATATGGTTGTAATGTAGTATTAGGTCTAACAACAATATTTTGATCAGAGATATTTTCAATAGTACAATCTTGAGAATCAGAATCCATCGACCCTGTAAAACAGATACTCTCTAAGACCTTACCTGGAAGTAGAATATTGGCAGATGCTTTTTCAATAGGCATGGACCAACCAGGACCAATGATATTTAAATATACCTCATCATTCTCTTCAAAATATGAAATACCTGAATACTTAAGAGTATATTTAATAACATATGTATATGTACCCTGTATATATTTATCTGGATCACCAATTCTTAACTTAGCCCAACCACTCTCATCAGACCTTGTGTACATATTGTATGTTTTTAAGGAAGGATTAGAAGTAGGGTAGTAATATACCTCATCAATAACTAAGGGGGTATTTCTTCTAAATAACTTTACAGAATATACATATGGTACTTCCCATTCAATACCATGCTTGTAACCTGAAGGATCAAAAGTAATTTCTTCTACAATATTAGTAGTAGCATCACTATTAACTTTAATATTACTCTTAAATTCTAATATCCTATCACCCTCACTCTGCGCAAAAACAGGATTAACAAAAAAGAATGATCCAATTAAAGCTAAAGAGAGAAGAAAGATTCTTACATTCTTCATCTATATATCCTTAGAACTTAATCTCAACGTTCTTTTTTTCTTCCTCTGATGCCTCAAAGAAAGGCATACTCTTGAATCCTAGTAGACCTGCAATTAGGTTGTTAGGAAATACTGCAATCTTTGTATTAAAGTCTCTAACAGTACCATTGTAAAATCTTCTAGCCTTCTGGATATTGTCTTCTAATTCCTTAAGATTTGCTTGAAGTTGCATAAAGTTCTCATTTGCTTTTAACTCAGGATATGCCTCTGCTATTGCAAATATCTTAGCAATACCATTGGAGAGCTCACCCTCCAATGCCATCTTCTCATCTAATGTACCAGCACCCATAGCCTTGGATCTTAACTCTGCAACATTCTCAAATATCTCTTTCTCATGTTTTGCATATCCCTTAACAATCTCTACAAGATTAGGAATCATGTCATATCTCTGCTTTAGGAAAGTTTCAATATCAGATGCAGCTTCATCTACTGTAAGCTTTAATTTTACTAAACCGTTGTAAAGTGAGATTAGAAATATTGCGATTAATGCTAATACTCCAAGTAATATAGTCCAGCCCATATATAGAAGAGATACTGAAATTAATATATTTAAGTATATTGAATATCTAATAAAAGTTCAAATAGAACTTGTTAGTTATATCCCTTTGCTTGTTTGTTAAAATTGCTTGCGTATATACCCTTACTCTTAATTAGTTCATCATGTGTACCCTCTTGAACAATATTTCCATCTCTTAATACAATTATTCTATCAGCATTTCTTACAGTAGAAAACCTATGTGAGATTATCAATACTGTCTTGTTATCAAAGAAATTGTATATTCTGTTAAATATCTTGTACTCTGCATCTGCATCAATTGCACTAGTAGGTTCATCAAATATTGCAAATGGTGCATCTCTGTAAAAGAATCTAGCGATAGCAATCTTTTGTTGTTGACCCTTACTTGGTTTAATACCTCCCTTAAATCTCTCACTCATTACTGTTTGATATCCTTTCTTGTATTTAAGTATGAACTCATGAGCATCTGCATTCTTTGCACATTCAACAATCCTATCCCTATCTATACTTTTAACAGATTTACCCATATATATATTCTCTTCTACAGTAAGACTGTCATAGAAGTTAAAATCTTGAAACAGTACTCCAACATTCTTGTACCAATCATTTAGAGTAAGATCTTTAAGATCAGTGCCATTAATTAAAATCTCTCCTTCTTGAGGATCATATATCCTACAAAGAAGTTTAACCAATGTAGATTTACCAGCACCATTCTCTCCAACTATCGCTATCTTCTCACCTGCCTCAATCTTAAAAGTAAAGTTGTTAAAGATATTTCTTTTGTTGTTAGGATAGTGGAATGATACATTCTTGAATTCAATACTAGGGGGATTAATTAATCTTTCTAATCTAATAGTTCCATCAGGTACTACCGGTTTAAGTTTAAAGAATTCATACACCTCTTTCTCTTTTAATACGATGTCTGTAAACAAAACTATCTCAGAGGAAAACCAAGACATACCTCCATAAAAATTGTTAATGGCTCCAATATAGAAGGAGGTTTGGCCAATAGACACTACTTTGTTAAATGCCATCATAAAGACCTGTACAGAACCACCTAATACAACAAAAAGGTTTAGGAAGTCTACACCAAAGCTAGTAAATGATTCTGCCTTTACAATCTTTTTGTACCCACTATTAAAATAAATAAAAAAGTTTCTGAATTTTGCATCTAAATATTTATACCCACCAACCAATGTTACTTCATCCATAGTTTCTGGTTCAGAAAGATATCCAGAAGCCCACCATGCTTTCCTTCTTTCCTGAGTATTTTTGTCAGAGGTTTGCCATTCAAAGTCCTTTTTAAGAAAATATCTACTCTGGAAATATGAAACTATTGAAATCAATATAATAGCAATTCCTACCCAAGCAGAAAAAGAAAATACTACTAATGCAGAAACTGCTGTTTGTACAAAAGATGCAACAATTCTAACGATACCCTGATTCACATCTACAATATTATGTAACCAATCATGTGCAATATTTCTTTTGTTAGCAACACTGGGTAATTGGATAGTTTGAACTCCAAGTTCTAATATCTTTTCATATTCCATTTGCGAAAGATATGATTGAGAAATTCTTCTTCTAACCCTGTTTATATAGCTATCTACATTGTTCGCAATAATAGATAACAGTTGAACTAATCCTAATAGAGCTACCATTGGTAATATACCTTTTATATTCGCACTCTCAGTACCTATAAGTGCAATAAGGGAATCAATAATCCTTGCTACAATATATATATTTATCAACGATGTTAAATTCCTATATATCGTAGTTATAAATGTAGTTACAGTAAGAAATGGAGACATATTCCAATTCAACTTCAAAGACCACAGTGAAATATCTATATAATCTTTAAAAGATAAGGATTTCTTTTTTGACATATATATTTAGAAAAAGGCAATTTTAACTATGAATAATATCAAACAAACGCATTCTGATGCAATATTGTATACATTTAACCCTTCTGGTATAATATAAATGTAGTAATTACTTACTTAAATACATCTTTCTCTCCTTTTCATCCATTCTCTCAATAGCATATCTTAATGTAGTTCTACTCATAGATGAGATGTTCTCATTAAGGAATTCTCTCAATACATTAATATCTCTCTTACCAACCTCTCTTAACATCCATCCTACAGCTTTGTGAATTAAATCGTGTTTGTGATTTAACAATTCTTTAGAAATCTTCAAGGTATCTTCAAAAATATTTCTTCTAATGAAAGAGTAGGTAGATACAATTGATATCCTTTGTTTCCAAAGATCATTGGATTTAACTAAGGTATACAGGATATCCTTCCTTTGAGAATTTAAATACAAATATTCACCAACAATCTTACTACAAGAAAGATCTACAATATCCCAATTGTTTACACCATTAAGATTTTCAATATAGAAATTAAAGATCTTTTCTTTACCAACAGTATCTTCTTTTTCAAATTTGTATGTCAAAATAATATAACCCAGTAACCTTACCTCATGTATGGGACTTTCTACTAATTCCTTAACATCTGTTATTTGAATATCCTTGTAATATTTCTTAGCAACAAGTCGTATATTAGGTACTGTAACTCCCCAGAATGTATCACCATATCCATATTCTCCTTTGGCTGTTTTGAAAAATCGAGGAAAGAAAAGAGCTTTTTCTTTGTTACTAAGTTCTTTAAGTTCCTTTAAGATAGCGTTAGAGATATTCATATGTAATAATAGCATCAGAAATTAAACTTACGTATACACATATGAAACTAATATCCCAATTCTCTAACAAATACAACAATATTACATACAAAACATATGAACTAGATAATGGAATTAAGGTATTACACTTAGATAACCCTGCAACAATTGATTTCGATTTTGCATTAATATTTAAAGCTGGTAGTTCATTTGAAACTAAAGAAGACGTACCTAGAGGTACTGCACATTTCTTAGAGCATATGTTACTTAATCCTAATTCTACATTTAAAACAAAAGAAGAAGTGGATAGATTTGAACAAGGTAATAAAGAGAGGCCAGCAATATATTCAAATGCATATACCACTAGAAAATATATATATATTACATGTCACTCTAACGAACAGGGAGATATGAGGGTATTAGATCGTATGGAGAGTGTATTACAATTCCCTAAAAAGAAATTTGCAAATCAAATGGAAAAGGAAAGGGGAATAATATTAGCAGAGAAGAGTAGGAAACCTAAGAAAGAGAAAGATGGATATCTAATGAGTTTGGAATTCCTTTTTAAGGGTATACAAGATGAATTCACATATGACATATTGGGAGAAAGTGATGATATTAAAAATATTAATATTGATCATTTAGAGAAATTCTTCAAAAACAGGTTTGTATCTGGTAATTGTACCCTCGCTATACAAAGTAATGGAGATTTAAAAAAGAGTGTAGAGAACAAATTAGAAGAGATATCAAAATGTATTGCTTTAGGTGAGGTTAATAACCTACGTGAAGTAGAATTAGAGAATAGGTTTAGGATAGGGACATTTACAGAGGAAAGAGCTAATGGTATCAGTGTTTCATTAATATATTTTAATAAGGAAGATAGAAAGATAGATTACAAGAAATACGCTGTTGAATATATTACTGGTAGGTTAATAGATTGGCTCTCTTTTGATATTTTAAGAGAGAAGATGAGTTTAATATATGATTTTTCGGTATTTAAGAATAGTAATCTTTCATTTGATTACTCAATGAGTGGTTTTAGGTTTGTTACAGAGAAAGAGAAGATGCCTAAGATGTTGGATGAATTTTCTAAGTTACTTCATACAACAACATTTAGTTTTCTTAAAACTAAAAGGGGTAAGGAGTGGTTTGATGATGTAATTAGTACATATATATTTCCTAGAACTACAAAATTTAATGAAGAATTAGCTGAAAATGGTGTAGTTGTACTGTTAGAAGATAGTGAGATATTTAATTCAAATACAGCTATTAGAGAAGCTAAAAAGGTAACTATAGAGGATATTAAAGAATATTTAAATCAAAGACTATCAATATCTCCTCATATTTGGGTAGAGAGTGATCTTTCAAAGAAAGATATGGAGAAAATGATTAAGGAATCACCTTTTTACAAGGAGTTTAATGGGGTATAATAGGGGATTAAATATTAAGATCATTGAACTACATATCATGGTAGAAATAGAATATACCGAAGAATATCAAAAGAATTCTGCAGAATTTTTAGAGACTCTCTCCTTTTATGGTATAGAAGCAGAAAGGGCCCCAATATATATAAACCAATTAATAGGAGCTATAACTACAAAGGTACACATTACTCGTCCGAGATTAGAGAACGCATATACGATATGTCCATACAACGCCACTATCTATGAATTCGAAGGCTCGAGATATCTTCAAATAGATACACGTTTCAACCTATTACCTGAGTACGTGTATGATGCAATAGAGGGTATTTCCATTCTCTTTCCATTAAATGGTTGGGGAAGAGTTGATCTTGATACAAATGAGATAGAGACACAAGTTGATTGGGAAGAACTTTACATTGAGGTTAACGAAGAAAAGTAGAAAGAAACATGGCCGAAAGAAGAGAATCACCATCCTTTATCAATGAATACAACCTCTTAATTGAGGCTTTACCTAATTATGGTATTACACAGGAACAGTTCGATACATATCTTAATGAAATGATCGATAGGATTCAATATATTGTAGATGATCAAGGTAGAATACCATCATATTCATACCTAATGGATGTATATCATCTAAGAATATTAAACAATGAAGATGGTACATATATACAAGTAGGTACTACATTTGAAGTCCTAGAAGGGAAAAAAGATGACTTAGTAGCTAATAAAGGATGGATATATTTTCCATTTAAGGGTGATTGTGAATTTAATCTCGCTTCTCAAGAAATGTATACCAATATCACATGGCATCATATTAGAGCATAATTGTAATAAATAGGTTACAATATCTAATAACTTTATCCATATTCAAATGGAAGAACAAATAACTAATCCAGTAGAAGTACCTGTTAAAAAGAAAAGTAATGGATGTTTAATATCCTTTCTAGTTCTTTTAGTAATATTCATATTACTTGGTGTAGTAGGATATCTTTCATACAAAGAAATAGTAGAAAAGTTTAAACCAAAAGATTTAGGAATATCATATTCACAAGAAGATCTTACTGATTTCTTTAACAATGTTGGTTTAGATGCAGATCCAGAGAAGATATGTATAGGGTGTGAAGTACCTGTATACTCAGATCCTAAGGAAGTAAACTTAGTTATCACTAATGAACAAGCTTCTGCAGCATTTGAATATATTAATGAGAATATGCCAGTAGGTAGTATTAGTAATACTCAGATTAAGTTTAATGATGGTTTAGCAGAAGTAACTACTACTCTTTCATACAATGGACAAACATTCCCTATATATCTAGCAGGTACTTTAGAAAAAGATACTATTACATCTGTAAAGGGTAATATACAATCACTTAAAGCAGGTGGTATATCTGTACCAGAGAGTATTGTACAGGTAGCAGAGGAAGGTATTCTTTCAATATTTAACAAGACTCTTTCAGATATTGGTGATAACGTAAGGATAGATGTGTTAGAGATTACTTCGGATGGTTTAGTATTTGAGGGTATATTACCTTCTAAGGCTAAATAGGTGATATAAATATTTGAAGAAGTAGGGTATAATATTTGTCATTATGGTGGCTATAGCTCAATTGGTTAGAGCATCGGTTTGTGGAACCGAGGGTTGTGGGTTCAAGTCCCATTAGCCACCCCATTCTTGAGTTTTATTCAAATCGTATATCAGGTTAAACGGACTTTTCAGCTCTACATAGAGTTTTTTGTCGTCTACTTCAAGGTTCGAGGAAAGCATTCCTAGGAGTTGTCGTTTTCTTTCAATTTTCGAACTTTCAAATATTTCCCAAGCTCTTGATGTTATAGAAATTAGGTCTGTAACAACCTTTCCGTAGTTTATACTTGCATCAAAGTATCTGTTCTTCTTTTCTTGTAACGACTCTTGTTCATCCTTCAATGACATTGCTTTTTTATCGTATATATCCTGTGTAATACTCTTCTTCAATGCAAAGTCCAGTAAAGTATCTAACTCTTTATCAAGTTCCTTTAAGCGTTTATCTATCCTTTCAACCTGTTCATCTTCAAATTTTCTTTTTTCTTTACTTATCCTGTTAATATCCCCAATGATTTCATCCATATATTCTGGAGGGATGACTAGTCCCTCCAAATAACTTTTGAGTTGCTCTAAAAGTATCTTTTCTGATACATTCATATTTCCGCACTCTTCTTTTGAAGTGTTACATTGAGCATAGTTATTACCCTTTGTAGTGTATGTAGAAAACATCTTTCCACACTTCTTACATCTTAATAGCCCTTTGAATATGTATTCCTTATCTCGATACCTTTCTGCATATCTAGATTTACCATCCTTAACCTCTTGGCATACATCAAACAGTTCTTTTGAAATGATAGTTCCAAAATTATGAGGGTAATTAGTCTCTTTTATCCTGTATATTCCATAGTAGATAGGGTCTTTGAGCATTCTTTCAATATGAGATGTTGAAATAGGTCTCTCAATTCCACCTTTACCTTTTGTGGTTAATCCTTTTTCTCGCATTAGCTTTGCAAGTTTTTTGAAAGAGTATGTGCCTGTTGAATATAGTTCAAAGGCTTCTTTTACAAGTGGAGCTTTCTCTATGTCTAAAACCCCTTTAGAGCGTTCCTTACCGCTTATATTAACTCTTTGGTTAAGATACCCAACAGGAAGTTTCCCAATAGGTCTGCCTTGTGCTAGGTTTTCTTCTAGAGCCTTCCTAGTATTGTCGCTAACATACATACAATACATTTTTGCGCCCATAATAGACATATCGTATCTTATCCAACTATCTGTTTTGGATTTACTGTCTATTACTAAATTTTCAGAAACGAAGTGTAAAATGACTTTACCATCTCGAATATTCTCATCAAGATACACTTGTTCCTTGAAACCTCTTTGGAATCTATCAACTCTATCTGTAATTATTGCTAACGGCTCTTTTCCTGTCTGTTCGATAGCGTCATCTACAATCTTTAGGAATTTCTTTCTTTCGCCTCTAGTAGAGCTTTCTACTATTTGATAAGGCTCGTGGAGTAACTCAAAGTTCTTATCTTTGATATAATTATCTAACCTTCGGAGTTGTGCTTCTAGGGATAAACCATCTTCTTGGTCTCTAGAAGACACTCTAGCTATGATTATTGCTTTCATCAGTGTAATTCATTCTAAAACTTATTCTATTTTCATAATTATCTTGCTTGACTAATTCGTAATAGAATTTATCATTCAGCTTTGCCTTCACTACACCTTCAGCTTCTAATCTTTCTATGGACATTTCATTGATAAAATTGAATAAGTCTCCTTTATACAATGTGTCTTTGTTGCCTTCTAAATGCTCACCTTTGCTTTCAACAATATAGACAAAATCAAGTTTTCCATCCTCATCCTTCTTTGCTACCACAAAGTCAGGTCTAACCTTATCTTTTTGCCATCCTTGAATTGCATACCAGCCCTTACTTGCTCTATTTCTAACCCACCAAATGGTGTTTTTTTGTCTTTCTAAATGCTTCGCGACATCAAGCTCTAATCCGTTTATGCTTGTAATATCAAAGTCTTCATATAGGTAATACTTGTATGGGTTGTGCGGATAATCTTTGATTTTATCTTGCTCTGGTAATCTGAAACCAATTTCCTTGTCGCTAACTGCTATTACAAGTGTTTTGTCATCAACCATCCTATTAAATATCTCTTTTTCTTGGACTCTTTTGATATTTTCAAATGCTTTGATAATTTCAGAAATGATAAAACCATTATATTTACCTAAATCTTTTTCGTCTTTTACTTTCTTGATAAGTAACTTAAACAACTTTTCTGAAATATATCTAGATACAAAGGCATTTTCTATATAGTCATTTAATCTTCTTGTTAAGTATTCTGTATCGAAATGAACATCACTAAACCTTACTTCACTGCTCATACTCTCTGTGATAGCTCCTTCATCCATACCAACCTTAATAAGTGTTGTTTCAAATGTCTCATTGCCAATTAAAGGAATAATACCATCTGTTATAGTTTCCAAATCAACTCCTTCATAATCAATCTTTGGCTTTATATCTACACTATAGTTAAACTCTCTGTATAAACCATTCTTCTCTTTTATTAGCCATAAAGGAAGATACAAACTTTCAGGATACTTCTCTTTTAGCTCTCTCTTAATCTTCACGACCTTTGTTACTGATTCACTTGTTTCAGTTTCTGTATTGATACTGTATTTGGCTAAATCATCAAGTCCTTCGTTCTTAAATCCATTCTTGATTGTAGTTAGAATATTTTGAGTATGTCCGTTACAGTAATAAATATAGCTCTCGTCTAGGATTGGAGTTCCAGTCTTCTTGCCAAATGGTTGTCTTAAGACTCTTCCTACTAACTGGGTTACGCTTGTATTTGAATTTACATTAGGGATAATTCCCAAAATATATGCAAACGGACAATCCCAACCTTCTTTTAGAGCATCTTTAGTTATTATGTATCTGATAGGGCATTCTCTCGAAAGAAGGTCTATATTTTCAATATCATTTACACTACTTGTTTTTATAGCGATTTCTTCATCGGGAACACCTATGTCCTTTAGATATTCTTTAATATCTTCACTATGCACAAAACCTTTTCCTCTCTGCTCTTTACCAGTTCTTTCTACTTGTATCAAGGCTATTGGTCTTATGTATTGTCCTGTGTTACTGTCATAATCTTTAGCTACTTTCTCTATCTTCTCTCTATAATCCTTAATCTCTTTCGTCATTGTTTGCCAATCTTCATTGCTAGTTGGAGCAATTATGTTCATATCCAGCTTAACCATTTCTGCATCTTTTAGCTCTTGTCCTGTTACAGAAACCAATACATTCATTCCTGCCTTTGGAGTTGCTGAAAAACCTACAACCATAGAAGGATTTAATCCATTAACAGTTTCAATTGCCTTTGGTGAGAATACTTTGTGTATTTCATCAATGATAATAAGAGGTCTTGTCAACCTTAAGACATTTCCTAAACTTGTTTTAACCTGTGGCATAAAAGAATTAACACCTTGAAAGACATCAAGATTAGGAACTTTTTCTAATAGCTCGTGATGTAAGTCATATCTGTTATCTTGTGGAAAGAAAGAGTTGTATGAGCCACTATCCATAAACACTTTGAGGCTTTCTTTTGTAGTTCTATTTACTGATTGAATCATAAGCATAAGAACTACAAGGTTTTCTTCTACATCTTCCGCTCTTAATTCCTGATTCTTTTCTACAATAAGAGTATGTCCTGCACTTGCTTGGTCTAGTAGTTGTCTATATGGGTCTGCTTTATCTCTTAACCTTTCTACTGTTTGAGAGTAGATAATTTCAGATGGAACTATCCATACAACAAGTCCTGTTTTTCTTTTAGCAAATATGTCTTGATACTGTCTTATTGTATCTACTGCCAAGAGCGTTTTACCGCCCCCTGTAGGAACTTTAATACACAGTCGAGGGTAGAACTCATTTAGACCATTTCTATCCATATCTGGGACTCTAGAGAGTCCTACCTTATTGAATGCTAGTTGAACCCAAGCGTCTGGGTCAACATCCTTCAACAAGCTTCTTACTTCAGATGCTGTTTCTAGGTAATCTTTGAGCTTTTTAGCTACTTTTGTTTGATATGGCTTGAATATCATCGCTATTTTTCTCTTTCAAATAGGTTATACGGAATACTTACGAACTTGATATTGAATTGCTCCAAGTATTCATCATCCATAAAACAAGCAGGTGCATATACAATCTTTTTAGTCTCATTCCCTTCGGAAATTTCTTTAGCCCATTCAAAGGTTATAGCCATCTTCTTAAGTTCTTCCATATCAGGAGTGTAGAGTAGGTATACTTCTGTGTGGTCTACTTTTCCTGCTAGATATTTCTTTTCATCTATATCTTTGTCTTTTGGTGATTGTCCTGTTGCAAGGTAATACACATATTTCGCTAATTGTTTATATGTAGGCAATTGTCCTGATAGTATCGTTTCAGCATCTATTGGTTGTCCAACTCTTCTATATTCAAAACCAATATCTTTATTTGTTAATTTCTTCTCAATTACTTTTACAACTCTCTCTCTTGTAATATCTCTTGCAATATTCTTCTTTGGCTCCTTTTCACTGTTTTCAGGCATTTGAATAAGGATAAATTTTCTATTACCTTCGTCTTCTTCATTTAACTCTAAAACTGCTTGTGCTGTAGTTCCTGAACCTGCAAAAGCATCTAGAATAATGCCATCTTTATTTGGCGATAAACTAATTAAATGTTTAAGTAAAGTAACTGGTTTTGGGTTCTCAAACAGACTTTCCTCGCCAAGTAACTCTCGTAAATCACGGCTTGCTGAATCTGTTGTTCCATATAAATCGAGCAAATTGGGTTGAGCAGAAAGGCTGTCTTCTTCTTCGAAATCGTATATTTTTAATCGAACAATTCCATCGTCACCTTTTACAAAACGACCCTTCTCTTCAAGGGCTAAAGCTTTATCTTTGCCTATTTGCCATCTTTTCCCTCTGCGTGGCTTTTGTCCCAGTATCTCGAATTGCATAGAGTCCCTTTTATAGCTTCCAGTGTTTTTCTTCTCTATAACACTTAATCTATAATTACCCTCTTCATCATCGTATGGATATTCCCTTGTTTCAGAACTTCTTACCCTTGGGTTCAACTTTGCTTTTGTAGTTTTGGAATAGCATAAAATATACTCCGTAAGAGAGCTAACCTCTGCACCTGTTACATTGGATGTTGTTCCTTTCTTCTTCCATAGAAAGGTTGCCTTAAAATTTTCATCAGTAAAAATTTCATCCATAATGTCTCGAAGGCGGTGTATTTCGTTATCGTCGAGACTAATAAAAATCACCCCACTTTCAGAGAGCAACTCCCTCATAAGTTTTAATCTTGGAGTCATCATAGATAACCATTTATCGTGTCTTGTTAAATCATCAGAACCTACTTCTTTACCTATCCATTCCTTTACCAAAGGGCTGTTTACATTGTCGTTGTAAACCCAGCCCTCATTTCCTGTGTTGTAAGGCGGGTCTATATAGATACAATCAACTTTCCCTGTGTATTGTGGTAACAAGCTCTTCAACGCGGGCAAATTATCACCTTCAATAATCAAGTTTCCATCTGCTTTATCCTGTTTATATGAGAGTTTTTCATCTAAATCTAAAGTATGGTATGGAACTGACATATGATGATTCCATATTATGTTTTTACCCTTAAATTGTAGAGTTGCCATATTTTTTACTTTTTTCCAAAAAATTATTTAGGTCTTGGACATCTATTCTGTATTGTTTACCGACTTTATAAGCAGTTAGCTTACCTGCTTTTACCCATCTAAATACAGTCAAATAGGATATTTTTAATAATTCAGCGATTTCATCTATTGTGTAGAATTGTGTGGCAGTTTTTTCTTGGTTATTCATCTTTATCATTATTTAACATTTTATATAAATATTCAAGAGATATGGAAAATTATTTATGAACTACTCCTGTTAATTCTCTAGGTATAGTAACAAATAGGTTAAATTTGGATAATTGCTCATCAATATCATTGATAATATATGCCCTGTTATCCTCAACCTTTAGATTCTTAAGGAGTTTTTTGTAATTGCTCCATTTGTAACTGTCCTTTCCATACCAACCCATTGTGCTTCTTAATGCTTGAATCCCTCTAGTAGATATAATCCCTTGCATAAAAGATGTATTTATTAACTGTCTCTCTGATAGTTGTGGGTTTAGATTTTTAATAGATATCATCTTCTCGTAAAAATCCTCAGGCTTCCAAGTGATACTTACATATTTATTTTTTATCTCTTTATTCCAAAAACTCGATAACATTGCTTGTGATAGCTTCCTACTGAATAGCTCTTTGAAGGTAAGTGGTGTTTCAGAATACTCAGGAGCGTAGCTCTGAATCTTTCTTTTTATTGCTTTCTGCCCAGTCATTCTAAACTCAAAACGCAGATAGTTATTATTAGGTAACTCATCAAGGAGATTAAGTTGTGTATATACTTGTTTATCTATACTCCTATCTTCGCTTATTTTACCTTGCTCTAATTCCCTTACTTTGTCATAAATAGCAAATTCACTATCCTTATTATGTATATGTATTATTTGACCACCATTTTTGAATTGGTTCTCTGAGAAATCCTGCTTTAGATTGGTATCCAAAGCTTTCTTAAGCTGATTTAATACCATAGGACAGTTCAAGCCATCAGATAGCAGTATATTCTTAGAGAAGTGTATACCAACAACCTTAGAATCGATTAGACGCCCTCTAGAGATATGAAATTGATGCATCTTAAGTTTTAATTCAAGTTCATCAATGATTGATTCAAAATCATATTCACACACCTCTTGAAAATTGTTCTTGTAGAGTAGTTTAGGTATTGAGAATTGAATATTTAAGCTAATATCTAATTCATTACGATACCTTCTGTAGAGAGTGTAAATAGGCACATATATACCTAGTTTTCTTTCTATCTCACTCGGATTTCGAGTATAAAATCTATAACCTCTGTCTGTTGTAAAAACATTCATAGCAGAGGGATTAAATTGTTCTAAATTGCCTATATCCATCTTTGTTGCTGGTATGGATAGAGTTATTGTGTCTATCATTCTTTTTCAATACTTCTTTTAATCTTTTATTTACTGCTTTCTCTATCGCTTGCCCTGATTCTTTGTTGATAGGGTAGTAGATATTGAAATTCTTCTCTCCAACCTTCCTTGTTGGATATACAAGTCGATATGATTCTTCTTCTAATCGCTTTATAACACCAATATTCCCAAGATAGATTGCATCTCCAATTACCAAACTTGCAAACGCTACTAATCCCTCTTTTGGCTTTACCAAATCAATACTTATTTCACTTATTTTCATTTACCTATAGCTTTAATTTAATATTCTCCTGTTCTATTTCATCTAAAAGAACAACAAAGTTAATTAGCTTCTCTATTTCGAAAGATTGTTCTGGAGATGTTTTAATAGTTGACTTATTTTCTATCAGTTTCTTCCATTTCTTATACTTTTGTTCTTTTTTGATATTTTCCATCATCAAGTAGATTCTATGATGACAGCTATAACCCTGTCGTAAAACAGGGATAAAATGGGATTTAATGGGATAGTTTGGAACTGTTACAATGTTACAGGGTTTTTGAATTTGATAGTGCTCTTTTCTGGATTAATGCTATCTTCGTGGATATCAAAAAAAGTATCCTTCAGACCAGCTCTGAAACCCCATCTATCTGTAATCTTTTGGAATTTATCACTAATCACAATTCCTAATTGTTTTTCAAGTTCTTCCTTTTTATATATTGTATTTGGGTTATCATATAACCATTTGAATATACTTTCATTATCACGACCGAATTGCGGCTTAGAGAGTAATATCTTTCCGTTTAATCTAATATTCCTATCTGATTTATACTCAACAAAAAAGTGATTGTTTTCAATTGTATTCTGGATAGAGTCGACCACATTAAGTTCCGAAGTAGCTTGAGCTATCAATTTTAAAAAATAATCTTTGTCTTTTACCTTTATATTATACCGAGCAGGAATAGGGGGTGGGAAATAACCTTCAAAGGGATTAAAAATTTCAAGTATTTCTAATTTACCATCCCTTTCAAATTGGTATAGGATAGAAAGTGCCTCATCATATTTAATATCTTTGATATGTTCACATCCAAAATCTAATGTAGGATTTTCATCGGAAAGAACGAGCTTTGTAGCATCTATAATTGCAATAGCAAACTGTATTTTCTTTTCCTCGTAATTCATCTTCAATACATCGTTATTTAATAGTTGTTTTAATAGTATTATAGCACTGCTTAAAGAAATCTTCTTAAGACAACTTTTATTCTCGGATATCTATATATGTAAACAACACCCCCTCCCTGGATACCCTATATCTACAAATAACAAAAATTTTCAATAAAAAGATAAGGAAGAAAGTCCTGTCTAATAAGAAAATTGACTCACGAGATGGTTTTCACAAGACCAAAATTGAATTCATAAAATTAACCCAATAAAAACAGTTGGGAAATGATTAAAAATAGGTGAGATAACTCTCTACTCTTTAAATCCAGTGGAATCACGACAAAGAGTTCTTAACGTCTCTATGTCCTCTGTTCTCATATTAGGAAGACCTAGACCTTCTGAAACACATTCCATATATTTTTTTCTTTTTGCCTCGTTTTGAGATTCTAACTCTACCATTTGGTCCAGAATTAACTGTTCCTGTTGGTTTTGTAATTCCAATTCTCTTATCTGCCTATCAGAAATATCTTTGCTATTTTTTTGCCATACAAACCCAATAATAACTGCTACCAAAACTAGGGACACTCCAATAATCAAAGAGACTGTAACTGTAGTGTTATTCTTCTTTGCCATAAGAGCAATGCTAAATTTATAACCAATTATAACAAAAATGGCTTAACGGTTACAGTTTGTTTACAGTATAATCAACATATGAGTGAAGAAGTATTGAAAAAGAAACAAATTATAGAGAAACAACACTATATTCCGCAATTTTACCTAAAACAGTTTGAAGATAAGAATCATCTGATTCAGAGGCTAGATATTAAAGCAAACGTAATAATTAAGCCCAAGGGTAAGAAGGGTATTTGCTTTGACAAATTTTTCTATGCTTTAGAAACAGGTGTAGAAGATGAAGTCAGTCAATTGGTAGAAGAATGGTTAGGTAACCTAGAGAAACACTTATCAAAAAAACTCCCTGAGATAATAGACTCTCTATCCTGTAATGATGCTGTCCCTGATGAAGACAAATATGATGTTGCAATGTTAATGGCAATGTTATATTTAAGAGGTCCTGTCTTCCGTAGGAAGCTAAACGAAATGAGATTATCAGGTATAAAACAACTTCTTCAAATGTTTTCAAAAATTCCGAAAGATACAGTTGAAGATTATTTTAAGAATCGATATGAAGTTAGCCTAACAAAGGCAGAATTAAACAAACTCCTAAATGGTGAGGTTGACGACCTAAAGTTTAACAACCTTCTTCATTTGGAAATGATGAACGAGTTACGAGGTTTTTCAAATATGCTTTTTGGGCAAGAATGGCTGGTTTATAGAAATAAGTCTAGTTATCCATTTGTTACTTCTGATAATCCTTTGAGCCCTGAGAGGTTAGAAAGAAAAAACTTCTATACTGGTGCTTTTATGGATTACACTTATCATTTCGCATTATCACCGAAGATACATATTGTTAGTAAAATGCCTAGATTTGTTGAAGGAAAAAAACTTCATAGAAAAACTTTAACAGAAACAGATAATGATTTAGTTTTGAGATTGAATCTCTATGTAGCAGATACTTGTAGACAGTTTGTATATGCGTCGAAACGAAGTGCTTTAGAAGATATTTCTGATATTATCAGAAGATACAAAGAAATTATTAGACTCAAACAGGAAGAATAATCAAGCAATATTAAAACCAAAATTCAAAATTGAAACAACTCTATCAATTAGAATAACTTGTTCAGAGTCAAGGTTCATAATAACGTCATATAACCGACCCCAGATAATATTTTCATAGATTCTAATGCGTTAAAAGGTTCACGAAGCTCATAGTGAAGCACCTTTTTATCACCTACAGAAATGTTCACAAACACTAATTTGACCAACTGATCAATTAGATAGGCATTTTCAGTATTTTCTATTGTAGCAACTATGTTTTTAAAGAAGTTCACAAATAAATCATAATCAGGGAATTCAACATTTGCATGATATTCAGCTTCCTTATTCTGAACTTCTAGACCCTCTCTTTCTACCTCTAGATCTCTTATTTGGTGAATAATAATCTTCATTTCTTTTGAAAGCTGATTATTAACCACTTCATCTGTGGTTTTCAATATTTTCTCACTATATAGATTCCTCTTCTTCTCAAGACTAGTAATTCTTATATTCAATTTCCTAATTTCCTCATTTCTTTCTTTTGTTAAAGAATTTACCTCTTCAAAGTAAATCATCTTAGTTTTATCATAACTAGGCCTTGTAACATTCAAATTCTTACTTATAAAATCAGTTACAAAATCTAGAATTATCTTACCTCTAATTGTATTAGCAATCGGTTTAATCTTTTTTGTCCTTCTAGTTTCTTTACACTTATTATTCCCACAAGTAACATTCAAATATCTATCAGACTTTCCTGCACTGACACCTGGAATCATAATAGAACCACAATCACTGCACATTACAAAATCCTTAAAAGGTCTGAAGTTATTATTCATTTTCCAACCTCTTGGATATATTGTTCCTCTCTTTTGAATTGCGATGAAATCAGAAGCCGAAACCATAGGTTTAAAATCAGGATCAACAGATAATAAATCAATAACTTGATCACCATAACAATAAAAGCCCGCAGAAAATGGATCCTTAAAGAAGCCAGAAAGCTTACCCGTATTTAACTCTAATCCTTCATTTTCTAATTCAGCAACAATCTCTTTCTGGGATTTTCCTTCTTTATATTGTTCCCAAGCATAAGTATAACTATCGTAAGTGTTTTTATCGGGTCTAAAGAAATCAGCTTTATTGGGAAGATATCCTTTTTTACTGGATCCCATGTATTTACCCTCACTAACTTTCTTCTTATTTCCTCTTTTTGTATCTTCAGAAAGTTTATCCGAGAATTCCTTAGCCATTGCAAAAAGGATACTTAATGTCATTTTACCCGCCGCATCATTATTGAAAGTGTAAGAGGGGAATTTGAGGTCAATAATATGGTCGTTGTCCAACATGTCCATAATCTCACCTGACTCTTTCATGTTCCTTGCTAATCGGTCTGGATGCCATGCAAGAATGGAATTATATGAATTCCCTGAGTTCAAGGTATCAAGCATTCTTTGAAATTCAAGTCGCTTACCAGCTGTCATAGCACTTTTTTCTTCTCTAATAATCTCAACAACTTCTAGATTATTATCCTTAGCAAATTTCTTACAAATATCTATCTGATCATCAATAGATTGAACTTGTCTCTTTTCATCTTCGGTAGATTTACGAGCATAAATAACATAGAGAGCTTTCTTATCTATTAAATCTCTTTCATCTTTAGTCTTTTTCTTTTTAGAGTTGTAAACTTGAGCGTAAGAGCGCAGTAATTCTCTAGATTGAACTTCTGTAAGTTTGTCCGCAGATTCCTTCATCAACTACATTATATAGTATCCTTCGGTATCTTTTACATAATATTTTTACGTTTAGCTTTTTTAACCTTCTTTCCAGAAGATTTCGCAATTTCAGCATTAACAGACTCTATGAGAATGGGAATGTTTTTAATCGGATTTTCAATTGTAATTGGTTTTATTCTTGTCAAAAAAGTAGAAAGTTACAAGTAACTTTCCATCCTTTTTTGTGTTTTTCTCAATCATCTCACTACCATTCCCAGTGGTAGTTATTACATTATGAAAGAATCCTATCCATTTTGCAACTCATAATATTCAGATCTATAATTAAAACATGAAGGATGATATGGAATCTCTCCAGCCTTTTTGGGCTTCAGCGGATGAACTTTATGGAGAAATAAAAAGAGAAAAGGAAACCCTTATTGATTTAATAAAGGATTTAGATAAAAGAGAATTGATAAGAATATTCTCTGAACTTGTCGATGAGATAAATAAAAACAAGATGGCATTAAATGCCCAATATATACTTCCTTATCTAAACAGAAAAGAGAGAAAAAGACTTGAAAAGATTATCGACCTTGAAAAAGACTTCTTAATACACAAACAGCAATTATTTACTGCAATGAAGATTGTCTTCAAATATGCAAATGGTGATGAAAAAGTAACCGAGGAAAACAAATCAAAAATAGGGAAGTTTTTATTAAGTATCAACTATCTTTCAGATGAAGACGCTCGAGTAAAGAATGAGGAAAGACCTGATGACCTATTAAACAATTTAACAGGTGATCTCCTACCAGTCTTCTTCATTTCTGCAATTCTTGATCCTTCCAATAGATTCACAACACATTCTTTAGCTAGACAGTATTATAATTTTGTTCGATACTGGGAAGATCACTCTGGAGATAAAGATCTTGCAGTTCTTGAAGAAGATTTTGAAAAACTCACAGGTTTAAAGCTAAAAGATTACTTTACACTTTGCTTTGCTCTCGCATATCAAATAGTAAATGAGAAAGAATTCAAACCTCTAGATCTATTAAAATACTTTTCAAATACAACGTTAGAAAAAGAAGTGAAATATTTAGAAGGGAGATTTTCTTCGAGCATTGAAGATTATAAGAAATCACCATTCTGGAATCCGAAAGAAGAAACACTACAATCTCTAATGAAAGCAGATTATCTACCTATTATACAAAAACCATTGTGTTTAATAGACGACAAGAACAGTATAATCTTAGACAAATCTCTCTTAGCAAAGAAAATTCTTGAAGATCCATACTGGATACTAGAAAATCATTATTTAGCTCAAAAAGATGAAAAGAAAAGAAGGCAGCTATCAAGTGCTTTTGGGAATATGTGGCAAGATTATGTTTTAAAACAAATTCAGACAAATTTAACAACCAATGTCACAGAACTAGATGAAGAAGAATCAACAGGACAAATTGCAGACTTTTTAATAGAAACAGATAGTGCAATCATTGTAATTGAAACGAAGCATTTTATATACAGTTTGGATACTCAATCTGGAAAGCTTGAGAGTTTCAAGAAGGATACAGAGAAAGTTTTTGGAGATAAGCATGGCCTAATCCAAATAGATAGCACAATAGAGAATCTCAAACTAGAAGAAAAAGGGAAAAAGATATACAGAGTTATAATGACCGATGAACTTGTTCCTGAAAATTTTATTTACTTCAAATACTATGAAGATCAATTTCCAAGCTATACCCCGAAGAATGAAAATATCAGCTATCCCATTGTTATCACAAAAGATGAATTTGAAAGAATTATCACAGTTGGAGAAAAAGAATTTTGTGAATTACTAGAAATCCGAGATCAGGAATTGAAAGATCACGATGGTAAGGGTTTAACAAAAAATAAAGATGTCCAGAACACAATGCTAACATTGCAAGAGCATCCTGATCTAAAAAATAAAGAAAAGAATAATGTTTATTCAAAAGAGTTATTTGATGAACTCGCAGATTACGTTCGAAAATACTTATTTCCTAAGAAATACGAAGAAGAAAAAAAGGATAAGCAAAAATAATACCAAGATTTTTACCAAGTTTTCCATAGTTTTTTAGTAACAAGGGAAGTTTTGAAACGCTTATGTAAATGCTACTAGTAGTTAACCAATAAGTATCACCAGGGAAAAGAAAGTAGAGTGTCTTAAGAAATACTCTTAAACCATCCATCTATTTTCTATCCTTTGTGAGGATCACTCCCTCAACATCTATGTATATCTTCATGTTACTACTATTTAATATTAATAACCCTCAACTTTCAAACCATTTTCCACTAAACACTTCCTATATTGATCAGGAGAATGAAGAATATTTAAAAGAAAATTATAAAGTAAAGGATTAGTCTGGAAGGATATCCCCCCTAAAACTAAGTCTATCTTCCAATATATTCCAACATGGTCATCCATACCCCGATGTAACTAATCATCTACTTTGTATCAATTTCCGACACACTAAATATTGAAATTTTGTTTTCATACCATGTATTACCATGTTTTGTTGAAAAAAGATGTAGTAGGGTAGCAATAATGGATTTTTATTAAAGACATTAAAATTGCAACGTTTTAGTAATTATTTATTAAATCTATACCCTTTTCTGCATCAGGAAATACTTCAAACTTATATTTATTTGTAAAATAATATTCAGGTAACTGTGAGAGTATCTTAGAATTAGATTCACCTTTCAACTGGTGATCACATCCCTCTATAATATGTGTTTGAACAGTCCTTGCGCTACTTGTATATCCTTTAAGGAATTCAAGGGTGTCAGGGGCTATTACAGAGTCTTCTGAGCCTATCACAATGAATAGATCTCCCTTATATCGTGGTAAATACTTCTGAATATCTTCCCTCAAGTTAGGGAGATTTATAAATGGATTAATAACTAAGACTTTGGTTACTTCTGGAAATTCCCAAGCTGTAAGTAATGCTGAAGCACCTCCAGCTGAGAATCCCATTAAAAATATTTCAGGGGTTTCAGATACAACGAATTCCAACGTTTTTTCTAAAGTGTAGTTAATCACCGTCCTTGCAGTTTCGTTGTAATCCTGAGGTCTTTCATTAGGTATTCTTACAAATGAAGCGATATTCCTTTTTTGAAGATAATTAGCTAAATTCAAGTATTTATTCTCATATCCTTCAGAAGTTCCACCTGCTCCAGGAATATTAATAATTACTTTGTTTGTTGAAGTAGGGTGATATGAGACAGGAATATCCCACCATGATTTAAGATAGATCTTTTCAGTTATGAAGGTATCACTCACTTCCTAATATAATGCTCCTTGAATTACTTTAAAATATTTACCTCTATTCCTGTGATATTGGGGAAATTCTTTCTCTAAGTTTTCTACAATTTCCTTAAGGTTATTATCAACCTTTCTCCAGCAATCTAGTTTATCCTTTTGACATAGTATTTTTTCTTCATCACCAGAGATTCTATTAGTAAACCAGTAAACTTTGTGTCTAAAATCGATAGCATCTGTTCTCAGGTCTTCCCAATTTACAACCTTCATAAACTTTAATCTATAGAATATATCTCTCTCCAAGACTCTATCAAAGTGTTCAATTAGTAAAGACGTATCACCACTTCTACAAAGGGTAGATAATATAAATACATTTCCATCAAATATCGTAGATAGTATATCTAGAAATTCTTTTAGGTATGGCATTTGTTTACCATCTTTTATTAATATGACATTATCAATATCTATATATGCTCTCATAATCATATGATTATAAATGATCTGTGATTCTATACAGAAGCTTTACTCCTTAAATAATCCTCTCCTTTGACCTTCTTCTACTCCATATCCAATTCTTACTTCAAGCCTAGAATCTAACTGCTTTTTTAATTCTCTGTAGGAATCAATCATCATTTTATATTCAATAAAAGATATTTCTTCTTTTTTATCTTTAGCCTCCTTGAGGACTGTAATTAGTGCAGTTAACACTTGTATATTTTTCTCAAACAAGTCTAAGTATTGTTTTAAGAGAACATCCTCTGGGAAATCTTTTCGAGATTGTATTTTCTCTAAGCTTTGTTTACATACCAAAAGATCATTCAAACAATCTTCGGATTTATCCTCATTTTTATTAAGCATTAGTTGCAAAACGGATTTGTCTTTTTGGAAGTATACCCTATCTATCTCATTAAAAATTTTGAATACCTGAAAAGAATCTACTATTGCTTGTGTGTAAGCCTCTTTATCGTCTGACATATAAACTTCTGACCAAGTTATATATAAATTGTTTGTGAGTATTTGAGACAAGTGGTCTCCCGCTCACAGGTAGGTATCGCTACTCTACCTACTAGGGTTTCCCCTAGTAACCAGGTCAGTGATTGCAAGACGGAAGACCGCCTATAACACTGACCTGGATTTAATTTTCTTTACCATGCCTAATAAATAGGTTTAGGTAACTAAGATAATATTATTATGAGTTTGATAATTTTACAAATGCATAATTAGAATCTATATACAATGTTCTTTTTTGCCTTTCTTTGACCACTGAAATCAAGAAGCATTTTTTCGAAATTCTCATTACTTTCTTTTAACTTTTTTTGTTTTTTATCATAATAAAGAGTATCTTCAACAAACCCTTTAATTTCACTTGATACTAACTTAGTTGTGTCTTGAGGACAAACAGACAACAATTCTAATAGCATAGAAAATACTAAATTACTGACAAAGAAATAATATGGTATTAACTCGTTATTAAAACCTACTTCTAAATGATCCGCTCCGTTGTGTATAATCTTTGAGCGATATGAATAAGCTTTGCTATATCTTTTATTAAAATTCTGAAAATTTAAGCCTAAAGACTTAATTATTTTAGAATGATTTTTAAAGAGCTCTTTATTTTGATAATTTATTGAATGTTCGTATTCTAAAGCATTACGCATATTTGAATTTTTAAATTCAGGAACTTTGTTGATTATCTCAATTATCTTTTTAAACTCTAGGTCTCCTTCGCCTTTTCTCCTAGAAGGAGTAAAATATGCTCCGAGTTTATCTATAATTCCCCACAGCTCTACGTAGGAGGATGCTAAAGAATGGGGTTGCTTAGAATCACGGTAATCCCTCAACAAGCCTTTTATGAAAAGCCTGAAGTTCTTACCTTTTCTATGAAGATTTGTTATTGATGGATTTAGATATTTTGCATACTCAAAACTATACAACGAATTATAGGATCTTCCTTTATGACTATTATAAATGTAATTCCTCTCTGAAAAAATCGCGTTTCTATTAAATAACGATAAAATCAAAGATATCTCTTCAAGAAATTCTAACGGTTGTTCAACTTTTTGGGAATTTAATTCTAATGTATGTGTCCAAATCATTCTCCCCTCCGATGGAGGAAATATTTCCTCTTTAATCTCAGCTGGAATCCCAAGGGAGATATCTACAGATCTCTTAGAGGTCTTAGTCGGTTTATAAAAAAATCTCATATCTTGATCATAAGTGAGATTCTTAACAATCCTAAATCGAGATGCGGAGATATAAGGAAAGCCATCGATCTCAAAGTTGTAAAGTTTATATAGCAATATTTTACTTTTCGAATCAAGACCTCTATCCTTTATATTTATTAGCAATCCAGTTGACAAATCAGACTTTAAAAAAGTATCTTTTATAGAGATAAATCCACCTTTGTATGAATACCTTTCTTCCAATAATTTTAACAACCTTTCTGAAAATATATAGAATTCACCTAAAAATATGTTAACAGCTTTGAAAAGTTCAGGAATAGGTGAATTGTCTCTTGGTATAATACTAATCTTTTTCGTTCCATCTTCTTCTATAGATGTTTGCGCTTTTGTCATGTTTAAATACCCTTTTTGAAACCTGTTCAACAAAATTTGTATTTGCTGTTGATTCTCAGTTAACAGAAAAAGCTTCAAGTATTCTGCAATTGTTGTATCTCTTAGCGCTAGCTCGTTAATAATCTCTTCAACCTGAATTTCTTCATCTTTGACACCCAAATCAAAGAAATAAGCAATAAAATTTAACATACTATATTTTATTGTGTAAATGTGGTTGATCAGATCTAACAAAAGGAAACCTTTGACGAAGTCTTTGCTATACATCTCATTAGAAAGGGGTAGTTCGCCATTTATATGTTTAACTGAAAAATTCAAATCTTTTATTCGATCACGTAAATAAATAATTCTTTGTAGAGAGGCTTGATTACGAACAAACTTGTTAATGTTTAGTTTTTCATGAATGCTAACTCCTGAATTTAATGGATCCTCTGTTGCAAACTGCGATACAGTAGATTGTATCTTATCCCATATTTCTAATATTTTTTCCGGATCTTCTGTAACACTTAGTTTATTATGTTCCAATGCTTAATTATTATGTTAATTTTATTCTGAATTTTCTGGCCATAATTTTGGCATAGATTCAGGAGCACGAATTTGCCAAAATGTATTCGGAATACTAAGATTCTTATCATCGTCTTCATGATAAAAAGTGATATTTTTATAGGGATCAAATGCATTAAGTCCATATTGAGAACATAGCAATATTCCAAGCGCAGCAACAGAGAACACTGCATTTTCCAGGTTCGCCCAATAAAATTTAGAGTCTCTATTATGTTTTACTTGATTATATACATAATACCAGTCTAACCATTCTCCATTATCGCAGAACTTCCAAACATCAGAATATCCTGAACAGCTCTGCCATGTCATATAAGGAGATAAATTCGCACCATATTGTCCTTCTATTTTCCAATCAGCTAAAAGGGGAGAATAAAAACAATAATCATAAAGCTCGAGTTTATTTGCTGATTTAAAATAAGTTTCAATATTGGAATTCTTTATCTCTTCATCAGTTGAATTATTCTTCTTTAATATCTGGCGAGAAACATTTTCAAATTCAGTCCCACATCTGAGAATTATTTCATAAAAACGATGAGAGTAGGTTTGCTTGTTTTGATCAACAGGTTCTATATAATCAAAAGTTTTTAAAAGGTCACTCTCTAAAAGGTTGTATGCTTTGCAATTAGAAAACCTTCTATCCACTTCCAGTCTATTCATGGCCTTTTATTACATTAATTTAGTCATCCATTACGTTAATTAGAAAGCCACAGTGTCAATTTCTTTGATTATTTTATCAGTTTCTCTAAGAACTATTGTTATCATGGAATAGTGTTCAATATCATCAGGACTTAATTCTCTCCCTTTCCTATCCATCAACCATTTCTGAGCTGGTTGATATCCACCTATATAGAAATTCCAAGCTACTTCGGATACATTTCCGAAACATTGAGTAGAGTTGACATATATCTTTCCATCCTCAAACTTTGTCCTTTCAACAACATTATTTCCTTCTCCTAGGTATGATACCTCGTATGGGTCTATATTCTTGTGTTCGAGTAGATGATATTTGATAAGTTCATTTCCTAATTTAGTCAATTTATCAAATGTCTCCCGGTCTTTAGGATATGGAATTCTAGGATAATCAATTTTTAAAAATTCTTGAAATTTCTCTCTATATTTTGAACTATTAAGAACAGCGTAAGTATACCTAAGAATCTCTTCTGGAGTTATTTTGCCAATGTGAGACTCTATCTTTTCAATGATACCTTCGTTTAAGTTAGCTTTCCTCACATCTTCACCCTCGGTAAAAGTATAGAGTGGAAATATTTGCTCTGCACCTTGCATACCTGGCCGAGACCAATATCTTCTGTCGACAATTCGATTAGAGATAAAACAAGGGGAGCTTCGAGATTCGTCAAAACCTCTTTTCACAATAAGACCTACATTATTTCTCAACATATACTTCATAACGTTATATCTGCCATTGCATACAAAGCCATTCTGTTTACCGGTATAGAAGGTCTTACGAATATCAAAGGGTCTATATAAGATATCAACAAAATTAGTATATTCACCGATATTTTGAAGGATGTCTGCCTTTGCTCTGTTGATTTTCCAATCTCGTGAATCCTTCGTTTTATATTTTAAGGCAATTTCGTTTTCCGACAGATCGGCAAAATCATCAACAACATTCCGGATTTCTTGATCTGTAAATTGAATTGCTATCGAATCCCTAACAGTTTCAACACCAGAGACAGATTGAATAAATAAACCATCTATAGGAATATATTCATCGTAAATTGACTTATTCGTAAAATCTTTTTTAACAAAATAAAAATTTGGTTTAGTATAGTCAAGCTTAGAATACTCAATCTTATCAAATTCATTTGATAATCCCTCAAATTTCTTTTTTCTCAATCCAAATAGATCTTTATGATAAACACTTGCTAAGTTTGTTTTATCATTTCCAACTTTAACAAAAATGTTAATAGAAACACCTTGTTGGATATCAAAAACATTCTCATCCCTTGAACCATCTGGTGCAACTTCCTTCTTTTTTGAGTTTCCATGCAAGTCTAGTATATAAATATTATCAAATGTCTCTAAAAGGTGCTTTCGCATTTGCCTATGGGTGATACCATCCAAAAATGAATTATTTGTAATCATTGCCACAATTCCACTACCATTCTTCTCAACTAATGATTCTGCAAACCTTATAAACTTTATATAATCATCATCTAGATTTATTTTTTTCTCATTTAAATCTTGTTTGTATACTTTAATTAAATTCTGAATCCAATCTCCTTTATTTTGTGAACTAACACTATATGGAGGGTTTCCTAATATAACCATTATGGGTTTGTCTTTTTTAATCTCAGAAGCTTCTTTAGACTCTTGAGATATACTATCAGCTAAACCAAAGCCTTCGAACATATCACCAATTGTGTTTCCTTCTTCCAGAGAATTAGTTAGGTAGATTCCTAATCTTCTGTTGTTAAAGTATTTGAAACCCATTTCTTTTAACAACATACTCATCTTCAGATGAGCAATGGTATATGGAGCAATCATTATTTCAAATCCAAATAACCTCGGAAGAACTTCATGTAATACATAGCTTCCCCAATTTCCAGCTTGTTTTTGTCTTCTCTCGTGTATTATCTTGATAACTTCCGTTAAAAAAGTTCCTGTTCCTGTAGCAGGGTCTAATACTTGAACTACATGTCCTTTTTCATTCTTGGAGCTGTTCGCAAGTCCTCCTGTGAGCTTAAAATCATGTTCTAGTATATGGTCTACACTTTTTACAATGAATTGAACAACTGGAAGTGGGGTATAGTAAGCTCCAAATTCTTTTCTCTTCTTACTATCATACTCTTGTAGAAAATCCTCATAGAAGTGTATTACAGGGTCTTTAGATCCTTTCTCCGTGCCGTAATAATTACTGATGAGTTTAGAGATATCTGAATGAGAAAATACTCTACAAAGCTCATCAACGATACTATCCAATCTGTCATCAAAATCAGCTCCTGCTATATGGTCGAAGAAATGTCTTAGTAGTGGGTTTGAAGCTGGAACTAAATCCCTAGCTTCTGACCTAGTAAAAGTATCAGGAGATGTATCGTGGAATCTTGCAACAAACAAGCCGTAGACTAGAGTTTGTGCATACATGTCTGCGAAATCATCGGTTGACATATCATGTATGAGTTGTCTTTTCATGGTCTCGTAGACTTTATAGATACTTCGCTTCTCTTTTTCAGGACTATTAAGCATCTCTCTTGCATTCTCTCTAATACGATATGCTTTTCCACCCATTATCTTAGCCAGATGAGAACCAGATTTAATTGCTTCTTTATGAGATTCCGTAAATTGGATTAATGTTTTTCTTAATAGCTCAAAGTTTTCTGGATTGTATGATAGGGTTCTTTCTTTTTTATCGTATGAAGCAATAGAAATAGGCTCAACGTATTTAATTCCGTTCCTGTAGAATCTAAATTCTAAATAATCTGTTAATATGAGATTGTCATATCCATAATATCGCGTAAGTTGTTCAGATTTCTCAATCTTATCAAGTGATACTCCAATATCTTTTACTTCTACATAAAGTAGGGGAACACTTCCTTTTGATAAAACAAAGTCTGGCTTATTACCACCTACAGCCTTTCCATCGTGATCAATGTTTGTAACTTTTATTTCGCTAAATATTTCTTTTAGAAAGTTTTCGAATGGTGTCCGGTATCCATATTCCGATGTTTGTGTTTGTGAATACTTTTCAGATACTTCGTTTAAGTAGCGATTCAATATCTCGTAGGTTGTTTTTAAAGTTGTATCCATATACTGTATCTGCTTAGTCTCGATAGACGTTACTCATCTGACCCATTATACTTCGAAATCGTCTCTATTTAAAACTAATATTTTTTATATGTCGTTATGGTTATATCTGTCTTCTCAATTTCTATAGTTTCAACCATATCACATTTAATACCGTATGCCTTCTTTATACGGTTCACTTCTTCTTTTTGAGTTTTCCTTCTAGTTATCTTTTTAATAACCTTGATAGGTTCTGCAATCGCAAACTCGACAAGCTTTTCAATTAAGATTCCCTTCACCAGATCAGGAATACCCTCCCAAATGTTGAGTATTATTTCTTGAATAGATGCTCCAGCACCTCTTTCTTCATGTATGTATCTTCTCTCAACTACATAATAAGAGTTCGTTAATTCAAAGCCCTCACGCGACTCTAAATACTCTTCGAGGGCATTAAAATCAAATTGATCAGGTAGGTCAACTTCAATTACCTCGACAAGCTCTCCTTCCCCGGGGTTATCATCAGTCCTAAGATATCTCTTAATAATGAAATTGTTGATATCACTCATTAAGTTTGAGGGAACTTAAGTTATTTATGTATTGTATACGAAAGCTTCACTTTGTTAAACTCCATAGAAGCATGTTCAACTAATACAAATTTCACCCTTTAGAATATTATGTTCACAACAAATCCTCCTAACATAGAAGGATATTAAAATTTATAATCTATAAAATACTTTACTTCACTATTCAGATCTTTAGATAAGATATCATTTAGCTGTTTTATAGCCTTCTTGAAGTTCTCTACTGTCAGTTTAGACAGTAATTCAAAATGTTCACGTTGATAGATCTTCTCCACCCCATATCCTAATATCTCAACCTCTGTATATATAGTATAATTTCTTTATAAACTATATCTCAATCATATGAATGTACAATTAAGAGAAAGACTGATTAATATAACCAAAGAAAAAATAAGATCTGATGATCCCTCCCATGACATTCTTCACATATTAAGAGTTCTTGCAAATGCTGAATATATCGCAAACAAGGAGGGGGGAGACTTAGATATTGTAATACCTGGAGCATTATTCCATGATTTAATCTGTTACGATAAAAACGACCCAAGAGACAAATATTCAATAAGTGAAAGTGCAGAAATGGCAAGTAAAATACTTAAAGAGATAGAAGAATATCCAAAAGAGAAAATAAAGAAAGTTCAAAGTGCAATATTATCTACATCATTCACCCATGGCAAAGAAACTGAGAATTTAGAAGATGAAATAGTACAAGCTTCTGATATGCTTGAAGCTGTAGGAGCTATTTCAATTATGAGAACATTCTCCTCTGGAGGAAAAATGAATAGAAAATTCTATGATATCACTGACCCATTTGGAGAAAGAAGGAATTTTGATGATATGAAATATTCTATTGATCTTTTTTATACAAGACTATTGAAAATAAAGGATAGAATAAAAACTAACACTGCAAAGGAAATTGCTGAAAGAAGAACTAAGATTGTTATAGAATTTTTAGAAGAATTTAAGAGAGAATTAAAGGGAGAATAACTCTATACGTTTTTAAAGAATTTGATATATTAGACTATGCATCCAATACAAGCCCTTTTATTATTTTTCTCTCTTCTCATCATTCTATTATTCTCACTCATGCTAAGGAGACCCAAGGATAATCAAAAAGAAGAGAGACGAATGAAAAGTGGATTTTACTTAGATGAAGAAAGAATTAAGAAAATACTTGCAACACAAAATAAGAAAGGAGAAGGTGTTATTATACACCATGAAGATGAACCCTCTTTGCAATTATGTTATCGAGAAGCAATAGAATACTCAGGAGAAAAATGTATATCCGTAATTGATGCATATGAGTTATTTGACCTTTTGTCACATCAAAAATGTAAACTCCTAATAACAGGTATGTTACAAAACAGAGTAAATGGGTTAGAGGTAATCGATATTGTTAGAAATACACTTAAATTAAAAGTCCCGATATTAGTACTTTCAAACGTATCTGCAGAGTTAATGATAAAAGATGCATTCGAGCTAGGAGCAGATGTATATTTAGTAAAAACAGATATTAAAACAATTGAAGATTTAATGACACCAATTTATAAACTTATCAAGAAATAATCCTATTACTAACTCCTTAATCTGATATAATCAGTTCAAGAGATATTTTAAAAACTTGTTAGAATGCAAATGCTTTCTTTACAATTCCTCCTCTTTTTAATACTAGTATTACCCATAACAATCATCTTCAAATGGAAAAGGAAATATCTACCAATATGGATATTAATAATCTCTCTGATCTTTTACTACCTAGCAGGACCTAATTACTTAGTACTAACAATATCTTCAATATTAATAAATTACATATTTAATATATTAATATCTAAAGGAGACAAAAGATCGAAGATATTCTTTGTAATATCGATAATCTTGAATGTACTCTTCTTAAGTACATTTAAATATTGGAAAGTAGTATTAGATGAGATACTAATACTAAACAGTACATACAAATGGGATATGAACATACCACAAATAGAGTTGATAATACCTTTAGGTTTGTCATATTACACATTTAAACAAATAGCTCATTTAGTAGATGTATATAGAGGTACAATACAAAAGATAAATTTCTTTAAATATGCATCCTACATACTCTTCTTCCCAGAAATAATATCAGGACCAATTACAAAACCACTCGAATACTACTCACAACTACATACACACGAAAACAACAAAATAGAAGTAGGTGAGGTTGGTAAGTTACTAATATCCTCTATTATAAAAAAATGGGTAATAGCTAGTTACCTATATATGTATGTAGAAGGACCATTTAGAACACCTGAAATGTATAGCAGTATTGATTTAATAATTTCAATGTTTGCATACTCCACAATGATATATTGTGACTTTAGTGGGTATACTGATCTAGCAATATTAGTAAGTAAATTACTAGGATTTAAATCAACTGAAAACTTTAATTCACCATACAGTGCAACTAACATTAAAGACTTCTGGTCTAGATGGCATATATCCCTCTCTAGTTGGTTAAAAACATATGTATATATATCATTGGGTGGAAATAGAAAGGGTATATTAAGAAAATATCTCAATATTTTTTTAACAATGATAGTTAGTGGACTATGGCATGGAGCAGGATTAACATATTTAATATGGGGTCTAATACATGCCGTTGGTACGGTATTCTCACATATATTTGGAGATATTAAGAGGGTTAGAGAGAATAGTATATTTTCTAAAATATTATCTCTTGTAGGATGGATATTAACAACATTACTAGTATCATTTGCATGGATATTCTTTAATGCAGATACCACAACAACAGCTACAACCTTTATTAATGGAATATTTACCTCCTCAATAGATCAACACAGACTACTTAATGCATCAATAATTTTAGTAATATCCTTCGTATATATTTCCAATCTACTTAGAGGTAAGATTGGATTAATATTCGAGAAGATCTTAAACAAACAAAAGACATATATTGCATACATATTAATAGTAATATTCACATTACTTGCACTCTCCTTAGGTCCTGAAACTGTCCCCCCATTTATATATTTTAACTTTTAATATATGAAAAAGGATCTCAAAATATTAATATTCCTTCTCTCATTGCTATTACTCCTTGTAATACTTTCTCTCTCATCAATATCTAAAGATATATCATCAAAGAGTGATAAATATTCTAATATCTTTAATTCAAAGATTTTTAAAGTTGTTAGTGCTCCTTCAGAATATATTGAAAAAGTAGCATTAAATATTAAAGAGGATATATTACTTAATCCGAAATCATTGTACATACAAGATAATACCAAAGTAGAAAAAGAAGAAGAGGTGAGTACTGAAAAAGAATTAGTAATAAATGAAGCAGAGGTAATTAAACCTGAGGTAATAAAACCAAAGAAGAACAATATACAATTACCATTGAAAGCATTACTAATAGGGGATTCGTTAATAATCGAGAAATTTGGGCCAGCAGTAGAACAAAGACTTAAATCAATAGAGGGTATTGATGTATATAGAGAGGGCCACTATTCAACTGGTATAAATAGAATAGACTACTATGATTGGTATAAACGAACTAGAGAATTAATATCTAGTTACAATCCAGATATATTAATAGTATTTCTTGGTGCTAATGATGGTCAAAATATACATGGTACCGATGGTTCATATGGTAAATGGCCTAGTACTAATTGGGATAGTATATATAAAGAGAGAGTCGATACTTACCTAAGTGAGTTTTCACCATTAGTAGATAAAATATATTGGATTGGTCACCCTATACCTCGAACTACCGATTTTCAAAGCAAATTTTCAAAGATGAATTCTATATATATATCGTCAATAGAGGAATATAAAAATGTTAAATATATTGATAGTTGGAATAGATTTGCAGTTAATGGAGCATATTCTCCAACCCTTGCAGATGATACTGGTCTAGTACAGTATGTTAAGGCTTCAGATGGTGTTCATTTAACACATCATGGTTCTAAGATATTAACAGATTTGTTAATTCAATATATGAAAGAGGATATAGAGTTTTAATATGAAATACTTACCATTACTATTATTTATTTTTCCATTTTTGTTTTTATCTTTTATCTTGTGTTTAAGATATACCAATTGGGGAAAAGGTTTCTCTGGGGAATTGATTGTCTCATTGTTTTTAAGGAAATTAGATCCTAAGATATACAAGGTAATAAACAATATCTATATATCAAATTCTAAAGACGTAGTTCAAATAGATCATATTGTAATTTCTAAGTTTGGAATCTTTGTAATAGATACAAAGAACTGGTTTCAAGAAATTAAGGGAAATGTTAATGATAATCATTGGTGGAATAAAGTAATCTATCAGAACGAAAAGCATAAATCATTATTAAAAATTGTTTTGGAGTGTAATCCAAGAATGGTATCTATTGTAGCTTTTTCTGGATATTCAAAAATTAATGTAAAAGGAAATATAAAGGATACGTATCTTGTAAATATTTCTAAATTACTTGAAATAATACGTTCATATAACGAGATCAAGCTTGAAAAGAATGAAATAATTGCAATATATAACAAACTTTTGAGTATAAAGAAAAATATGCACAAATACAGAATATTACATAAATCAAAATATCGTTCCTAAACATTCAATTAACAAAGTGATACAATCTACTATGAAAAAATACGTAATACCAATAATAATATTAACAATATCAATAATCCTCTCTATATACTTCTACCCATTACTACCAGAGAGTGTAGCATCACACTGGAATGCAAATGGGCAAGTAGATGGATATTCCTCAAAATTAACTAGTGTAATAATGTTTCCAGCGCTTCAATTATTCATGTTAGTACTACTAGTATTCATACCAAGAATAGATCCAAAGAGAGAGAATATTAAGACATTTGAAAAGGAATTCCTTCTGTTTATAAACTCAATGTTAATATTCTTTACCTTAATACAATTACAAACCTTTCTTTGGAGTACAGGAACTCAAATCCCCATGAACTCAACAATGGCTGTATTAATGGGAGCCCTTTTCTTAGTTATGGCATACCTAATTAAAAATGCTAAACAAAATTACACAATAGGTATTAGAACACCATGGACATTAAATAGTGAAAAGGTATGGAACAAAACACATGCCCTAGGATATAAACTCTTTGGGATATCTGGAATACTTTCCATATTGTCTGCATTTGTTCCTCAATACTCATATATTATCGTGTTAGCAAGTGTCTTAACCTCTTCTGCATATGTATTCCTCTATTCATACCTAGAATACAAAAAAGAATTGCATAATAAATAGTATGAGATTAGAAACTTCAATATTAAAAATTTTCATCCTTCTTTTGGCAATATTTGTACTTGGTTTTGCTTTCATAGTAATACCCGATGAAATTAATATGAATGGAATCGGCAAAGACCTTTTACTTTTTACTGTAATGTATATTTCTCTAATTCCATTTTTGTATTCCTTGTTCCAAACCTTTAACTTACTTACATATATCGAAAAGAATAATCTTGTATCTGAGCTAGGAATAACAGCCTTAAAAAAAATTAAATACTCTGCATTAATATTTAGTCTCTTGTATACCATCCTACTACCAAGAATGTTTGAGATAACACAGAAAGAAGATGCTCCTGGAGTACTCTTAATAGGATTAACCTTTACTTTTGTACCATTGATAATTGCTTTGTTTGTATCCTTAATGGGCAAGATTCTTTCAAAAAAGATCATTTAGGTATTAAATCTCATTTTTCATAACTATATCTTTCCTTTCATATTTCGTGTACAATGCATATTGTAGATTGAAACAGTTCAATTTCCTTTCAAAGAATTTGTTGTTAATACATTTACATATTAATTTTTATTTATATTTAAATGGATAACACCAAGTTATTTGTAGGAGGAATCTCCTGGAACCTAAGAAACGAAGACCTTCAAAAGGCTTTCGAAGAGATAGGTGAAGTAGTAGAGGCTGTCATAATCATGGACAGAGCTACTGGTAAATCTAAAGGATTCGGATTCGTAACCATGAAGACAGTTGAAGATGCTCAAAAAGCAATCACTGAATTAAATGGTAAAGAATTAGACGGAAAACCATTGACAGTTAACGAGGCAAAACCTCAGAAACCTAGATTTTAAGGATTTAAGAGAAGGACCCCTAGGGGTCCTTTTTTAAATAAGTAAATATCAATTTCTATGCAATATCACAAGATCCTCTCCATAGGGCTTAATACATCATCAGAAGAAAAATACAGGATTCAAACAGAACTCCTAAAAAAAAACATCTCCTTAGATATTGCTTCCATTAAAGATCCGATCTTCAAAATAATTGAAGGCATTGTATATGCAGATATAAATGGAAACAATCTAACAGGATATGAATACGTATGGATACAATCAGGATGGAATACTACCCATATGGCATATCTTCTTCATATATATCTTACATATATGGGAATTCCACATAACATACCTAGTAAACAAGATACAAAGATTACAGATATCTTCTCCTTGGCTATTAACAACGTAAGTGTACCAAATACATTCTTTCACAATGGATTAAAAATAAATGATACACACATAGATGAAATAGAAAGAATTTGTAATATACCATGTATATACAAGAAACTCTCAGGATCTCTTGGTTCACAGGTATTTTTAATACAAGATAAATCGTTGATATACGAAGCTATTAGAAAAAACCGTAAATACAACAGCTATATATTTCAACAATACATACCAAATGATTTTGATTACAGAGTTGTAATAGCAAATGAATTAACTACTTCCGTATGTAAAAGAACAAGAGTAAGTGACTCATACAGAAACAATGTAGCTCTTGGAGCCTCAGAAGAGTTCATAGATATTGAAGATACCCCTATTGATATACTAGAGTTAGCACAAAATGCATCAAAAATATTAAATCTCAATTGGGCGGGAGTAGATATTGTAGTAGATAAAGAAACAAACAAAAATTACATATTAGAAGTAAACAGAAGACCAGGACTAACAGAAAACTCAACAGAGATATCAGCCTTCTATTCACAAATAAATGGAATATTAGCCAACATATTCTAACTAAACCTCTTGAATATTCCAGATATAATACTAAAATGAATTCATAAAGAAATTCATAATAATAAGTACAATCTTACTCTTTCTTTCTGTATTCATAATTCTCTACTTTTTTGTATTCACATATAATATATACAATCAAAAGATTGAAATAGAACCTTCTGTGTTTTCTACCCCAATACCAATAGCAAACCCTCTATCTACAAAAGAAATTTACAAATTACCTGCAAACTTTGAAGATATAATAACTACTTACAATCTACCAATTGGTAACAAAGAAATAAATGAGTTACTTTTAACTGGTTACATATACATTGAAAATCCAACCTCCGAAGCTATTTCAGAAAATACACCCCTTACAATTACATCAGAGAATATTCAAGAATATATATCTCAAGAAATAAATATAGTTGAAGAGAAAATTAAATATAGAATTGAAAAAGAACTTATTAAAGAAATACAAAAACAAAGATTCAAAGTCCTTTTTATATATCCAATATCAGAAGGGGAAGAAAAAACAATATTATTAAATGTATTAACAAATAATATTGAAAGATTACAATCTTCTAATATTGAAAGGTTTCTTTCACTTACCAATGACTCAAAAAGAAATTTCTCACTATTAAATGTTCACAAAGAAATTGGAGAATCTAATATCCCTAATGAAGAAATATCGCAGATTAAGAATCAGACAAATGTTGTAGACGAACAAGAATATATTGAACAACTAAGAAACTACATAGAACAAAAACGAAAACATTTACAATCCTTAGATATTTACAACAATGACTATGAAGAAGTTCTTCTTAAACTTGATGAGATACAAAACAAAGATAAAGAAACTTTAAGTAAAATACTTTCTGAAGAGTACCAACACAATATATTTTGGGTAAATAAAGACGGATTGTTATCTCTTTCAAAAACAAACAGAATTTATCAGAATGCAGTATTGAATAATGATAACTTCAATATTGGATATGACATTCAACCGAATTCTCAAACTCCAAATACCGTACGAATACCCATACTAATGTATCACCACATAGGATATCCCCCAGAAGGATCTTCTAAATTTGTCTCTGGCCTATACACCTCTCCAGAGATATTTGAAGAACAAATTGCATACTTAACAAAGAAGAATTACAAAACATTAAACTCAAAAGACTTTTTACAAATATTATCAACAAATCAAAACCCCTCTCAAAAAAGTATTCTTTTAACTTTTGATGATGGTACTTCCTCTCACTATTCTCAAGCATACAAAATATTGAAAAAATACAATCAAGTAGGAATATTTTTTGTAACCTCAAATCGATCACAACTTTCAACATTACAATTAAAAGAAATGGCTTCAAATGGTATGGATATTCAATCACATTCACAAACACATCCAGATCTCTCTAAAATATCTGATTCTTCTCGCATACAAAGTGAAATAGGGGGGAGTAAAACCAATCTAGAAGCTAGAACCGGATATAGTGTAATATCTATCGCATATCCAGGATGTGCTGCAAATTCATATATATTCAAATCCGTAGCTAATAACGGATATCAGTTAGGCTTCTCTTGTGGAAAGAGTATAGACCATAGATATTCCTCACGTCTCTCTCTCTCGAGAGTACATAATCCTAATAATCTTGATGATCTTAAAAAGATACTCTCAGGAATATATCCATTTTAATACCAAAAATACCCATTGATTAGATGATATAATCTAGAATGAAATTCATATTTACATTCATAACCGCGATATTACTCTTCATCCCTTCATTTCTTTCTCCAAATAGTATAACCAAAATAGAGAGAGTACAAGTTGAAGAAAAAGTAGATATTAAATCTAAAGAAGAGATACTACTAGAGAGTATGACCATAGAGGAGAAGGTAGGACAACTCTTCATATTTGGCTTTGATGGTACTACATTAACAGAAAGTAATAGGAATTTTCTTTCACAAAGACACATCGGAGGAGTAATACTCTTCAGTAAGAATATTTCCAATGAACAACAATTAAAAGATTTAATAACTGATATACAGAGTTTAAACAGAATTCCACTCTTTGTATCAATTGATCAAGAAGGTGGTAGTGTAGCAAGAATAAAGTGGAATGATGTACTTACAAAATCCCAAAGCAATATTTCAAATCCCCAAGAAGCATACAATATAGCTAAAAGTAGAGGAGATCTTCTAAAACAATATGGTATTAACATGAACCTAGCCCCAGTTATTGAATATTCTACTAATACCAACTCCTTTATGTACAAAAGAGTGTTCAGAGGATCTTTAGAAGAAGTAATACAAAAAGGAATATATTCAGTAAATGGATACAAAGATGCAGGAATATTAGCTATACCAAAACACTATCCAGGTCATGGAGATACTTTAGTAGACTCACATTACTCATTACCTGTAGTTGATGTAACTGATCAGGGATGGAATGAATATACCAGACCATTCATTGATGTCATCCAAGGTAGTAATCCTGATGGAATAATGGTGGGACATATTAAATATCCAAATATTGATACTTTACCTTCTACAATATCGGGTAAAATAATTGAAGAGAAACTAAAAACTAATCTTAACTTCAATGGTCTAGTTATTTCAGATGACATGGAAATGGATGCCTTAGAAGGCTTCGGAACTCATCAAGAGATGGCAAAAAGTGCTCTTTTAGCTGGTAACGATATTCTCATATACAGTAAATACAGAGAAGAGATACCTACAATACAAAAGGATGTATATGAATACATCTTGGAAGAATGTAGGAGTGGAAATATTAATATAGAGGAGAAGGTTTTAAGGATATTAAAAATGAAGTATAAATACGGAATTATTAATTAGTCAAAGAAATGCTTTACAAAATTTTTTGTAACTGGCAATATTAGAATAATAATATAAAGCCCCGATATAATGAAAACAAGGATTAAGGGAAGATCATTTCCAATACTCTTTCTAGGACTACTTACTCTAATACCCTTACTCCTTTTCGCTTTTTTCACATATAAAGACTCCTTTGTTAAACTAGTAAATGCAGATGCATTTACAGATGCATGTGTTAATCAGTGTGTAACATCGACTGGTGACCCTGACTTTATGAGTGATGGATGTAGCTATCTTTGTAATGATGGAAATACCACATATGGTTGTTTACTTGCTTCTGAAATAGGATGGTTTGATCCAGCATACTCTGTAGATGCACCACAGTGGTGTATACATGTACAAACTCCAACACAAATGTGTATTGATAGATGTAAGCTTCAAAACGATAGCTATGATGATTATGAATCAAAGTGTACTACTACTTGTACAAATGCAAATGGAGACAGTACTTCTTGTTGGCTAATGTCAGAAATGAATTTCGATGCAAGTGTAAATCGTGAATTCTGTTCTCTTTTGGATTTTGTACCAACAGGTTCAGGAACTTCAGATGAAATGGCAATCTTTCCAGCCTCGAATTACTACGATGTAGAAACAGGATATTCTCAAAATATCACAGGTACAATAACCTCTCTTTATCCAATTAGTTATCTTGATATAAGAGAAGACTTGGATGGAGGATTTTACGGTTCTTGCGATTACGAACAAATAGGTGAAAGTGAATATTCTTTTTCCTGTTACACTGGGACATTAAGTGATCCAAATTCATCATATTTCTATTTTCTTTTTGGAGAAAATGCGAATTCTGAATATGTTCAATCCGATTATATAGAATTACATACCTACGTTTTAGAAGAACCTGGAGGAAATCCAGAAATTAGACTTACCTTGGTACCATCAAAGACCATTAATGACACTTTCCTAGTAAGAGGAATAGCTGCTAATCCAGGAGGTACAAATATTACTGATATAAATATCCTTTCTAACTATGTAGGAGGCTTCTCCACTGCAACAAGCCCATGTACAGCAGTTGATGGTACCCTAAATTCAAATTCTGAAGAATTTAGTTGTTCATTTCCAATTACAAATACTGATGGTATTAATGAATATTGTGTAGAATACTATGATCAAGATCTGAATCGTATAGAAACATGTTCACAGGTCATTCATACAACTAATGTCACAGATGGGTTAGTGGGATATTGGTCTTTAGATGGTCTTACACCTTTAAATGAGATAACCGGATATGGTGGTATAGGGGCTATAAATCATGCTAACGGTCTTGATTCTGTACCAGGATATTTAAATGATGCAATGAGTTTTTACAATGGCTCATACTTCTATACTAGTGATTACAATGAACATTTTTCATTCTCCAATCCAGATTCCGAATTTATCGTTGAAACATATGTTTACTTAAATGAGGCCCCTGGTGGATACCCAATACTTGTTTCTAAAATGTCTGATGGAGTAGATGGTATGGGAATGCCACAATATTCCTGGTCATTAGGTTTAACAAATGCAGGAGGTATTTCTTGTGCAATAAATGGTTATGAAAATAGGATAATGACTCATGCAGAAGCAGCTATTACTTTCGGACAGTGGAACAAGTTAGCCTGTTCTTGGAATGCGGGAACTCATGAATTAAAAGGATATATCAATGACGAAGAAGTAGCTTCTACAGTATTAAGCCCTGAAATAATTCCATACGCTTCAGATAAAAATATTACCTTTGCTGCAAGACAAGACGGGTATGAAGCTTTTACAGGCCAATTAGATGAAATAAAAATATATGATTTAACTGTACCAACAGGATCTGGTTCTGTAGATTACTTTTCAAATCTTAACACTCCAGCAGTCATCGAAGATGTTTCCACCTTTAATCTTACAGGGACATCTGCACATACTGGTAATATTGAGAATGTACAGTACAGGAAATACGAAGTAGGATTAGCTGAAAATGACAACTGGCAAAACTGTACATGTACAGATGGATCATGTAATTTCTCAGAAGAAGAATTCTCATGTTCAATATCCAATATTTCAGAATCTGGGACATATGCATATCAACTTAGATTAGTATCAGAAGGTGTAAATCTTTCTCCAAGTGATTGGGAGACTGCCGAAGTAACAAGAGAAGATACGAGAGAGTTAATAGCCTGGTGGGGATTTGATAATGCTACAACTCTGTATGATTACTCAGGTAACAACTATAACGGAACAATAGGAGGTACAACTTCAGTAAGTACATCTCCAGTAACAGGATCATCCACCAATACATTCGATACCAATACTATCGCTACAATTCCAGATCCAACAGGAGCTTTTGATTTTGCAGAAGAGAATGCTCATTACGAATTAGAGATGAGAATTAAACAAAATTCAGATACTCTCGCAGGTGATTACGATTTCATTCAGAAATACAGAAATGATGGTGGTAATTCATGGGATATTGATTTCATGACTAACAGAATTAATGGAGCTATATATTCAGCGAACAACGAATTCTTTAGAACATCTCAATCTACACCAGGTACTACGATACTCTCTCCAGATACATGGCATACAGTTAGATTTGTATACAGTAATACCGATCAAACAGTATATATTCAAGTAGATGGAAATACCCCAGAATACTTTGGAAGTACGAGAGAATTCCCTCTTCAAGTATCTACAGGAAACTTAGTCATTAAAGCAAACAACTACTTCAGAGGTGAAATAGATGATATTAAGATATTTAGAGGAGGTGATGCAAAAGCTCCTGATGTATCCTTTGAACAATTCTCAGATTTAGACAGAGTGACAAGTAATGTTGTAAACCTCGATGTTACAGTTACTGATCAAACAGGAATTGAAAATTTTGAATATCTCTTCCACAATAGTGACTATGGAATAGATCTTGATTCACTAGGATGGATTCAGGCAACAAATCCTACAACCGGAAACTGGGGAGATAAACAATTGGTATTTAACATTGAGTCTTTACCACTTACAGATGGTCCTTGGTATTTGTATGTAAGAGCTACAGACTCTTACAACTTTAAACACTTGTATGAAAATGGATGGTTTACTACTTACTCAACAGCTTCCCCATCAGCAATGCCATATCTCCATTTCATTGTTGAAGCACAAGATACAACCCCACCATATATTTTTGCTCATTCCATTATTCCAAACCCTACGGTAGATAAAAGCCCAGGTGTAAGAGGATATGTTAGGGATTTTGAACAACAAAATACTGGAGATACAAGTAGTAATATCTTAAGTATTGAATATAGACTTAATGGAGGCAATTGGAATTTAATACCTTCATTGGATAATTCGTATGATTCTCCAAATGAAGAATTCTATTTCTTACTAAACGATCTTACTCCAGGTGAATATACCTTAGATATTAGAGCAACAGATGCAAGTGGAAATAGCACAGATGATAATGATTCATCACATACAGAAACCTTCACCATATACGAACTAGAAGAAACACCAGATATATCAGTAATCAGTAAGGAGGAGGATTTTAATGACCATACATATCATGATGTTCTTTTCTCTGATGGTGTTTGGGGAAATGGGATACTTAGATTAAGACAAAGTATGGAATTTAACCAAACAACAGCACTCTTTACAAATAATAATGATTTTGGTTGGGAATATGGAGATACAAGAACAGGAGTAATAGAGGCATACGATGGGAATGTATGGGTAATTACAAATAATAACAATGTAATACTTTACAACGTAAATACTACCCAATATGAAGAATATCTACCATTCAAAAGTACATTAGAGAGAATATCCGATATTAAAGATTTTGTTAACAATGGAAGAAGATATTTACTCATTTCTTACGAGAATGGAAGTACATTAATATATGATTTAAACAATACTCCTTTTGATTCATCAGATGATATAGGTCCAGTCGACTATGGTACAAAAGATGGTTTCAATCTCTTTAGAATGTTTACAGATGTTAGTATAGATACAAGAAACGGAAAGTTTGCATATTTTGCAGAAGTAAATAATCCATCTCCAGAAGGAACTGTATACTTCTATATATGGATCGATACTAAAGGAACCATAATGGATGTATCAGATGATACATATGTTACATGGGGAGCAGAGGATAACTTGTTCTATAGAAATGAAGCATATGGATACCAAGATGTAAATGACTTCACAGCAACATACTTTGATCAATCCTCAAACATCTTCTATGCCGCAAGTTTTGATTGGTCAATATACCAATGTACAGATGGCGGAACACCAGAGGATAAGAGTGATGACTCATGTCAAAGATTTGCATATCCAAATGGAACATACCAAGTCTTCGATATTCTTAAAGATAGCAATGGACAATTCTGGTTTGGAGGAAATCTTGGATTAACGAGATTGAATAACAAAGGAACACTTAGTATCTCCGATGATGAAAAAGTAACAGTTCTTTCAGCTCAAGACCTTGGTTCTCAAGAAATCTCTAAATTAGGGTGGATCGAAGGAGAGTATCCAGTTGGTGATGAAATATGGATGATGACAAGGAATGGATACCTCAAAGCCCTAGAGATGAACTTCACATATAATGATACGTTAGATGATACTTACTACAATTATAAAATAAAGAATCTTTCTAACAGACAGGGTAATCTAGGACTTTTTACAGTAGGAGATAGAAATACAATATATACATCAATACAAGGATACGGTTTACAAAAGATAGAGCTTGAGAGAGATTTTGAAGATTTAAATAAAATAGAGATGCTTCCTATACCTCCAGATGGTATTCTTGCAATAAATTACATAGACTTAGAAGAAGTACTTGGATCTGTAACCAATGGAAGTGCATATACATTCAATGACTTAGTCTCATATGAAGTCTCTAATGACTCAGGAGTAACTTGGTATCCAATATCAGAAGGTAATAGGGTAGAATTCCCAACTCCAGATTATAAATTAAAACTAAGAATAAATCTTACAAAGGGATCTTCTCCAATAATTGATTTAATCCGTCTTTCATATATAACATATCCTGAAAAAGATCCTGATCTCTGTGATATTAGGATTAACACACTTAAACCGCAAATCTCTACAATACAAAACAATGGTTCCAAGAGCCTTGTCTTAAATTTTACAGGTATAAGTGGTGAACCAAATATTCAAGGATATACTTTAGAATATGGACTCTCTGAGACAGTATTCCAATACACTCCAGTTTCATTAAATACCTCAACAACTACTTACACATTAAATGACCTGTCTCCAAATACTAAATACTTCTTTAGAATTAAAGGTATTACTGATTGTACTACTAGTGATTGGTCCTCAGTCCTATCTGCAACAACATCTTCGATAGTTACAACAACACCAAAAGCTCCAACCCCTAAGACACCAGCTCCTACAGAAGAACCACTACAATCCATTTGTGGAGAGATCTGTAATATTGATTCCGATTGTACAGATTCAAACAATTTCTGTAATTTGGGAAAATGCGAATTAAAAAGTAGTCAATGTGATATTGGACAGAAACTTGATGATAATAAGTGTTCATGTGTACAAGAAACTTCAATTGGAGGAATGTGTGGACAACCATGTACTGGGAACTCACAGTGTACAGAAGCAAACAATGAGTGCAATGGTGATAAATGTGTATTAATTTCATGCCCATCTGGATACAAAATAACCAATGATAGCTGTGGATGTATATTAATAACTAAAGAGGACAATACCAATGATAAACAAGGAATATTTGAAAAATTTCTTAACTTTATCCAAAACTTAGATATTCCGAAGACATCTGCAACAACAACCGCTGCATTAGTTGGAGTATCTTTACTTTCAATCTTCGTTGGCAAATCTCATGTATTAGGATATGCTCTTCAATCTACTGGTTGGTTCTTATCAATATTTAAGATAAGGAAAAAAGACCAAGAATATGGATTGGTTTACAATTCTATTACAAAAGAACCTATTAATAGAGCTATTGTAAGAATCTATAACGAGAATAATAAACTTGTATTAACTACAGTTACAAATATATATGGAGTATTTGATGTAAATATTAAGGAAAAAGGTAAATATACAATAGAAGTCTCTGATAAAGATACACAATTCCCTTCAAGATTAATCACAGGAAATAGTGATGGTATATATAACAATATATATAAAGGTGAAGAGTTCTTCTTTGATTCAGATTCTCCTTTAAACTTCTCTATACCACTAGACCCTATCAACGAAAAATCAGAAAAATATACACAAACTATATTAAGAAATCGAATTTCTACGGTAATAAATCTCTTACAAAATATATTCTTTGTTGTCGGAATCTTACTTTCTACCTACCTATTTATTAATTATCCATCCACTATAAATACCCTAATTATGATTCTTTACATCATAATATTAATAATAAACATATATATACTTTTGAAAGGATTCAGAAGATATGGAAGTATTAAGAATCAATATAACGATACAGTTCCATATTCTGAAATAGGATTAAAGGATTTAGAGTTTGGTGAAATAAAATATCAAAGAATAGCAGACGAAAAAGGAAGATATAGATTCATTATAGAAGGTGGAGATTATGAATTAGTATCTCTATCTCCTAAATATAGTATTGATGAGGCTCAACAAAAATATATAAAGAGTATGAATAATGGTATGAAAGTAATTAATAGGGATGTATATATTAAAGAGAAAAATATAGTATAGTTTGTATACCTAACGTAGAATTACAATCAATGTACCTATCTAACAAAACAATTAAAGAATATATAGAGAATGGAAAGATTGCTGTAATAGGGGATATAAATATCGAAACAGTAGGTATCACTATGCATCTTGGGAATGAATTACTAATACCTGCTCTTAATCAAGTAATTGATCCTCATAATTTAAAGGATGTTAAATATATTAAGGAAGATATTTCTGTAAAACCCCATCTCTTAACTCCAAATGAATTTGTATTAGGAAGTACTAAGGAAATATTAAGAACAGATAAAGATATACTCACACTAATTGATGGAAGAAGTACATATGCTCGATTAGGTATATCTATACACATATCTGCAATGTCTTTAGATGGTTTACCCTTTGGTTTAGAGAGTTCCGTATTAGAGATAAAAAACAATGGTAACAATTCTGTATTACTGTATTCAGGAGAGGCATTTGGTACATATCTTTTTGCCAAACTTTCAGAACCAATAGAGGGAGAAAAGAATTCACCATACAAAAATCAAATCGGAGTTACACCTCCAATGATATAAAAAAAGAGAAGGCCATACGGCCTTCTCAATTACATACTCAACAGGAATTTACTGATGGTGCTCTTCTGCAGCCATAGCATCCTCTTTTGTTACATGCTCTGTACCCTCGGGATGATTTGAAGGACTATATATTGTATATAGCTTTAAATCCTCGTCAGAATCATTTATTACATTATGCAATGTACCAGCAGGTACAATAGCTACCATATCTTCCTCTAAGATACTCTCTTCACCATTCATCACTATCTTAGCTCTACCTTCTTCAACTCTAAAGAATTGATCTACATCATTATGAACCTCTTCACCGATATCCTCACCGGGCTTAAGAGACATAACTACAAGTTGCATATGAGAACCAGTAAATAGTACCTTCCTAAAACTACTGTTTTGAGAAGTCCTATCCTCAATATTATCTACATATCCGATCATATATATAATTGTAAAAACTTAGATATATATATCTTACACTACGATTTCAATTGCTTCCAATATATACTGGATCTTTGTATAAAGTGGTTCATAGCAAAGGTACCCATAATTAATGCTAGTTGAGCATGCCAGAAAAGAAAATCAAATTCTAAGTCATACAAAGAAGTAATTTCATATCTCAATATTAAAAATATACCGAATCCGAATGTAGGAACAAGAAAGAATATACCCATTAAAGTAGTAAACAATGCATTGAATTTTAATATTGTAAAACCCTTAATATATCCCTTCTTGGATATATAGTTAAGACCCCAATACAATGCTGTAACAAGAAGAATAGGTAAGAGTAATTTATATGAGGCTTCCTTTTGAGCATCACCAATACCAAATGTCTCTAACAATCTATAAGAGTTAGGGTTATGATCTCTTCCTTCCCCTCCCTTATCTTTGAAAGATTGTGTTATATCAGTACCACAATATTCTCTAATATCTACAAATCTTTCATGAGATCTAATATATTTAGAAATATCATATACCTTGTCCTCAAATATTACCCAACAATCATTCTCTAAATTATGCTTAGATATCTCTTCTTTGGTATATGCAAAAAGAGGTGTAACAGATAACAAAAGTAAAACAAAAGAGAGTAAATACTTTTTCACAAAATTACTTACTAAAATTATCTATACAAGTTTAGGGAGTAATACTCCTGTATTTTTTACATATTTAGCATATTCCTCATTACCCTCATATCTCTTCATATATGATTTCTCTAACGTAGGAATACCTGATACGAAAAGAAGAAGATATGAAATATATATTGGAGAAACAATTGTTAACAATGCGATACCATTTAAATATGGAAGCGTAAATACAAATACACCAATCCACATAAGGATCTCACCTAGATAGTTAGGATGTCTTGAATATTTCCATAGACCTGTATTAATCCATTTACCTTTGTTCTCTTCCTTATTCTTAAATATATATTTTTGAATATCAGCAATAGTCTCAATTGTTAAACCAAATAGTGAGATAAACAAACCTATTATGGAGAATGTATTTAATTCTGTATTACCTTCATAAAGAAGTACATATGTAGTAGGAAGTAATATTACAAATATAGAGATAGCTTGTAATATCCAAAAGCCTCCGAATTTTGTAATACTCTCTCTAATACCATCAAATCTTTTATCTGTTTTAGTTTTTAATATCCTAACAAACAAATATATTGATATTCTTAATCCCCATAACACTATTAGAGAAGTTAATACCCATTTATATACTGATATATATTCATATCCCAAATACAAAGCGAATAGGGAAGAAAAGATAAAAGTTAAACCGTATGAAAGATCTGTTACTTTGTCGGTTTTCCTTAATGCTGCATATATGAAAAAGAGAACTTGAAGAATGAATATAAAAAGGAATACGTACAACATATATTAATATACTAATATTATCCTTACATTATACCTAAACATAGATATTAGTAAATTACTCAAGACATAAATATTGACAATGATATTTCCAAGATGTAGATTTTAGGTACATGGATACTTGAATCCTAATGGCTAGTCCTTGAGACAATGTTTTGATAGAGGTCCAATCATCGAAATCTTAACTACCATGGATGAGAGTAATACTGTTAGTAACTTCGGTTACTGACGCTTAAACAGTTGATTGGTGTAATTACTAATCGTATATATCTGTTTAAGTTAACACTTGTACTGAGATGTATAAGTTCCTTGTATTGAACAGTATAGATTGGTATGCTGTTCTCCTTTTACACTTCCATTAATTTCCGGATTGTTCTTACCTTAGAAGTCGCTAATTCAATGATTGATACTGCATCTACAAACACATTACCATTGTAATCCCCCTCTTGTTGAAGTTTGTTAACATGAATATCAAATTGTTCCTGAATATGAGATACCAATTCAATCTCCATCTTGCGAATTTCCTTTATCTTTTCTTCAGATGGTTCAAGAATTAGAGGTACAACATATTTTAATAGCTCTAAATATTCACTATGAAGAGAATTCAACTCATCAATACACACATCCTTATCCTTGTATCCTAAGTCATGCATTCTATTAAAGACATTTGATAGATCCTTTCCCAAATCACCAATCTGTTCAATTGTATTGGATATTTTTACTAGTAATACACTGCTATGAGCATCAACAATTGATAATCTCTTTTTAGCAACATCCACTATCGCTTTAGTTATCTCTTCATCTAAGTAGTCATTTAAGGTCTCTAGCTTTTGTATTTTCATTTTAGTCTGCTTACTTGGGTTGTAATATATACTAATTGCTTCTTGATATATTTTAATAGTGTTTTGAATTGAATATACTAATTCCCTTCTAATATTTTGTAATTTAACTTCTGGAGTACTCTTTCCACTGTTTAGATATTTTGGTTTAAACAATACTTCCTCTTCTTCACCTCTAACTATCTTTTTTACAAGGCTTTCAAATGGAGAAAGTAATATGAGGAAAAGAATAGAGTTAATTACATTAAACAAAAAATGTGCTAAAGCAGCCTGATTCGCAACTTCCTCTACTAAATATCCCAAGACACTAATGAATTGGGGGAGAAGAAGCATGAATATGAAAGTACCAATGAGGTTGAAAAGAAGATTTGCAACACCAGCTCTTTTCGCATGTAAAGAGAGTCTAAAGGATGCTATAAAGGCAGTAAAGCTAGAACCTACATTTGCACCTAAAATCATAGGAATAGCTACTTCAACAGGGATTAGTCCCTCAAGAGAAAGTATTACTACTATACCAGAAGTAACAGAACTAGAATGAATTATTAATGTTAGTAATGCTGATACTAAGTAAGCAAATATTGGATTCGAAAGATCAGATAATATTTCTTTCACCATTAGATTGTCACTTAATGGAGCAATAGCAGAGGAAAGAAGATTAAGAGTAAATAGTATAAAACCTAAAAAGAATATTGGCTTCCCTATTAACTTAAACCTCCTACCTGCAAATCTTAATATAGTACCAACAATTATCAATATCGGAGCAATAGCTTGGGAATTTATCAATACCAACTGAGCAGTAATTGTTGTTCCAATGTTTGTACCAAAGATAATGCTTAGACTTTCACTAAAGGAAATTACTCCTGTGTTAACAAGTATAACTGCTATCACTGAAACTGCAGAACTAGATTGTATAACTGCAGTGGATATAGCTCCAGTTATTAATCCTACAATCCTAAATTTCGCTAATTCCCCTATTAAGTTCCTAAATTTCTCTGCAGCTAATATTTGAAACTCATTACTTAAACTATCGATAGCATAGAGAAATAGTATTAAGGCAGAGGTAATACCAAGAAATATATTTAGATATATTGGATCAATAGATATCATACTTTACCTAATTTATCATACTCTTGAAAAAGTACCAACATATACATCCATACCATTGAAAATATTCAATATCCTGGATAGGATATATATAATTAAATTTTTTAAACATAGTATGGATAAATACAAAAATCTAAGAACCTACAACATAGTAATGGGGTTCTTTCACTTTGTACAAGCAGTACTCATGGTTGTACTAAGTAATGACTTTGCTCTACCTGTAGTTACAAATTACCTAAAGTTCAATACACAGACTCTCTCGTTACAACCATTAATGGAAAATCTAACAGACTTAAGAGTAGGGTATCTAGTAGCATCCTTCCTCTTCCTTTCATCCATAGCCCACTTTACAATTTCCCTTCCTAAGGTATATGAATGGTATGTAGCAAATCTAAAAAAGGGTATCAACTATGCTAGATGGTATGAATATTCACTCAGTTCATCAGTAATGATTGTAGTAGTCGCTATGTTAGTAGGTGTATATGACCTAAGTACATTAATCCTTCTCTTCTTCATGAATATGATGATGATTCTCTTTGGATTGATGATGGAATTACATAACCAGACTACTAAAAAGACTGACTGGACATCATACATATTTGGATGTATTGCAGGAGCTATCCCATGGGTAGTAATTGCATTGTATCTATTCGGGTCTGGTGATGGTGAGAACAAAGCTCCTGACTTTGTATATTGGATATTCTTTAGTATTTTTGTATTCTTTAATTCCTTTGCCTTTAATATTGTTCTTCAATACAAAAAGATTGGTAAATGGAGCGACTATACATTCGGAGAGAAGGTATATATATTACTAAGCCTTGTAGCAAAGACATTACTTGCATGGCAAGTATTTGCTGGAACATTAAGACCTGTATAAGTATATATAGTGGGGAAATTAATAACCGTATTCGACAAAATGCAAAATGGCTATCAATATGAGCTTACAGAAGATATTGGTAGCCATTTTCATCCAGATTTCAAACCAGAGTTAACTCCTAAAGAAATGCTTGAATTAGGAGTATTTGGAGGCAAATATATGACAGATTGTCAGAATGAATTCCCCAAAGAATGGTTTACTCATGCCAAGCTATCCCCTCTTAAAAAGAATATCTCTCTTAATTACTTTAAAGTAGATGCAAGTATGCCATTGTCATATTGGCAAGAAAAAGGTTGGATATATGAAGATGATCCTAGAGGATGGTTTCAATGGTATTGTAGATATTACATGGGTAGACGATTACCAAAGGAAGATCAAAGACAGATTAAAAGATGGAAATCAATAACTAGACATGTACAAGCAGTAAAGAAAAATTGTAAGAGTGGAGATTTAGAATGTAGAAAAAAACAAAGACAAGCACTTCTACACTGGGCATATGATAGTAGAAAATATTAATTTCTAGTACTCATACCCACCCCCATGGTAAAATATTGGGATATGGAAAAAACAATATATTTAGACAACGCTGCTACTACAAAAATACACCTAGAGGTACTTGAATCAATGATGCCATATCTAACAGATACATATGGTAATCCATCAAGTATATATACCTTGGGTAGAAAAAGCAGAGAGGCTATAGATTTATCCAGAGACAAAATTGCAAAGATATTAAATGCAAAATCTTCAGAGATCTATTTCACAAGTGGAGGTAGTGAGTCAGATAACTGGGGGATTAAGGGCGTTGCTTTTGCTAATGAGAAAAAAGGTAAACATATAATTACTACAAATATTGAACATCATGCAGTACTTCATACTTGCCAATATTTAGAAAAATATGGATTTGAAATTACATATCTTCCTGTTAAAGAAAATGGAATAGTGGATATTAATGATCTAAGGAATGCAATTAGGGATGATACCATTCTTGTATCAGTAATGTTTGCAAACAATGAAATTGGAACAATCCAACCTGTTAAAGCAATAGGGGAAATTACAAAAGAGAAGGGGATATATTTTCATACTGATGCTGTACAAGCAGTAGGTAATATTCCAATTGATGTAGAAGAGTTAAATATAGATTTAATGTCACTTTCAGGTCATAAATTTAATGGACCAAAGGGAGTGGGTATTCTCTACGTTAGAAGTGGAGTAAATATTCAAAGCTTAATACATGGAGGAGCTCAAGAGAGAAATAGGAGAGCTGGTACAGAGAATGTAGCAGGTATAGTAGGAATAGCTAAGGCATTAGAATTGGCAACTAAGGATATTGAAAAAAAGAATGAATACCTTTCTTCATTAAGAGATATGACAATACAAGGATTAATGAAAAGAATACCCGATACAATATTAAATGGTGATCCCAATCTTCGATTACCAGGGAATGTAAATGTCTGTTTTAAATATATAGAGGGGGAATCAATATTACTAATGCTAGATATGAAAGGTATATATGCTTCTAGTGGATCAGCATGTACCTCAGGATCCCTAGATCCTTCACACGTACTTTTAGCAATAGGTAGACCTCATGAGATTGCTCATGGGTCCTTAAGGTTAACATTCTCAATGGAAAATACTAAAGAGGATGTAGAATATATATTAGATGTATTACCTCCAATTGTTCAAAGGCTTAGAGATATGTCTCCATTAATTTCTAAAGAATAATCATATGACAGGATACAGTGAAAAAGTTATGGATCATTTTTTTAATCCTAGAAATGTAGGAGTAATAGAAGATGCAGATGCAATTGGTGAAGTTGGTAATCCTAAATGTGGGGATATAATGCGTATGTATTTAAAGATAGAGAAGGATGTAATAGTAGACGTTAAATTTCAAACATTTGGATGTGGTGCTGCTGTAGCTACTAGTAGTATGGTTACTGAATTAATTAAGGGTAAAACAATAGACGAGGCATTAGAGATTACAAATAAACAGGTAGCTGATGCATTAGATGGTCTTCCCCCAATTAAAATGCATTGTTCTAATCTTGCAGAATCTGCAGTTAAAAAAGCTATTGAGAATTATAAATCAAAGAATGGAAACAAAAAGTAATAAAAAAGTAATGCTAGGAATGAGTGGAGGAGTAGATAGTTGTGTATCTGCATATCTACTTAAACAACAAGGATATGATGTAATAGGGGTACATATGCAAGTATGGACAGACACATCACATGATGATGGTTGTTGTTCTCTTTCATCAGTTGAAGATGCTAGAAGGGTAGCCAATTTAGTTGGTATCCCTTTCTATGTTTTTAATATGAAAGAGGATTTTCAGAAGTATGTAATTGAATATTTTGTAAAAGAATATGAATCAGGAAGAACACCAAATCCATGTATCGCTTGTAATAGGTATGTGAAGTTTGGAGCTTTGTTAGACAAGGCAAAGAGTATGGATATCGAATATATATCTACTGGTCACTATGCACGTATAGAGGAGAAGGATGGGAGATATCTTCTTAAAAAGGCAGTAGATAGTAATAAAGATCAAACATATGTACTTTACAACCTTACACAAGATCAACTCTCTAAAACGATATTTCCTTTAGGAGGATATATTAAAGAAGATGTGAGAAAGATAGCTAAAGAATTAGGTTTTTCTGTTGCTTCTAAACCAGATAGCCAAGAAATATGCTTTGTTACAGATAACGATCATAATAGATTCATCAAAGATCATACCGGGAAAGATCCTCTACCTGGAGATTTTGTAGACATAGATGGGAATATATTAGGTAAACATGAAGGTATTACAAAATATACAATTGGTCAAAGAAGAGGGTTAGGTGTAGTTACTGGTAAACCTATGTTTGTTCTTGATATAGATGCAACAAATAACCAGGTAATACTAGGAAGTAACGAGGATCTCTTTACAGATGAAATAGTTACAAACGATCTTAATTGGATATCGATAGGTGAATTAAAAGAACCAATGAATGTAAAAGCAAAGATTAGGTACAAAGCTACTGAGTCTGATGCATTACTAACACCAATTTCAGATACCGAAGTAATCGTAAAGTTCAAAGAAAAACAAAGAGCTTCTACCTCAGGCCAATCAGTCGTCTTCTACGATGGAGATACGGTAATAGGTGGTGGAATAATTGTATAGATACAAGAGAAACTCTTCCTCCTTGCTTGTCCTCCTTTTGATGTGTTAACTTAGAGGTAGAATAATTTTAAGTATTAACATATGGAAGATATTTCCCTATCAACTCCTGTAGTAGAACAGGAAAAAGGTAAGAAAAGTAAAACCTTACTCTTTATTTTCATTGCTACAACAATTCTATCCTTAATTGCATTAGTAACATTAGGCTACCTGTATCTACAAGAGATGAAATCTCAAGGTAAAAATATTTTTACAATTAACAGTGTAGATCCATCTATAGCTAACAAGCTTTCAGGTGCAATCGTGTATTCATCAGATAAAAGTGAAAACGCAGATTACTTCTCTCCATCATTGGAGTTGACATTTAAATACAATGAAAAGGTTTTAACAATGTCTGAAGGTTCTTCATATATCTCAGTTATGCCAAAAGAGTGGGAGATCTTTTCAACAGGATATCTTAAAACAACACCTACATCTGATATTAAAGGATTCTTCTTAGCAAACAACTTGTATACAGATTTAGAGGTAAAGAAAGAAGAAAATAAGGATGGTATTGGATATATACTTTTCTCCTATTCCCAGAAATCATTACTAGATGATTCTAAGACTACAAAGAGTCTTTCCGTTGTTTATAAACAGCTAGAGGAAGGTAAGAGTGCTTACTTTGAAATTAGAGAATATGACTACCAATCTAATACAGACGTTACAAATGCATTAGTAAATATATTAAAAACAATCAGTACAGATCTTTCTGGTATAGATCAAAATATTCAGGCACAAATAGATAATGGTACTGTAAAGATATCTTTTGATAGGAGTAATTGGACAATTGGATATCAATCAGATACTTCACTTTCTCTTTTCACAACAAGTAATAGTGATGCTTCAATAAATATGTATCTAATGGAGGTTTACTCACAGGATAAGGTTAAAGATACCCAAGCATTGAGAGCTCAACTTACTCAAAAGATTACAGATAAGAGGGTATATTTTGATGGAAAAGGATATCCATTTGAAGTACTCGGAGATGCTACTACTGTAGAAATTGGTGGTCTTAATTTTGAGAAGATGGCATATAGATACAACTATGGTAGTGAACCATATACAATAGAAACAATATATGTAGGATATGTAAATGGTAAACAGAAACAATTGGATATGACTACTAGATATTACTCAGACAAGGAAGAATCTAGTAAGTTGATTGAAGATACACTTAAAACCATCACTATCGATAATACAAACATATATAGTATTAGAAGTGGTAATGTATTGGGAGATTCTTCTGTTTCAATTAACTCTGCAACAATACTTGGTCAAGCATCTACAGTAAGAATATTTACAAAAGAATGTGATACCGTATCCTTCTCTTCTTCATTAACAGGTTTTAATGTTGCTGGAAAATCATATCAGCTTTGTACTGCAGGTTTAGGTAGTGGATTTGTTGTAAATAACGAAGGGCATATTGTAACTAATGCACATGTTGCAGATCCTAATGATTTTGATGTACTTGTTTCTGGATATTCTTTGGATGGACAATATGAAAAAGATTTTGGTGGAGATTTCATAGATATACTTTCTACAAAAATGGACTATGCCACATACCAATCTCTTTCTGATGATCAACTTGAATATTTGCTATTCGCTTTACTCCAATCTATAGATGAGAAAGGTCTTCTAACTATTACTCCATACAATAGTGATATATATATACAGGGTACAGAGGCTTTTGATATTAATCCTAATACATTAGATATTACAAATGCAGATAAACATTACAAAGCAGAACTAGTTAAGAGTAACAAGATTTCCTCATCTTACAAAGCTACTTACATTGAAGAAGAGAATGCATCAGATATATCTGATTTAGCTCTTCTTAAGACAGATACTTTAACAGGCCACCCAAGTCTCCCTATTAGTAGTATTACAACTGTAGCTGGACAAAATATATTTGTGATTGGATATCCTGGATTAGTGGATAACAGTAAGTTAATTGATACTTCTGCATTACTTAGCTCTACTGTTACAGCAGGTACAGTAAGTGCAATTAAACCAAATAGTAATAATACATTTGATCTACTACAGATAGATGCTTCAGTTGATCATGGTAATAGTGGTGGACCAATTATTAACAGTGATGGAGAATTAGTAGGTGTTGCAACATATGGAATAGCTTCTTCTTCCTCTGGTAATTACAATGCTGGAGTATCTTCAGAAGAAGTAAGCAGATTCTTAAGTGAAGCCTCAATCTCTATGCTTCAAAATGATGAAAGAAAGATGTTAGAGAGTGCTATGAAGGATATCTCTAAGTCCTACTATTCTAGAGCTCAAGAAAAGCTTGAGAATATACTTTCTGATGAAGGTAGTCTCTCAGTTATCATTGGTCCTTTCATAGAGCTTTGTGAAGCTAAGGTAGCTGATGGTGAGGATAAATCACCAATATTAGACTTAGGTCTTGATGCTCCAATATTAATGGTTGTTGTATTTGTAATCCTTGTATTGCTTCTAATTGTTTCAGTTGTAATACTTGTATTAATGCTAAAAGCTAAATCTCAAGAGAAGAGTCTGCTTTCTAATACAAAACCACAGGTATTGTAAATTGATATTAAGAGCCATATCCAAAAGGTATGGCTCATTTAAAATATATGTACTAGATATGGTAAATCAAAGAGCACCCCTCTCAATACTTACTTGTCATTCTGGTAGATTCTTTGCAAAAAAGATCGAAAAGGAATTAATAAAGAAACATTCTGCAGATGTACATTTAATACCATCAACTCAAATTACCTTTGCTAATACAGAAATTAAAACAGTAATAGACGAAAGTATTAGAGGTAGAGATGCATACATAATTCAAGATGTAGAAAATCATACAGAGGGTATGTCTGTTGATGAGAATCTTCGATCCATTTACACTACGATAGATGCATGTAGAAGATGTGGTGCAGAGAGATTAACGGCAATACTTCCTTCATATCCATATGCTAGACAAGATAAACAAGATGGTAGGGATGGTATCACCGCTGCTAGAGTAGCTTGGGAACTAGAGGGAGAGATGGGTGTAGATCATGTTATCACTATCGATTTACATAATAGTGCAATACAAGGATATTTCAGAAGAGCACAGATAGATAATCTTAAGGGTGGTACGGTATTAGTTCCTTATCTAAAGAAAATGATAAAGAATACAGAGGATACAATAATTCTTCCTACTGATTTAGGTGGTGCTAAAAGAGCTAATTACTTCGCTCAATGTATTGGTACGGGTATAGCTTTTACATACAAAAAAAGAGATTACAGAAAAGCTAATTGTGTAGAAGATATTGCAATATTAGGAGATATTAAAGACAAAGATGTATATATTGTAGATGATATGATATGTACTGGAGGTACACTAGTTAAGGCCATAGAGAAGGCTAAAGATATGGGTGCAAAGAGTGTTACGGCAGTCTGTACATTAGCTCTTTTTAATGGCCCTGCAAGTGAAAGGTTTACCAATTTGTATAACGAGGGGAAGTTAAAAATGGTAATAGGTACTGATGCTACATACCATACTAAAGAGTTCCTTAATAGTAATCCTTGGTTTAAAGAAGTATCAATTGCTGGTTACTTTGCAGAAGTTATTCATAGAATTAATACAAGACAATCAATAGGGGATTTACTCAAATGATAAACAAATTAAAAGATATAAATAAGGTAGTACTGTATTTAAGTCTTTCAGATGTATTTACGTGGGGTCCATATACCCTAATCTCCATACTAACTGGTTTGTATCTTTCGAATAAATTTGGACATGATGTCGTAGAGTTTGTAGGTATAGGAACATCAATATACTTCTTTACTAGGAGTATATTACCTCTACCTCTTGGTATTTTGACCGATAGATTTAAGAAAGATAGGGATGAGATTCTTACACTCTTTGTTGGTATCTTACTAATGGGTTTTCCATTTCTTTTGTATCCAAGTATTACCAATGAATATCAGTATTACTTTTTACAATTTCTCTTTGGTGTAGGAGTATCTCTTAATGTAACTAGTTGGAGAAAGTTGTTTGCTTTAAATATAGATAAGGGGAAGGAAGGAAGACAATACAGTACATATGAAATAATTATGAGCTTTTCTACTGGGTGTATTAGTATTGTTGGTGGATATGTAGCGAATTTAGGGCCATTGTATTTTGATTTAGTAATGTCATTAGCTGGAGGAATTATTATGGCTGGTGGTATTTGGTCCATATTTATCTACAAACATAAGGAGAGAAGGAGTAATATTAAGAAATAAGTTGTAAGATTTTTTTTGTATGGATAAGAAAGGATTAATACTAATAGGAATGGGTATATTGCTTGCTTCTGGTCTTTTGCTTTACAATTTTTTCTTCAAACAGAAAGACTATGCAAATGATCCATTAGATCCAATATCAAATATAACTGTAGATGATTTTACCCTTACATATGAATACAAAGGAGAGAGTAAATGGGAATATACTGTTGTAGGTCAATTACCTAATCCTTGTTTTAAGGTAACAACAGAATCTCTTGTAGCGGAAAGCTATCCTGAACAGGTATCTATTCTTGTAAAAGTAAAAGAACCAAATCCTGATGAAATGTGTATCCAAGTTATTCAGGAATATAAATACTCTGGAGAGTTTAATGCAAGTGAATTAGCAAAGGTTACACTTAAGGTTGTGGAGGAATAGTGACCCATCCTGTTACTAGTCTTCTGTCGCCATCTCTTTCTAAACATGTTGAAACGATAAGCTCTGCACCACTAGGTGTACTGTTGTCTTCTAATATCTTTGTATCTTTACTCCATATCGATTCTAAGATTACATCTCCAACTTGTATTTGTGTTCCTTCTAATTGATTGTTTGTATATAGGTATTGTAATAGGTCTCCAAAGAGGTAATGTCTGTTAGCAAGTGACAAACCATTGTGTGTGTGTAATTGATATACATCATCTTTTACAAATATTGGTCCTCCTAATACAATATCTCTATTTTGATCTAATTGTCTTTGCCATTTGTAATCTGTTTCAAGTAATTCATTTAACTTGGGTAACATATCTTCTGTATATTCTCCTAGGTACGTATATTTGAGATATATTTTCTTAGTTTGCCATTTACTTGGTAATTCTCTGTTTAAGAGTTCAAAGGGTAATATTACTGGTATATCTTTTTCAAAAGGTAGTAGGGTAGATATTGGATTTACATATTCAATCTCTAAGGGTTTACTTTCAGATATTGCATATATTTTTGTATTCACTACTTCTTGTTTAGTATTGGGTATAAATACAAAGAGAGTGAAAATAGCCGTACTGATTAAGAGTACGGCTATTAGTATGTAAGATACTTTTACTTTCATTAATATTTCTTTAGGTATCCACTACCTACATATATTAAGGATGCTCCAGTAGCTATTAAAAGCATAGATTCGATTAAATATATCATTGATCTATCTTCACCAGCTGTTGATGCTAATACAACTGTTGTTGTACCTTTTACTTCACCAACTTCTCTTACAGTACTCTCTCCTAATACATCTCCTTCTTCTTCTGGTTCACCAGTAGAACAAGCTAGTGTTGCTTGGCAGATAATAGTTCCACCTTTACCATCAGCAACCTCATCACCTCCTTCATATCCACACTGTGTAGGACAAGTTCCTGCAGCTTCATATGAACAATATCTGTCGATCATTTTTCCTGGTTCCCATGGTTTTCCATATTCAGGAGTTACATCAATAGATATAGCTTCTGCTATGTATCCAGTAGGTGTCTCTTCACTATCTGTTGGAAAGCACCATCTATGTGTTGAACATGAGTTTGTTGCAGGACAATTCTTATATCCACCCTGTCCATTAGCAACCTCTCCTCCTTCATATCCACATTCAGTTGGACATTGTTCTTCACATTGTATAACTGGAGCATCATTACATGCAACAGTATCAAATCTTACAAATACTTCTCTACAATTTACATCTATAGCATTTTTCCACTCATGGTTTGCATATTTAAAATCCTCTCTTGCTTGATGATCCATTCCATACACTACAGTTAATATATGATCAGAAGGTCTATGACATTTATTTGGATCATGTGATTTGTCATATACAACATCTGCACTGTATTCTTTTACCTCTGTAGGCCTATCAATAGATCTCCATCCATTATTTGTCCATCTATAGCATTTGTCTGCATTTCCACCATTCCCTGGGAAATATCCATCTGGACAATCTGCATACTCAGTTCTCTCCCATTCAAAATGTACTGTAGGACATCCCTTGTCACATACAGTTCTGTAAACTGCTTCTTGCTTTGTACCTTCAGATGTACCACAAGAATTAGCTACGCATGAATTCTCTGGCAGAATAGCTGCTGAGGACATACTTGGTGACAGTGAAAAGAAAAACAACAAACTTAATGAAATTGAAAGGGACAGACTTGCAAAGAACTTAGCTTTACTTTGCATAACCGATTTTTGATAATTTATATATATTATCAATCGGTTTCGCCACTAGCTCCCCATTCTTCAGGCGACCATATTAAGAAGAAAGGATCAAAGCACTTGATAATGTATTCTACTATGACAAAAGTAAGATATCAATATAGTAAATACTAGAAGGAAGATATATACTTTTACAATGTTAACTAAATCAGATTTCCTAATATACATAGATGCACCACTTCATTTGTGGGCTAAAAAGAACAATCAATACAGTAATATATTAAGTGAATATGATAAACATTTAGTAAAACAAGGATATGAGGTAGAAGCGTTAGCAAGAGAATATGTAAAAAGATATATTAAGGGAGAGAAAGAATTTCAAAAAGAATATAGAACTGAAGAACTTTTGAGTAAGGCCGATATCGTAGTCAATGAGAATGAGAAAGAATATATATATGAAGTAAAGAGTACAACATCAATAGAGAAGGAACATAGGTATGATGTTCTTTTTCAATATTACACTGCTTCCCAATTAGGTAATATTGAAGGTATATATATTGTATATCTTAACAAAGAGTTTGTGAGAGAAGGGGATATTAATCTTTCGGAAATGTTTGTAATAGAGGATATGACAGAATATGTAAAAGAGAATATTAATATTGTAGAAGGTTTAATTAAGGAAGCACTAAGTATTTCTAAAAAGGATAACCCTAATGGGTTAATGGAATGTTACAAACCAAAGGATTGTCCATGTATATCTCTTTGTCATCCTAATCTTCCTGATTACAGTATTTACAATATCGCAATGGCAGATGAAAAGAAATTAAGGAATTTAAAAGATATGGGTATCTTAGATATACAAGATGTACCTAAAGGTTTTAAGTTGAGTGAAAAACAACGGAAACAAGTAAGTGTTGCTCAAAGTGGTAAAAGTGAAATACATTTAGATTTAATACAACAAGATCTCGATGAGTTAACATACCCAATATACTTCCTAGACTACGAAACATATTCTTGGGCTATACCTAAATATGAGAATCACAAGGTATATCAGAATGTTGTATTTCAATATTCCTTACACAAATTAAATATGGATGGATCTTTAGAGCATATGGAAAGTATTTCTTTAACACAAGATGATCCAATACAAAATATATTAAAGAGTATAAAGAAAGATATTTCTTCAGAGGGTAGTATTCTTGTTTGGAACAAGACATTTGAAAAAGGATGTAATGAAGAAATGGGTAGAATATATCCAGAGTATCAATCATTCTTGGAAGAACTAAATAGCAGGATATATGATCTTGGGGATATATTTAGTAAACAGATGTACATAGATTCAAGATTTAAAGGTAGTTGGAGTATTAAGAAGGTATTACCTGTATTAATACCAGAACTAACATACAAAGGTATGCAGATATCAAATGGAACGGAAGCAATGGTTGGTTGGGAAGAGGCTGTATACAAGAATATATCTGATCCAGAGAAAGAAAATATTAAGGAGCACTTACTTAGGTATTGTGAACTTGATACATATGCTATGTACAAGATCTATGAATATCTAAAAGCACTCCTTAATTAATATCTATCTTACTTCTTTTGAGCTAATGCTCTACCTATTTCAAAGAATTCAGTAGGTATCGCCATAATGATCTTTTGTGCTGGATCTGCAGATATCTCTTTTAATGTCTGAAGTGTTCTTAAAGAAAGAGCCCCTTGAGAACTTGAGAGAATATTTGCTGCTTCAGAGAGTTTAATAGATGCTTCTTTCTCACCTTCTGCTTTGATAATTCTTGCCTTTCTATCTCTTTCGGCTTCTGCTTGTTGAGCCATAGCCCTTTTCATATCATTTGGGATTTCAATATTTTGAATTTCAACAGAAAGTATATCTACTCCCCAATTTTCTGCTGCCATATCTACAATCGCTTTTATTTGCTCTGCAATGGTAGTTCTTTGAGAGAGTAGTTCGTCAAGAGGAACGCTACCAATTATATCTCTTAATGCTGTTTGTGATTTTGCTGATATTTGATTTAAGTGATTTTGTACTTTAAAAACTGCAATTTGTGCATTAACAACTTTAAATCTAACAACACCATCAACCATACAAGACACATTGTCGAGAGTAATAGCTTCCTGCTTAGGAATATCCATTACTTGTTCTCTAATATCCACTTTTTGGATAGCTTCAAAGTAAGGTAGTAAAAGGTTTAAACCGGGTTTAAGAGTTCTTGAGTATTTACCCAAAGTAAGTACAAGTCCATTGAAACCCTCTGGTATTATCTTTATTCCTGCAAGTATTGTAATAACTGCAAAACCAAGGAGTATATATATGTATGGCATACAGATATGTAAAACAGATTAGTATATGAATATATATTAAAAGACACTGTAATTCAATCCTTTGCATACTTAGAATCATTTGTATACAATATCTAGCTATATGGATACAACAGACAAAGTAAAGGATAGTATATTTGAGAGTAGGGATATCAGATATGTTGCTTTTGATGCAGATGATACCCTTTTTGATACATCTCCATATTACAAAGCCATGATGCTTGAAATGGGAGAAAGAGCCTCTGAACTAATCAATCCCCAACTATATCACCCCGAAGAAGCTACAAAGATATATGATGCCGGAGTACAGATACATAGAGAATTACAAAGACCAATACTTTTAGATCATTTAGTTGGTAAGGCCCTAGAGAGAGTATATGGGGAAGGATATTCAAATCAAAGCCATGTTGAGACATTTCTAAAACATTTAATCTCAGATTTTTACAAACAATCTCCAGAAATATTACCTGGAGTATTAGAAGTATTAGATATGTTAGATAGGAGAGGGATAAGGATTGGGGTTCATTCTCATGCTCAAAATGAATGGACTGAAATTAAAGTTCAATATTTAAAAGAGGCTTTCTTCCATGCATATGGTAGAGAGATAGAGATACAATTCTTTTCTACTTCATTAGACTCTATTAAAAATGAAAAGGGTTGGGAAGAAGCAATAGAGGAATTTGATTTTGAGATGGAAAGAACCCTAGTTGTAGGAGATAATCTTAGAGATGATATTTTGGCTGCAAGTAAGATAGGGGTACCTAACTTGGTATTTGTATCCAATGGTAGAGATATTGATGTACCAAAAGATAAAGGTATCTTGGAAGTAGAAAATATTCAAAAGGTACTAGATCTTTAATTCATTCCTCTACCTGCCATAATTCCTGTTACTGCTGCTCCCGTAATAGATCCTGAGAGTCCTGCTGCGTCTCCAGCTACATAAAGACCATCAATAGTAGTTTCCATATTCTCTTTAGTACTAATCTTTGAAGATCTAAATTTTACTTCTGGAGCATAGAGTAATGTAGAACCTGCATTGATACCAGGCATTACTTTATCTAATAGCTCTAAACCTTCTAAGATATTTAATACAATTCTATGTGGTAATCCCATTGATATGTCTCCAGGTACAACATCTTTAAGTGATGGTTCTACAAATGATTTCTCTAATCTAGACCATGTAGATCTTCTTCCATCTCTTAAATCTGTTAAACTTTGTAAGATTGGTTTTCCTCCGCCTAGTAAAGATGTTAGTTCTGCAATTGACTTTGCATATGCTATAGAATTTTCTAAAGGTTCTTTTAGATTAACTTCACAAAGGAATGCGAAGTTAGAGTTCTTACTAGCATGATCTGAATTAGAATGACCATTTACACATACATAGTTTTCATACTCCTCTATTGCTACTAAACCATTAGGACAACTACAGAATGTTCTTACAATATCCTGATATGTTTTAGTTCTTACCCTATACACAGTTTCATAAAGTGTTTCTGCCTGTCTTTTCATAACAGAGGAAGGGAATTCTACTCTAACTCCTACTTCTACTTTGTCATATATATATTTAATTCCATATTTATCTGAGAGTGTTTGTAACCATCTTGCATTTACACGTCCTGGTGCTAGTAATACCTTTTCTCCTAATATTTCTTTACCTTCTGATGTTAAAACTCCATATACTTTTCCTTTTTTTACCAAGATATCATCTATCTTTGTTTTATCTAATACCTCTACACCTTTTTTAATCAAATATTTCTGAAATTTCTCTATGAACATCTTTAATTTATCTGTTCCGACATGTCTTGCTTTTCTAGTTACTAATTCAATGTCATTTACTTCTGCTTCTGCCATTAGGTTTTTTAATTCTTCGGTCTCTTTAGGAAAATATTCAGAATCAACACCAAACTCATTAAATATACTATCTACATAGTCAAGAATATCTTGATATTCATATTTAGATATTAGATGAAATGCTTTCTCGTGCGAGAGATTTGCTGTTAGTGTTAATTTTCCATCAGAAAATGTTCCTGCTCCTCCAACACCTATCATTACCTCATTTGGTAATCTATCTTCTATCTTTTTTCCCATGTCTATTAAAGCTATTTTTCCTTTTGGTGTTTTCTTTAATATTTCATATGCTGCAAATATTCCTGCTGGTCCTGCTCCTACTATTATGTAATCGTAATTTTTCATTGTTTTAGGTTTTTATCTTAGACTGTTGACTATACTTTTTTTAATATATTTGTTCAATATTCAAAATATATATGGGTTGATGTATAATAATTAAGTATATTAATTATGAATATATTAAAGATATGGTAGTAGAAGATCCAAATTATTTAGAAGAAGATGGTGCTGATTACCGTCCAAATCCTTATTACGTAGAGGAAGAAGATACCGTTGACTTCGCATCTTTCTTAAAAGACACTATAGATTCAGAAGATACCGAGATTGTTACTGCTGCATTAGAACTTATATATACAGAAACAAAACATCTTAAAATTGGTAGTACAAGTGACGAATCAATCATAGAAGATAAAAAGTATCTGGACAAATATAATGCAAATCCTAATGAAGATTCTTTTGCCTATGGTAAGACTATAGTAAGAGTATTAAAGGACTTAAAAGGAATCTACTATATGAACCCACATGAAAGAGTTCGCAATTTAGATTATCTTGCTTCACGATATATTCTAAAAAGAGAAGATCGAGGATTAAGAGATGTACTAGACAATGGAAAAACCTTGGATCAGCATCAAAGAGAACATGGTGCAGGACACAATATCCAAAGACACGTGTTACCTGAAGAAATGGCTCTTTCATTGGTATATGTAAGAGATTTGTTCTTACAATATGTACAAAGAGTTAAACAATCCCAACAAGATTAATATATTCTTCTTTAAAGTAGGAGTATTTCTCTTCAGGCATTAATAAAACTTTGTCTATACCAAGTTTTCTTACAAATTCAGGCTCATGACTTACCATAATAATAGTACCCTTGTATTCTTTGAGAGCAGAAAGTAAGAGATTTTGAGAATCAGGATCTAGGTAAGTAGTAGGCTCATCCAAAAGTAATACATTATGCCTACCCGCAAAGAGTTTAGCTAAAGCTAGCCTAGTCTTTTCCCCACCAGACAATGTCTTAATCTTTTGATTAACCATATTTCCTGTAATTAAGAATCTACCAAGAAAAGCCCTCCTATCAATATCACCCCATTCTAAACCATATATATTCTCTAAAACTGTTTGAGAGTAATTAAGATCCTCATACTCTTGAGAATAGTAGCCAACGGATGTACCAGAACCCCAAGTATATTTACCCTTCGATTGTTTTAATTTACCAGCCAATATCTTAAGTAGTGTAGTTTTACCAGCGCCATTTTTTCCAATAATTGCAAACTTCTCTTTTCTTTCTACTTCAAAATTAATATCCCTTAGTACCTTAACACCTTTAAGATATTCTTTAGAAATACCTTCTACTTTTAATACGGCTCTACTACAATTAAGTGGAGTAGGTATTGCAATCATTATCTTCTTACTCTTTACTAACTTCTCTGATATTGCCTTTACCTTCTCTCTTTCTTTTTCTGCTAATTCAAACTTTTTAGCAGCTTTCATCTTCTCTTTAGTAGAACCTCTACCTGCTAAAGTCTTAGCACTCTCAAATATCTTTTTTGTTTTTCTCTCCTGAGCTTTCAAAGACTTAACTAAAAACTCATCTCTCTCCTCTATCTGCTTAAGAAACTGATCATAGTTGCCCTTGTATACCTCTACTTTCTTCTCTCTTTCATTCAGATACCATATCTTGGAAATACCCCTGTTCATGAGTCTAAGATCGTGGGAAACAACAAGTACAGAATTAGGATATGATACAAGGTAGGACATTAACCATTGAGCGGAAGGTATATCCAGGAAGTTAGTAGGTTCATCTAATATTAGTAAGTCTGCTTTTTCAAGTAATATTCTAATCAATTCTACCTTTATCTTCTGACCTCCAGAAAGTTCTTTTAGTACAGAATTACTGTCTTTGTCTACCATATTCATATGGTTTAATAGCTTGTTTATCTCCCATTCTTCAACATCTATACCTCTTTCAATTATTAAATATTCTCCAATTGTAAGACGATATTCCTCGCCATCAATTTTAGAAAGAGAATCCATCCCAATCTCTTTGTGAACTTCTTGAGAAAGATATGACATTGTACCTGTAAATGAGATATTTCCAGTATCGGGATCTTCCAATCCCCCAATTATCTTTAACAACGTAGATTTACCCGCGCCATTAACACCAACAAGACCAACCTTTTCATTTTGGCCTAGAAACAGAGATATATTTTTTAAAATGTCTTTCTCTCCTCTTGAGAGAGATATATTTGATATTGTTAACATACCGCCAGATTATATCTTACTTATCAATATATTTGAATTTTTTTACCATTTACTTAGGTTTTTACTCACTTTTGTGATAGAATCAAGGCTTGTGTATGGAAGAAAACAATATTAAACAAGAGAATATAAGAAATGTAGCTATCATAGCTCATGTAGACCACGGTAAGACGACATTGGTTGATGCCCTCATGAAACAAACTCATCTTTTTAGAGAGAATCAAGAAGAGATGGCTCAAACTAGAATTCTTGATAGTGGGGAATTAGAAAAAGAAAAAGGTATTACAATTAAAGCTAAAAATATATCCATTAGATACAAAGAGTACAAGATAAATATCATAGATACTCCAGGTCATGCAGATTTTGGAGGAGAGGTAGAAAGAACATTAAATATGGCAGATAGTTGTTTACTGCTTGTTGATGCTCAGGAAGGACCTATGCCACAGACAAAATTTGTATTAAAGAAAGCATTAGAAATGGGCCTTAAGCCTACATTAGTGATAAACAAAATAGACAAGAAATTAGCTAACTGTAATAGAACCATCAACAAGGTACAAGATCTTTTCTTGGAATTAGCAACTGATTCCTCTCAATTAGATTTCCCTGTTTACTATGCAATCGCTCGTGAAGGTAAGATATTTAAGACATTACCAGAGGGAGATTTAACAGATACTTCAATACTTAATGGAGATGTAACACCAATATTAGAAGAAATTGTAAACAATACCCCAGCTCCAAAAGGTGATATTAATGGAGCATTTCAAATGCAAGTAACTACATTAGAATATGATGCTCACTTAGGAAGATATTTAGTAGGAAGAATTAATAGAGGAAAGATTAAAATTGATTTGCCAATAATTCTTCTTTCAAAAGAAGAGAAGATTCAGGGTCGAGTTAAAGAACTTTTTGTTAAAGAGGGTTTACAATGGGTACCTGTAAAAAGTGCTTCTGCAGGAGAGATTGTAGCTATTACTGGTATAGAATCTACTGCGATAGGGGCAACAATTTGTGATATTAATACACAAGAAATATTGCCTGATATTAATATTACTCCACCATCTGTTAAGGTAAAGTTTGAAGCTAATACTTCTCCATTTGCGGGTAAAGAGGGTAAGTTTGTTACTGCAAAACAATTAGAACAAAGATTAGAACAAGAGAAAGATTTAAATATTAGTTTGAAGATTACAAAAGTAGGTGGTTCTAGTTACTTTGTAGCAGGTAGGGGTGAATTACAACTTTCAATACTTGTAGAACAATTAAGAAGGGAAGGATATGAATTCCAACTTAGTAAACCTCAGGTTGTATTGATTGAAAAAGATGGTATTACATTAGAACCTTTAGAAGAATTAATCATCGATTCCCCTAGTGAATATCTAAGTACAATTACTCAAGAGGTAAGTTCTCGTAATGGAGAAATGATCAATATTGAAACAGATGAGGATCAAACAAGGTTTACATACAGGATTTTAACTAGAAACTTGATTGGTTTACATAGGGTATTAATGAATGCAACTAAAGGTACTGCATTGATGAATAGTTTTGTATTAGAGTATGTACCACATGAGAAGGGTACCGAACTATTTAGAAAGGGAGTTATAATCTCTTCTGAAACGGGTACTTCTTTAGGGTATGCTCTCACAACTATACAAGAGAGAGGACAACTCTTTGTAGGGTCATCAGAGGAAGTCTACGAGGGTATGGTTTTGGGTATTAACAATCATGAACAAGACTTAGAAGTTAACCCATGTAAAGCAAGACACAAGACAAATGTAAGAATGTTAAGAAGTGAAATGACAGAGATATCTCTTAAATCTACTATCCCTCTCACTATTGAATATGCCCTCTCCTTTATCAACGATGATGAATTAATAGAGGTTACTCCAAAAAATATTAGACTTAGAAAGAAGCTTTTAACAAATACTCAAAGAACTTGGGCAAAGAGGGGAAACCTAACTGCATTTGCTAAACAACAAATGGAACAAAATAGCTAAAGGCTATTCATATCTCAAAGCTTTTACCGGATCTAACTTCGCTGCCTTCATAGAAGGATATATACCTGCAAATATTCCAACAAATATACTTCCCAATGTAATGAGTAGAGCATTCAATGGTTGAAAGTGGAAAAACTTATCCAATTCTCCAAAGCCTTGCTGTGAAAGAGCTTGAACTACAAATGGATCAATGGCTTGCATGAGTAAATATGTAATAACTAATCCTAGTAGACCTCCAAACAAACCAATTAAGATTGATTGTATAAGGAAGATAACTAAGATTTGAAAATCAGAAGCACCAATAGCTTTAAGAATTCCAATCTCTCTTGTTTGTTCATATATACTCATAATCATGGTATTTACAATACCAATTGATGCAACAACACCAGATATTGCACCAAAGAGAATTAAGGCAAGTGTTAAACCAGAAGTAAATGTATCAATAAATCCTAAGATAGTATCAGAGGAGGTAACATATAGTCCCATCTCCTCATCTAAATATTTCTCAATATCCTTAGTCTTTCCCTCTTGCGTTGTAACATATAGTTGGAAATATCCAACCTTTTCTAAATATTCCTCATGTGAATCATATCCTCCTAAATCAACTAGAACATCCAATGCGGTATCATTGTTGACCCAGAAAGCATCATTACCTGTTTCTACTACACCAACTACAGTAAATTCATACTCCTTGTCTACCATACTTTTTGCAGACGAAGAGAAGAATGATCCAGAAGATGAACTTTTTGCATGTATTGTCTTACCAATGATATCTTCTTTAGTAGTTTCAAAAAAACTTACTACAAAATCACTAACAAACATTTCATTCTTTTCCATGATTTCTTTTTCTCCAAAAAATTCATTGTACATATGATGAGTACCAGAAAGATCAGAAGAAGAGATAATTTTAATAGGATATGCAGTATCATCACCTTCAAGATATATATCTAAACCATTAACAAAGAGTAGGGGTTGTATACTGTTAACCCCCTCTATCGCAGCTATTTCTTTAGTAATATCTTCTGTTAATGTAACTTCCTCTTTTGTATTACCATCCTTTGTCGGGGCTACTGCCATACCTCCAAATGACATATTGTCCATTCCAGATACGTACAGATCTTGAGGATTAAATCTACTTACTAACTCGGACATAAGGGAAGTTTTTAGATCTGTCATTCCAAAAAGTATAAAGGTCATGAGCATTACAGCAATCATTATCCCTAAACTAGTTAGGAATGTTCTAAACTTTCTTCTTAGTACTAAGTTAATTGCATATTTAAACATTTTTTCCATCAACCAAAGTTATTACTTTCTCTGTTACCTTTGCTACATCTTTGTCATGAGTTACTAACAATATTGTAATATTTTCACTCTTGTTTAAATCATGTAACAATTTCAATATTGCATCTCCTGTCTTACTATCCAAATTCCCCGTAGGTTCATCTGCTAATACAATCTTTGGAGAATCTATCAATGCTCTCGCAATAGCTACCCTTTGTGCTTGACCACCTGAAAGCTCTTTAGGAAGATGTTTTCTTCTTTCTGTTAATCCTACCATATCTATTAAATATTCTAATCTCTCTTTTACTTCCCTTCCTCCTTTACCTTGAAATTTCATAGGTAAGAGAATATTTTCTTCAACTGATAAGGAAGGTATTAGGTAAAACTGTTGAAATATTGTTCCTACAATATATCTTCTGTAGTAATTGGGGTCATATTCCTTAATATTTTTCCCATCAATTACAATATCTCCAGTATATCCCCAATCTAAACCGCCCAAAATATTTAAAAGAGTAGATTTACCTGATCCTGAAGAACCTACCACAGAAGTAAATGAACCTTTCTCTAATTCAAAATTTACTCCCTGCAAGGCTCCAACTTGGATATCCTTCCCCATCCTATATATTCTTTTTAAATCCTTTACCTGTATGTATGACATATCCGTTTACTGTATACCAATTCAGAGGTCTTTTCAATGCTGTATGGTATAATTTAGATGAGATATGAACAAAATGCTTAAAATACTACAAGTAAATATTGAAGATGAACTTAAGACACTAAGAGAGGTGTCTGATGAAGTTTCTTTAGAAGAAATTAAGAGTAAGGAATTTCAAGATTTTTTAGATGATTTAATATTTACTGCTAGAAACACTGTTACAGAGGAAGGCTTTAGAGTTGCAGGTCTCGCTGCAATACAAGTAGGAGTTAAAAAGAGAGTGTTTTGTATCTTAAACGACAATGATGAATTTGAGATATTGATTAATCCAGAGATAAAGGTGATAAACAACAAACAAATTGTTGGATTAGAGGCCTGTTTAAGTATTCCAAAGATACAAGGTAACGTAATGAGAAACAAAAAGATTAAGGTCTCATACCTTGACAGAGATGGTAAGAAAAAAAGAGAACGTTTTTCTAATTGGGAATCCATTGAAGTACAGCATGAATATGATCATTTAGATGGTATTCTTTTCACAGACAAATGTATTGACTAGAATCTTTTTTGATTTCAATATAGAATTGATCAGTAGTTAAATATGTAATACTGTCCAATATATGAAATATCTTTTAAAATCTTTACTTCTTTTAACGGTATTCCCGATTGTATCTTTTGCTCAAGAGGTAACTACCTCCGAATTAGAAGCAACTCCAGAGGTAAAAGCTGAAGAAATTGCAGAGCTTGATCAGATAGAGCAGGAGAGACAGAAAAATTTTGAAAACCAACTTGGTTTTTCTCTTCCTGAATACACCGATAACCCCAGCTTTGTTATTACCTTCTCTGATCCTTCACCTTCTAAAAGTGGTGTTCAGTTAGAAATTGATAGTAAGGAATATATATCGATAAATTCTCCATATACCTTGCCTGCTCTTGGTATTGGTAAGCATATATTGAAATTTAGATTCAATGACAAAGATGGCAATACTCAAGTACTAGAATATTCATTGATCGTTGTTCCTAGATCCCCAATACTTACACCTCCAATTGTTACAGAGGGTACTATTACTCTTCGTGGTACTGGCTTATCTAATTCTGATATATTCATTTTCTTAACTTCTAATACTTTCAACCTAAGAGATACTGTTACTACAAATGCTGAGGGTGATTGGATGTTAGTAGTGCAACCTGAGGAGGGTATTTCTGAAGGTATATATACTTTGACAGCATATACTCGTAAATATGGATATGCTAGTGAACTCTCTCAGCCTACGGTTTTTGAAGTTGGTAAGAGTGATGCACAAGTAGTTGAGACAAAAGATGAAAAGATATTGTTTTCTTTTTCAAGTATTGAGATATCAAAAATCAAAGAGATTGTTACAAACAATCCAGATCTTCTCATATTAACTATTTCCTCATTCCTTTTGGGTGGATTAATATCCCTTCTACTAAGAATGGTAATTACAGGTGCTAAAGAAGAAAAGATATTTAAAAAGGTTGAATCCTCAATGGCCAAAAATGGAAAGAAAGAAGACCAAAAGACATTAAGAGAGTTATTTGAAACAAAAGAAGAGAAAAAGGAAGAGAAGATAGAGCCTAAAATGGAGGCTAAGAAAGAAGATGTTGTAGTTTCAAAGGAACAATTCTTAAAGGATTTTAAAAGCATAGATCCTGATGAAAACAATGGTAAAGAGAAAACCCCAAAGAATATTAAAGTAAAAATATCACTTACCTCTAGAGAAGAATAGCAGGAAAATGTGATAGAATTCTCATATTGATTACAAGCCAGGGTGGTGAAATTGGCAGACACGCTATGTTCAGAACGTAGTCCAAGCAATTGGGTGGGGGTTCAAATCCCCCTCTTGGCATATTACATACTCCAATATGCAATATCTTCAAACCTTTGATGTGGGAATGTAATATTTTGAATATCTCCAACCTTTACACTATCTTTAACAACATATTTATAATTTGGATGATAGAGGAATATTACTGGTGCATCTTGAGTAAGATATTTTTGGAAAAGAAGGTATTTTTCAGTACGAGTCTTTGTATCTATACTCCTTCTTGCATCTTCAAGTAAAATATCTACCCTTTCATAGCTATACCCGGAAAGATTTAAATCAGGGTAGTTACTCTTAAGAGAATGCCAAAGATTGTATTGATCTGGATCAACGGTAGTTACTATCTCATACAAAAGTAATTCAAAATCTCTAGTAGCTACAATCTCTTGAGTAAGCTGAGTATATGAGAGAGGTTCTAAGTTCAATACTACCCCATCTTCTTTAAGAAGATCTTTAATAGTGTTAGCTAACTTCTCATTGAAATCATTCTTGTAGTAACTAAGTGTAAAACTTAAGATCTTCTTATCACTACTTTCAAAATATCCACTAGTTTCATTTTTTGTATATCCAGCCTTAGAAAGATATTCCTTAGCCTTCTCTAAATCATATGAATATTTTGAAATATCTTTATTGTAAGCCCAAGAAGTTTCAGCAATAGGGCCATCAGTAGGTATTCCAGAAATCTGTGCATCTTCTAGTAGTTGTTGCTTGTTTAAGAGGTAATTTAGACCAATCCTTACCTCTTTGTTCTCTAATTTCTCTTTTCTTGTATTAAAAAATATCATCCTAATACGGGGGTACAAAGCAACTTCATATTCATTGTAACCAGCATATTCTTTTGAAAAAGACATACTATCAGCATCTACACCACCCATTGCATCTAACACTCCATTTCTAAAAGCAGCTTCTAATGAATGATAGTCTGAATACAACCTATACACTATTGTATCAATTTTAGGAGTTACCCAGTAATAGTCAGAAGCTTTAAGATATACAACATTAGGTTCAGATCTAGAGATACTGTATGGGCCAGAACCAACTGGATATCTTGCAAAAGAATTAAATGGTATATCCGATACTTCAATACCTTCTAATATATGCTTTGGAACAATATACACAGAAACTGCCTCAAAGAAAGTTGCATTACTCTCTGGTAAAGTAAATCTTACCTTATCATCTGATATCCTATCTATTTTTACATCAACCAATGAAGAACCAATTGTGTCATACCCATGATCCTTTGCTAATACCTTTGCCGTTTCAAAAGTATATATGACATCATCAATGCTTACACTCTTACCATCTTGCCATTTGTGATCAAGTGAAATTGAAAAATCATATGTCTTTCCATCCTTCGATACCACCCATTCCTTTGCAATATTTGGATTAGGACTACCATCTGCCTTAATATCAACAAACTTTTCAAATACCAAAGCCTGTATGTCACTGTCTACAGAGTTTTGGGAAATAAAGAGTGGGTTGAAAGTAGATATAGCTCCAACATTACCCTCTACAAATACTTGGTTGGATTCCCTTTCAAAAACATCAGCAAAAGCATCACTTCTTAGGAATGTAAAAATACCAACACCTAGTAAAGCAAATACAAGTATGAAACTAAGAGGAGAACTCTTCTTAAAGAGGTTTGAAACATTCTGAGGATATTCCCATAGCCAATCTCTAAAAGATTTCTTTTCAGAATCTTTAATACCAACCTTAATACCCTGAGAAGAAGGTTTAACCAATTCAAAAGCCTCTTTCATTGAAAGCATCTTCTTACCGCTATTTTCTAAGCTATCAAGCTTTTTACCCATTATTACTAGTTTAAGAATACTTAACTAATACCAAGGAGATTACAACTAAAACTATGGTAAGAAATATTGTTGAATAGTAAAGAAATTTTTCGAATCCTCTCTTGGTTCTAAAGACCTCACCACCACCACCAAACATCTTACCTAAACCCTCAGCCCTATTTTGAAGTAATACAGAAATAACAACTAGGACAGATACAAAGATCTGTACATAGAAAAGTATATTTTGTAGTGTTGAGTCCATGGCAACGATTATACAATATTAAGATCTTTTCTCAAGCATAGCTAAAGTAGAACCTACAAAACCTGCTAATATACCAGATATTAGAGATATTAATACTGGAGTCATCTCAAAACTGTTTACAACTAAACTCCCGAAATCTTTACCTTCAAAGGTATAGCTATCAATATAGAATCCAGTCATAAAAAGATCCAAAAGAAATACCATTCCGAATGCCACAATAGAAGACATTAAAAATGTAGTAATGAAGTTCTCTTTAATAGTTAAAAAGTCCAGGATAGGGGATACCATTAACAAAGTAATAGAGAGTATTAGTATAGAAGCAACGTAATACATCAAGTTTAAAGGAAGTGTAATACCTTCTACAATATTAAAAACAAAGAAGGAAACTAACATAAATTGGAATAAGTTCAGAAAAAATCTTCTCATATTTAACTCCCCTAAGGTTATCTCATGCATTTTACATTGTTAAAAGTTTTCTTTGCAATCATTTTGTTAATAAATAAATATAGGATATAGGATAACTTGTTTCTACATTCTTCCTTAATGTATATTGGGTATATATGAAAGAATTTTCTAAGACTAAAATATTCGCAACAATAGGTCCATCATCTTGGGATGAAAAAGTTCTTAAAGAAATGATCCAAGAGGGCTTAGATGTTGCAAGAATTAACGCTTCCTTTGCAGATTTTGCAGAATTAGAAAGAGTATCAAAACTAATTAGAAAACTTTCTCCAAGAGTAGCAGTAATGCTAGATACAAAAGGACACAAGATTAGAGTTACAGGATTTGATAAAGAGAGAGAACTTAAGGATGGAGATACTGTAATAGTAGTTTCAGATCAGTACAAATATGAAGGAGAATTACCACAGAGATTTCTTGCAATAACATATCCAACACTTCATGATGAGATTTCTAGAAATGCAAAAATTCTTCTAGATGATGGTAATCTAGAATTAAACGTAGATGATATTAAGGGAAAAGAAATCCTTTGTACAATTGTTAAGGGGGGAATATTAAAACCTAAAAAGACTGTTAATATTCCAGGTGTTCATCTTAATTTCCCAGGACTAAGTGAAAAAGATTCTGGAGATATTAAATATGCAGTAGCAAATAACTTTGATTTAATATCCGCCTCCTTTATCAGAAATGTACAAGATGTGGCATTAATTAGAGAAGCTATGGGAAAAACTGACTGTAAACTAATTGCCAAAATAGAAGGACCTGAGGGTATTGAAAACTTCGATGAAATACTCAATGTCGTTGATGGAATAATGGTTGCAAGAGGGGATCTAGGAGTAGAAATGCCATTGGAAGAAGTACCCATATATCAAAAACAGATGATTAATAAATGTAGAAATGTAGGTAAACCCGTTATCGTTGCAACTCAAATGCTAGAGAGTATGAGAGAGAATATTAGACCTACTAGGGCAGAGGTTAGTGATGTTGCTAATGCAATAATGGATGGTGCAGATGCAGTAATGCTCTCCGCAGAAACATCCACAGGTAAATATCCTGTTCTTGCTGTTAAAACAATGAATTCCATAGCAGTTAAGGTTGAGAATGTACTTAGGCCTCAAAAGGTATTAGGTAATACAGATGCATGTATAGAGACCGATGAACTGTGTAGAGCTTTGTTTGATATTTCAGAAAAGATACTTCTTAAGGGTGTAATTGTAATATCCATAACTGGTAAAACCGTAAGAAGTCTTTCTAGACATAGACTTAATATACCGATATGGGATATATCTGATAATATAACCAAAGTAAGGCAAAATGCTATGCTTAGAGGTGTTAAATCCTACTACCTTAAAGATTTTCCTAAAGATAGGGATACTACAGTCAAACATTCTGTAGAAACCGTATATTCATACGGAGAGTTGGATTTAAATGATAAAATTGCTATTATTAGTGGCAGTTCTATCAAAAACAGATCCAGAAACAGCATACTAGAAATAGTAGAAGTTAAGGATATCATCGGGGAGTAGGGTGACGTAGCCAAGTTGGTTAAGGCCGCGGTCTGCAAAACCGCTATCATGGGTTCGAATCCCATCGTCACCTCCAATTTACATTAAGGCTTTTTCAACTGATGCTAAACAGGGATAACAGTATTGATTTTCTAAGAGGCTCTGCAATCATTTTCATGACTATTACCCATATCAATGCAATATATTACACTGGTAATAATCAAGTAATGCACTTTCTTACTACAATTGGAGCAACAATATGTTTTTCTGTATTTCTCTTTTGTATTGGATATATAGTTGGATTAAAGATAAAGAATGGAGAAAAAATCTCTACTAAAAAACAAATATACAAATCAATTGCTTTGTACCTTGTATATATTTTAATATCACTACTTGTTTCATTTACATACTACCAAAACCTCTCTCTAATCAAGATATTGAATATACTTTTAATAATTAACCCACCTGAATTTGCAGAGTTTTTGATATCACTTTCCTTGTTTAGCATATTAACCATATTCATTTACAAACCAATACAAAAATTAATACAAAGACCACTGAGATTGATAATAGTTACAATCATAATATTTGTAATAGGTAGAATCTTTTACAATATAACTTCGGAAATTTCCTTTACAACACCATTACAGATAATAATTGAAAACCTTTGGGGATATGGACAACTACATAGATTCCCAATATTTCTCTACCTTCCAATATATATTTTAGGTACAATCTTTGCTTACTATCAATCCCCTAAATTAATACTAAATACCTTCGTAATCTCATCTCTTTCAATATTGATTCTTCTCCTACTAGATCTCTCACAATGGAATAGGTGGCCCCCATCAATACTTTTTCTCACGAATGGTATTGCATACATATCTCTTCTTTCCTACATATATTCAAAATATATTTTTAAATACAAAATAAACAATCTTTTTTCTAATATTGGTAAATATCCACTTCAACAATTCCTTCTTTCAACTACTCTTACCTTTCTTCCATTACTCTTTTTCAATCCTACTTCAGACATATTTTTACCATTGATTTTTAATGTCTGTATCATATCCGCCCTTTTTCTCCACCCTATAGTATTCCATCCTAAAATGGTATAATTAAGTATGAGTAAAAACAAGAAATTTACTTTTACAACAATATTAATTGTAGCCTTACTACTAATAGGTTCTGGACTTCTTTTCACTAAAGAAAAGGAAGTAAGAAAAGAGCCTGAAGTTAAAGGTGATACAGTAGAAATATGCCATCAATATGATGAAGAAATCTCTAAAGAAATAGAGGACTCACTTCTTCTTAGACAGTGGTATTTAAAGTCTGACTATGTAACAGAACAAAATATTGATATAACACTTAATCTACCAGAAGCAGAAGATATCTCAGTTACATATACTCTTGATGGTGACACTTTAAAAACAGAGAATAAATATAACATTTCAATACCAGTTTCAACACTAGACGAAGGAGAACATACATTACAAATAGATGTAGAGAACTGTACTGAGGTATATTCAAAATCTAAAACCTTTAAAGTATCACAACCAGTATATGTAGTCTGGAGTATTGACTGGGAAGGTTTGGATGTAAAAGATGAATATCTTAATCAAATGGCACAGATATCTTCTACATACAAAGTCCCAATGACTCATTTCTTTAATCCATATATTTACATATACCTTAATTCACAAAGAGCTTCATATTTAACAGAATGGGTAAAAGCAAGAAATGAATCAATTGGTTTACACTTACATATGTACAGCAAGTTAATATCTGCAGCGGGAGTAGTTGTAAACAATACAATATCTTGGGGTAGCCCAACTGGAGATGGTCATGATACACCAAATACCACATATGGATATTCCGACTACATGAAGATAATTCAATGGTCGATAAATCAATTTGAAAAATATGGCTTAGGAAGACCAACGATGTTCAGAGCAGGAGGTTGGTTCATTGACGAAGAGAATCTTAAAGTACTTAATGATTTAGAATTTACACTTGATTCATCTGGTAGAACAGCATATATACATGGAAGAAATCAATTAAAGGGTGAATGGAATTTAAAAAATATTACACAACCATACCAACTCAATAGCACAGATCAAAATATAACTACAAATCCTAATATGAATCTTTGGGAATATCCTAACAATGGAGGAGACTCATGGGCATATACTTCTGACAAGCTAATTCAAAGATTTAAAGACAATTACTCAGGGGGTATATCTGATCAGAAAAAAGTTGTAACATATGTAACACATCCTCACTGGTTTGACAAAGAGGGACCTAATATTGAAAATACACTTAAATATATCTCCACAATGTCATACATTAGTGATAGCGGACCAGTAATATTCATATCACTTGATAATGTACACAGAGATATCGTAAAACAATAAGATAATGGATCTAACAAAACTGCTCACTGAAATTAATACCTACCTTCCAGGATATGATATTAGAATTTTCTTTCTACTTTTTTTGATTTGCACATTACTTCTTAATATAGGATTGCTTTTAATTAGTAGAAAGTTCACAAAAAAGATCTGGAGTTTTCTACCCTCCTTTTTACTTCTTTTAATATATCTCTCATTTCCATTCATACTTCATTTCTTTGGATATACATATGAAAGATTCCTTTCTTTAGAATATTTAAGTCTTTCTTCTACCTACTTACTTTTGCTTCTCTGCGAAATACTCTTTTTAATATTTCTCTCTTTAAGGAAAGAAGTTACCAAAATATTCTTCTGGATACAGATCTCAATTTCAATTCTTTCCTTAATATTAATACTTGTAATATCTACCTTCTCTGAATCAAAAATATCCAGTTTAGGTGCAAACAAGGAAGGGATATTAGAAGAAGCAAGTGGGGTATCCATATATTTTTCTGTACCAATGAACAAAAAAAACCTAGATATCCATATCTCTCCAGAAACAGAGATACAAATATCATATGGATATGTACTTAATTCCTCTAAATGGATTACCAGTTTCAAAGTACAACCAAAAGAATCATTCTTACCAAATCAAAAGGTCGTAATATATACCACAGGTATTACTAGACTCTTTCCATATGGTACTAAACATGAAAACAGCCAAGAGTTCTTTACTCCAAAAACTCCAGTATTAGAACAGGTTGTACTTGGTGCAGATATTAACAATGTTCCAATTAATGAGAAAATATATATTGATCTAGATTCTAAAGATCAACAATTTGTAGAGTGGGAACCAATATTTGAACCTGAAGTCGAGTATGAAATTAAGAGGGATAGCTCAGAAAGGGTTGAGATTGTTCCTCTTAATTTAAAACAGGGTACACAGTACAAACTTTCTCTATATCGTAATATTATCAAATACAATACACAGACTTTAGAAAAGATATCACTTGAATCGCACGAGCTTTTAAATGAATATTCATTTAAAACAATACCTGCTCCTGGATTAACAGGGTTTAATAGGGATAACAGATATATATCTAACAAAGAACCTCTAATACTTACCTTCGAGAGTCCATTAAAAGAAGATTCTTTAAATGGAAAGATTAATATTAATCCACAAGTAGAAGGAGATATTTCTCTCTCTGAAGATAAAAAGCAAGTTATCTTCAAACCTAAATCAGAATTTACTAAAAATACAGAATATACCGTAACCATTGGCAAGGGAATTACCAATACAATGGGAGGATATATTGAAGAAGATATTAATATTGCATTTAAAACACCTGGTTATGTAAAATTAAGTAGTTCTAGTCCATGGAATGGTGCTAAAGATATTAATATAGCTACGAAAAGTATATCCCTAACCTTTGATCAACCAGTTAACAAAGAGAGTGTAGAAAAACTCTGGAGCATATCTCCAAGTATAAATGGTTCATTCTCTTGGAAAGATAATACGGTGTATTACACTCTTGAAGGTAATCTTGGATATGGTACTAAATATACCGTTACTCTTCCTGCAGGTGTTGTATCTATATATGGTTTAAACTCTGCTTTTCCAATATCATTTTCATTTACTACTAAGCACGAAACAGTACGTTTGAATGTACCTCAATATTACCAAAGTGAATCATTCACTTGTAATCTTGCTGCTACAAGGATGGTACTAGCATACAAGGGTATATCTAGTTCCGAAGGAGGAATTAGAGATTCTATTGGTATAGGGGAAAATCCACTCTCCTCATGGGTCAATGGATACGGAGTTCACGCAGGTCCAATATCTTCATATATTTCTTCAAGAGGAGTAAGTAACAGTGTAAGAAGTGGAATGAGTCTTACAAGTGCCCTACAGGAAGTTAAGGAAGGTCATCCTGTACTAGTGTATGTATACAATGGATATTCACAACCATATGGAGCATTTGAATTACCTGGGGGATTTACAGGTTACAAAGGTATGCACTCCGAAGTAATTGTAGGATACGTAGGTAAACCAGAATCTCCAATATCTATATATACCAATGATCCATGGAGAGGACCAAGGACATATACCCCAGGAGCTTTCTTAAGTAAATGGGCATATCTTGGATATACAGGTATAGTGATTTACTAAGATATCTTGCAAATATACCCAAACTATCTTAAAATTCACCATCCATGCCGAGATGGCGGAACAGGCAGACGCGCGGGACTTAAAATCCCGTTCTAGAAATAGAGTGGGGGTTCGATTCCCCCTCTCGGCAGATATCCCTTTAAAATAGTACTTCTTTGATATATAATCTTCTCAGTTAATTGACTATGTATGATAATGAGCGAAATCACTGAGATCAAAAGAGAAGTCCAAGAAGAAATAATCGGAAGATATTTACGATCGATTGATAGAGAAGACCTCGTGATTCCACCAACGGAAGGCTGGGCAATACTTGAGGGAGAAGCGATTGCCGCCTATTATTGTAGAGATGGTATTCACAAATTTATCAGAGGTGAAAAAGTTGTTATCCTTGCCCATAATAGTATTGTATTTGAGATAATATCAAATATATATCCCCATGTAGTCGATGATGAAAAAGTTGGAGAAATTTGCTTAGTTCAATCCACTGCAACCTGGGATCCATATAAAGAATATCCAGAGACAGAAAATAAAGAATTTTTAGAGATACCAAGAGATTTTTAATAATGACAGATCCTACTCAAAGTACAATATTCAATACAGAAGAATCTTCCATTGACCCTATTAAAGCTCATATCCTCGACCATTTTCTAGCTGGAATAAATGAAGGAAACAGCCCTATCCCTGAAGGAGAAAATTGGGCATATGTACCAATAACAGAATATGGTATAGGTTTTCATTATACTACAGAGACAACAGTTACATACCAAAATTCAGATAACCCTACAGAAACTTTGTTGACAATGCCAGATGGAAGTACATGGATAGTATTCTCTGAGATAATTCCTAATATCGTTGATGATGTAAAAGTAGGTGAAATATGCTTAGTAATTAGCAATGATCTTAAAAGAAGATAGCTACTAATCAGCATCCTCAAATAAATCTGGATTTTCATTACCACACTTAGGACACTTCTTTAACTCCTTTACACCCTCATAAAGATAACCACAATTTAAACACTTCCATCTTAACCACCTGCTATCTAAATCCTCTGGATTACCATCATTACTCTGTTGAGGTGTATTAACAGGTGATACATGCTCTGTAGGATCTACAGTAGTAGTATCATCATTAATATTTGTATTACTCTTTGATATATCCTCCATCCTTTAATTTCTCTAAAATTAAATTAAAAGTCTCTTCCTCATTAAGATTTGAAGTATCCAAAACGATATCGTAGTAATCTAAAGGACGACCATATTTAACACCATACAACCTCATATATTTCTCCATATCAATCTTGTATCTTCTCTTAAGATCTCTTTTAACCTTCCAATTACTAAATATATTAGGCTTAATATTCTCTTTTAACAACATCCTTTTAACTCTAGTATTCATATTACTCTCCAACCAAATACTCGCGGTATGATCAATACCCTCATTTTTAGCTATTGCTCCAAAGACCTTACTCTCTATCAATACATTCCCTTTCTTTGCATACTCTCTAAGTAATTGATCAATCTCTAAATCTAAGGAATTACCACCATTAGAAGATTCTTGTAAAAACTCTTCAAAAGACTCAATCTCTTCCTTCTTTGCTTCCTTTCTAAAAAGATCTCCAGCATATATACGAGGAATATTAAAATGCTTAGCTAACATATTAGAAATAGTGGAACTACCTGATCCACCAGGACCTCCTACAATTAACAAAATACCTTTACTTTTTTGTTTCATATATGAATATATAGTATATTAGTATACGAACAATGTCGAGAAAAATACTCAAAAGAAGAACACAAAACAGTGATAGAAAATCTCCAGATAAAGGGATTCTTGTATTCCTGTTAATAATGGCAATCTTTGGAGCTATAATGATATACGACGCTAGTGTATATCAAGCAAATCAAATATTTAAAGACCAATTTTACTTCCTTAAATCTCAACTAATATGGCTCGTATTAGGAAGCATTCCAGCATTCATCTTTTACATAATTGATTACAGGAAATTACTCAAACTAGCTTTACCAGCATTAATAGTTACAATCGTACTATTAATTCTTGTATTAATATTCGGAGACGCTATTAATGGCTCCAAAAGATGGTTTCAGATAGGGCCACTACCACCAATACAACCAGCTGAATTTGCAAAGATAGTAATTGTCATGTACCTAGCTAGTTGGTTAGCTAAAAAGGATTACAAATATACAAAATTTGAAGAAGCTCTTAAAAAAGGATTCCTTAGTAACCTACTAGGATTTCTTGCAATACTTGGTACAGTTGCGATATTAGTACTCCTAGAACCAGATTTGGGAACTACAATGATAATTTGTGTTACTGCGTTTGGAATGTTCTTTGTTTCAGGTAAAGACAAAGCACATACAGTAGGATCCCTTGGGGTATTACTTCTTTTCGTTCCAATAGCGATATTAGCCGCAATACTTGAACCATATAGGTTAAAGAGGGTTCAAACATTTCTTAACTTAATGCTAACAGGTGAAGTAGCAGATCCAAGAGGAACAGGATATCAAATGCAACAAATATTGATAGGTATAGGATCTGGTGGATTCTGGGGTAAAGGGTTTGGTCAATCAAGACAAAGATTTGGATATTTAGTAGAAAACACAGCCTTTACCGATTCAATCTTTGCGGTGGTATTAGAAGAACTAGGACTCTGGGGAGGAGCGATAATTGTATTTTCATGGATATTCTTCCTCTGGAGAGGTTTTAAAATCGCTATGAATGCAATAGACAAAGAAGGACAATTACTTGCAACAGGTATTACAATATGGCTAACATGCCAAGCTTTCTTTAATATGGCTGCTAATGTAGGATTAATACCACTAACAGGAATACCACTACCATTCCTAACATATGGTGGATCTAGTACAATAGTGACATTGATAGCCTTTGGACTTCTTTTAAATGTCAGTAGATATGCAAAAAATACATAACAAGAAAATATTAATAACTGGTGGTGGAAGTGGAGGACACCTTTCTAGTGCCAATGCATTAATAGATTCGCTTCTTAATGATTACATGTTTTCTCCTGAAAACATAATATACGTTGGAGGTGATTTAGGAATGGAAGGAGAGAAACCTGGAAATTCTCTTGAGCAAAAACAAATGATAAACAAACCGTACAAGGTATATTTCATAAGGGCAGGTAAATTACAAAGAAGAATATCCTTTAATTCAATCCGATTGCTACTTAGAACAATATTAGGTTTTGTAGATAGTTCAAAGATATTTTTGAAAGAGAAACCCGACCTTGTCATATCAACAGGAGGTTTTGTATCCGTACCAGTATGTATATTAAGTTGGATACACAAAACCCCAATATTCCTACATGAACAAACTGCATCAGTAGGGCTTGCAAACAAAATAGTTGGTAAAATATCTAAAAAAATATATGTTTCTTTCAAAGACTCTCTTAAATATTTTCCACCATCGAAAGTACTGCATGTGGGAAACAATATTAGAAAAACAATATTTATGAAAGAAGTTACAGGAGATACAAACAAGGATATTGTTGAAATCTTCAAACAATCAAAAGAGTATCCTGTCATATATCTCTCTGGAGGTAGTCTAGGATCACATACACTTAATCAAAAGGTTCTCTCATCATTAGGTGATATCGTGAAAGAATATTGCGTAATACTTCAAACAGGTGATAATCAACAAACAAATGATTTTGAATATGCCGTTGGGAAGAAATTTGAATTAGAAAAAGATCTTGCTAAAAGATTCCTACCTGTTAAATATGTAGATCAAGAAAGTATAGGATATGTCCTTAACAATATGCATTTGTTCATTGGTAGATCAGGAGCAAATACGGTATATGAGATAGGGGTGTTAAAAAAACATGCCCTCTTTGTCCCAATCCCCTGGGTTACTCATAATGAACAATATTTAAATGCTAAAGTTTTAGAAAATGTTGGTACAGCTAAAATACTGGAAGAGAAGTACTTAGAGAGTACAAATATGCTTGAAGAAATTAAAAGATTTGAAGAGCAAATTAAATTAAGAGATATCGATTACAAGAAATTGGACGAGCTCTTTCCAATGAATGCTACATCTAAAATGTTAGATGATATCTTTAAAAATGAAGATAGAGGAGAACAAAAGTCTTAAAGAGTATAATCAATTTGGCATTGATGTAAAGGCAAAATACTTTGTAACAATATCCAATATTGAACAACTTAAGGATGTACTTACTTCAGAATATTCGAAAGGGAATGTCTTAATTTTGGGAGAAGGTAACAATATTCTCTTTACAAAAGATTTCGAGGGCCTAGTAATTCAACCAAATATTAAAGGGAAAAAGATCATAGAGGAAAATAATGAAAATATCTTTGTAGAAGTGTCATGTGGAGAGAATTGGGATGATTTCGTTAAATGGGCAGTAGAGAACCACTACCAAGGAATTGAAAACCTCATCTTAATTCCAAGCAGTATTGGTGGAGCTGTATCTCAAAATATTGCGGCATATGGTCAAAACATAATGGATGTTGTTACAAAGGTATATGCTACTGAAATAGCTACTGGAAAAGAAAAGATCTTCGAATATGAAGAATGTGAGTTTAGATACAGAGAAAGCATCATTAAAGATGCGGACAGTATTAAGAGAGCACATCCTCATTTTGTAGAAAATCTACAAAAGCTTGGTGCAAATATAGAGTGGGTTGATTAAACTACACAGGAATGTATAAGTAGCTTATATAAGCCTTCTTTTTTGTTTGTACATATATTCCCCCTATCAGGTATAAACACTTTTTTGTGAACACTGAATAAATATCTCCATAGATAAATGATTTTACTTAATAAGAAATACCTTGTAGTATTTCTCTCTTGACCACATTCGTACCAAATGATACATTAATGGCAGGAAGTGGTAAAAAGTGGTGAAAGATGATATACATATAAATATGATAATTGGAGAATACAGAAGCAAAATAGGAGAAAAGAAAAGAGTTTCACTTCCAAAGAAATTTAGAGATGAACTAGGAGAAGAAATAATATTAACAAGAGGATATGAGGATTCATTGATAATTGTTAATAAGCAGATGTGGAGCAAAATAGCAGGGGAAGTAGTTAATGGCTCTTTTATAAACAAAAATATTCGTGATACAAGTAGATTCCTAGTAGGAGGAGCAACAGAAATCTCCATAGATAAACAGGGTAGATTTTTAATACCAGAAGCACTCTTTGAACATGCCAATCTAAAACAAGATGTCGTATTCATAGGGTTAGTAAATTGGATAGAGGTATGGGATAAAGAGAAATGGGATGAAAGATTACAATACCTTAAATCTAATGGAGAAGAGATTGCTAACGAATTAAGTAAGATGGAAGAGAAGAAATAATGGAGAAAATACACGTACCAGTACTACTAAAAGAAACAATAGACTCATTAAATATATCACCAAGTGGATTTTACATAGACTGTACCCTTGGAGATGGAGGACATAGCTTTGAAATATACTCCAGACTTAATAGCGACGGACTACTACTTAGTATTGATCAAGATCAACATGCAATTGATTTTGTAAATGAATACTACAAGGGAAAGATTGGAGAAAATTGGAAGATCGAAAGAAGTAATTTCTCAAAAATATCCCAAGTAGCTAATAAATATGAAAGAAAAGCAGATGGAATCTTAATGGATTTAGGTCTTTCATCGAGACAACTAGAAGAATCGTACAACAGGGGCTTTAGCTATTTAGAAGATGACGAACCACTAGATATGAGAATGGATGAAAATCTTGGTGTTAAGGCTAAGGACTTGCTAATTGTATTACCAGAGAAAGAATTAACAAGACTTTTCTTAACCTATGGAGAGGAAAGATTTGCAAGAAAAATAGCAGTTGAGATTAAGAAAAATATTACGAATATAAACACGGTTGGAGATCTTACAAGACTTGTCTATAGAGTTGTGCCGGCAGCTCATCAAAGTTCTAAGAACCCATCCCGCAGGGTCTTTCAGGCCCTGCGGATTGCGGTAAACGATGAACTTAATAGCCTAAAGGATGGTCTAGACAATTCCTTTGAGATCTTAAACACAAATGGTCGGATATCAGTGATAACCTTCCATTCATTAGAAGATCGAATTGTTAAAGAATACTTTAACAATATTGTAGATAGCGGAAGAGGGATTCTTCTTTACGAAAATATAATAGCCCCAACCGACATAGAGATAGAGGAGAATCCTAGATCCGCATCTGCAAAATTAAGAACAGTAATTAAAAAATAATATATACTAACTGCCCAAATGAATAGCACTAGAAAAACAAATATTACAACTAAGATATTCATTCTAACCCTTTTACTTTTTGGTATTTCCCAATTAGTAATGAATTCAGTTTTAACCCCACTAGGTGTTAAATTACAATCCCTAAACACAGAGAAAGAGCACCTACTTGAAGAGAATAGAGGGATATCAGAAGAGATAGCAAAAAACAGCTCCATTAGAGTAATTGAAAACCTCTCAGAGAAGAAATTAGATATTACTCAGGACAAACAACAAACAGTAGTATATATTGAAGACACTACACTTGTTGCTAATAGAAATAATGAGTAAGCTTACAAATCTACACTCAAAAAACAAAACAAAGGGGAAAAAAGATTCACTTTTTTCCAATATTCAAAAAAACAATTACAACCTAGTAATATTCCTGATCACTTTCCTTGGATTAGTAATAATAGTTCAAGCATTTAGATGGCAAGTTCTTGAATCTGAAAGATTCCAATTAATGGCCAAACAACAATATCAAGATAGTAATAAACACACAGCAGAAAGAGGAATCATAAGAGCAAGTGATGGAACAGTACTCGCTGTAGATCAACCCATATGGAATATATATGCGACACTAAGCCAAGACAGTAAGGAAAGAGAGCTCTTCTTTAATAATAAAGACAAATTCATAGCTACGGTATCTTCAATACTAGCTGTAGAAAACAATACAATATCCGATAAGATTACGGATGATTTTGTATATGCGGTATTAGCTAAAGGAGTAGATAATGAAAAAAAAGTTGCACTAGAGAGAGAGAATATCTTCGGAGATGAAAAAACAAATAGAAGTGGATTCGGTTTGTATTTTGAAAAAGATGTAAAAAGAATATATCCTAATGCTCAACTAGCATCACATATAGTAGGGTTCATGGGCAAAGATGCTCAAGGAAAAGATTTAGGACAATACGGTATAGAAGGTTTCTACTTCGGAGATATTACAGGAAGAGAAGGATATACATATGAAGAAAAGGATTCAAGTGGTAATACAATTTTAACCGCAGAGTATGAACCAGTATTACCAAGATCAGGGAAGGATATTAAGCTAACAATACAGCCAAGTATCCAAAACAAAGTAGAGAAATATCTTAAAGATGGAGTGGAGCGAACAGGTGCAAAAAGTGGAACCGTGATAATCATGGAACCTAAAACTGGAAAGATCCTAGCTATGGCTAACTTTCCAACCTTCAATCCAAATGAATATTGGAGAACATCAGATCCATGGATATTTAAAAATCTTGCAGTATCAGATGTCTATGAATACGGATCAGTTCAAAAGCCAATTACTGTTGCACTAGCACTTGAGTCTAAAGCCGTAGATGAAGAATATACTTGTAATGACGCAACAGGATATTTAGATCTATTCACTGCAACAGGATATGAAGATCTAAAAGGGAGAAAGATTAGTACATGGGACTTAAGACCGGATGGTGTTCAAAATCTAGCAGAGATGCTTAAGAACTCGAACAATCCATGCATAGCCCAAACAGCCTTGAAAATAAATTCTGCATATTACTACTCAAAACTAAAAGAATTTGGAATAGGGGAATTCATTGGAATAGGATTACAAGAAGAGGCAACAAGCTACTTAAAACCATTCTCACTCTGGACAAGATTAGATATCATAACAGCATCATACGGACAAGGTATATCAGCAACTCCACTTCAAATTACATCAGCAATAAGTACATTAGCAAATCATGGAACAAGAATGAGACCATACATTATCTCCGAAATCTCAGATGAGAAAGAGGTCATAGAATTTGAGCCCCAAGTTCTTTCAGAACCAATATCAAAAGATATTGCTGATAAAGTAGCAGAGATGATGTCACATGTGATAGAAGATGGAGGTATCAATGAAAGAGAAATAGAATTACTAAAAGAATATTACATAGCTGGTAAAACAGGTACAGCACAAGTAGCAAAAAAAGATGGACCCGGATATGAAGAGAAGAAAACAATTACTACCTTTGTAGGTTTTGCTCCAGCAGATGATGCCAAAATGCTTATGCTTGTAAGATTAGAAGAACCTAAAACAAGCCAATATGCTTCCCCAACCGTTGTACCTCTTTGGACAGATATTTTCCTAGGTATAGTGAATGATCTGGAAATCCCAAAGAGAAATTGAGATAATAACTAAATAATTTATACAAAATTACACATGTTAGAGATACTTAAAGAAAGTTTAAACTACCTTTTAATATCCACTGTAGCTTCAATAGTATTTGCTCCAATAATGATCGGAATCTTGTATAAATTTAATCAAGTAAGTGGTCTTAAGAAAACAAAATTAGGTTCTACAGAAGGTACAAATTCAACATTCATGAAGATAATGGATAGTACTAAAACAAACGGTACTCCAAACATGGGAGGCATATTAATTTGGATAGTAGTACCACTTGTTACATATATATTTGTACCTCTTACTCCAGTATTAAAAGTTTTACTACTTGGATTCCTACTTTTTGGTTTTTGGGGATTTGTAGATGTTGCGATATTTACAAATGGATTTAAGAACAATCCTAAGATGAAAGCATTGCAAGAAACTTTTGAATGGAGAATGGGAAAGTTAACAATCGCTATACTTCTCAATCTCGGAGTTATGTTTCTTCTTAACAAGACAGGACTCTTTACTGAGATATCTCTTTTAAATATGTTAACAATCTCCGTATCTCCAGCAATATTGATATTAGCCTCAATAGTAGGGCAGTTTGCAATATATTCTGGAGAATTAACGGATGGATTGGATGGACTTATGGTTGGTATCTTCACAATTATTACAGCCTCAATGGCAGTATTACTCTTAGTTCAAGGTCAATATGAATTCTTACCATTTTTAGCAATACTACTCGGAGTACAAGTAGTCGATCTTTACTTCAATATTCCACCAGCAAGATTCTGGAATGGTGGACCAGGAGCAATGCCCATCGCTTTTTCAATATTCTTCATAGGGTTAGTCACCAACAATCTACCTGCATATTTCTTAATGACCGCTATGACATGGATCATCATGGGATCAAGTGCAATACAAATACTTAGTTTGAAATTCTTCAAGAGAAGAGTCTTTAAGATAGCGCCACTACACCATCACTTCCAAGCAGTAGGATGGCCACAGTACAAAGTAACAATGAGGTTCTGGCTCTTTACACTCTTCCTTTGTATCTTAGGAATATATGTTGGATTAATCTAAACACTTAGATTCTTTCTCGCAAACATTCTTTCCTAGCTTACAAGAACAAAGTGAACAACCATCACTAGAGTTGTAAACATCTCCGTCATTACGCAAGAAACCTTCAAATGAACAATTTCCTGAAGGAATTAATGTCCCTAATTCATCTTGGTAATATATTTCGAAATCGTCTACATATTTAACAGGCATATTAGAAATTTCAAAGGAAGATTCACTTACGCATGGATTAACAAAAGATGTATCTACTAAGTTATTACCAATTGTAAATGTAATTCTCTTACCTTCGAGCTTGTAAAAACCTACTTGTGGAGCTACAAAGTTATCTTCATTACAAACACTCTTTTTCTCAAGTACAACCTTAAGAATATCACCTACCTGAGATATGTTTTCAAAACGAACTTCCTGTACAAAAGAACTCCCTTTCTCCAATCTATTAAGATATTCATAGTTAAAGGTTAGATTGTTTGTATTGAAATCCTCAACTTTAACAGTATTAGGACCATTACCTTCATCATCACAAACAACTCTCCCTTTACTATCACAAACACAATTACTACCATCACTTACTACAACATCACCAAATGCACATTTAGTAAGCCCTAAAGAATCTTGCATGGATACGAAAAAAAGACTCGAAGCAGAGACAAACAAAACTACAGTAATAACTACCAACCAGTTAACATACCAATTATTTTTCATCGCAAAAGATATTGTATCACATTACTAACAAAAATATATTTCCCTCTACATTATACATCATCTTCTATGCTAAAATACCCTCATGCATGATTCACATATACATTTAGCCCTAAGTCCACTTAAAGAAAATTACTTAGGTGATATAGAGGAATTTGTTAAAGAAGGTGGTAAAAAGATATTAGTACAAACTACTGATGCTTCTGATTACCTAGAAACAATAGATATTGTTGAAAAGATTAACAACATATATCCTAATGTCGCATATCTTGCATTAGGAATACATCCTACAATATTTGGAGAGATATCAGAGAAAACGGACATAAAAGGTGTAGACCTTTTTAAGTACGCGAAAAAACAAATTCAATATTTTGAAGATATATTTAATAAATATAAAGACATTACAAATGCAATAGGGGAAACAGGTTTAGACTACTTTGAGATGAACACATATTTAAATATCTCAGATAAAGTCAGAGAAGAATTAAAAGAAATACAAAAGAATTCTTTTAGATATCAAATACGATTAGCATTAGAAAACAACCTACCAATGAGTATTCATTCAAGAGATGTACAAGGTCAAATTGACTGTACAAAAGATGTTTTAGAAATACTTGCACAAGAAGGCAAAGGACAAGTAAGAGCCTCCTTCCACAGCTATACTGGTGATATACATTTGGTAGAAGATATTCTTAACATGGGAATGTATATTGGATTCAATGCAATAATTACATATCCAAGTGGAGAGAGTGTAAGAGATATATTAAAGTTAGTACCACCAGAAAGAATACTCTTTGAAACCGATGGTCCATACCTTCCTACTCAAAGTGTAAGAAAAAACAAAAAAGCACAGAAAAAATATGGAAGACCAGTAATGATAAAAGAGATAATCGAAGTAGCAGCAGAAATAAAAGGTTTAAGTATTCAAAAGATGGAAGAAATATCTGATCAGAACTTTACTAATCTTTTTTCAAAGTAGGGGATATTAATACTACAAACTCTCCATGAGGATTGTTTTCGAAATCTCTTCCTAAAAATATTTTTCTTAATTCATCAGGATTACCAATTAGAACCTCTTCTCTCATCTTTGTTAAATCCTTTGCAACTACAATATCAACATTTAATTCAACACTTAATATCTCTTCTAACAAACGTAAGATTCTTTGAGGAGATTCATATATTACGAATGTAGATCCTAATTCAATATATTTTTTTAATATCTCTTTTCTCTTTTTTGCAGATTTAGGCAAAAAGCCTAAGAATGTAAATTTGTCAGTAGGTAACCCACTAATTGATAACGCCGCTATCAACGCTGAAGGCCCAGGGATACTCTCAACAATATATCCTTTCTCTCTTAAGTCACGAACTAATTTAAAACCAGGATCACTAATCAAAGGTGTACCACAATCAGAAATTAAAGCTAAGTTTAAGCCCATATCTAATTTCTCTAACACCTTCTCAATCATTCTTTCATGATTCTGATCTCTGTATGATATTAATTGGGTGGGAATAGAGTACTTGTTTAAAAGTTTAATACTCTCCCTTGTGTCTTCTGCAAGTATGAAAGGTACACTTTTTAATATCTCTAACGCTCTAACAGTAATATCTCCTAAATTACCAATAGGGGTTGCAACAATATATAGTCTACCTTTGTTCATGATATTAACTCTTTAACTTTAAATATATCTACAAAGCATTCTTCTAAAGAACTCTCCGATATATCCTCAGAAGAAATACTACCCTTTAGAGTAAAGACTCCAATAGATTCTCTTCTTAATTCTTTAGCAGTAGCACATACCCCTAAATTCTTACCCAAATCGTGAATTAATGTACGAATATATGTACCAGAAGAGCAATCAATTTCACATTTAATATTTGGATACTCATATTCCAACACTTTAAATTCTGTTACTGAGATTAACTTAGGCTGTATATTTACCTCTTTGCCTTCTCTTGCTAAATCATATGCCCTTTGCCCATTGATTCTCTTTGCAGAAAAGATAGGGGGTTGTTGGGATATTTCACCTAACAAGCTCTTACTAATCTCCTTCTGTATTTCTTCTAGAGTAGGTATATGGCCATCACCAGTTTCAATTTTCTTTCCAGTAATATCTTGTGTATCCGTAGAAAAACCAAATATACCGTCCACCACATATCTCTTTTTAAAGGTTTGAAATGTATCCATTAACTTAGTACCACGACCAAGTAATATGACAAGAAGACCACTTGCAAAAGGATCCAATGTCCCTGCGTGTCCAATCTTTTGTCCTTTCTCAAGAACTCTTTTTAGTCTTCGAATAACATCGTAGGATGTAATTCCAACCTCCTTGTCTATTAACAAAATACCGTCTATCATATATGTATAAAATAACTTTTTTTAAACCCCTTGTATTATCTCATATGCCAAACGGATTAGCACTTGCCATAACAATATTAGTAATAATGCTGTTTGCAGCATATGGAGTATCACTACTTCTTAATCTTCTCACCCCCTTCTATACAACTCCTAAAAAGATTGCAAAGGAAATAATAAAAAAGTTTGAATTAGGTAAAGAGGATACATTTGCAGATCTTGGATCTGGTGATGGAAGAATGGTTTTTGATACATACAGAGAATACAAATGTAGGAGTGTGGGATATGAAGTAAGTCCAGTATTACTAATGTATGTAAAAGTGAAAAAGCTTTTACTTTTCCCATTTAACAAAAGAGTAGAAATAAAAGAGGAAAGCTTCTTTAGAGCAGACCTAAGTACATACAATGTAATCTTTTGTTCTTTACCACAAGATATTTTAGAAATACTTGAGAAAAAATTTGAAAAAGAGTTAAAGAAAGGCACAAAGGTATTCATTTGCAAAGGTAAATTACCAAACAAGAAAGGAAAAGAGATCAATATCCAAGACACACAGGTATACCAGTATACCTTCTAGTAATTAAGTATTCCCATTTCTTTCTAAAAGTGTACAATAGGGTATACATGTCAGTATACGAACCATTAGCATCAAAATACAGACCGTCTACCTTGGATCAATTTGTTGGTCAGGATCATCTAGTGGGAGATAAGGGTCCAATTAGACAATTCTTAGAATCAGGAAGAATACCTTCCATGATTTTTTGGGGTCCTCCAGGTACTGGTAAAACAACATTAGCATATATCATTTCACAAAACCTGTACTACGATTTTTACAAAATGCAAGCAGTTTCTAGTGGTAAAGATGCACTTAGAAAAGTAATCAAGATTGCAATGGCTAACCAACAATACAACAAGAAGACAATACTTTTCTTAGATGAAATACATCGATGGAACAAAGCACAACAAGATGCATTACTACCATATGTAGAGAAGGGGATAATCATATTAATAGGTGCTACAACAGAAAATCCTTCATTTAGTATAAATAGCGCATTACTTTCAAGAACTAAGGTTTTTGTATTTAATCAACAAACAGAAGAAGATATACAAACCCTAATCTCAGATATTCAAAAAAAAGAATATCCTGATATAAAACTAAGTAAGAAAGCATTACCCATACTAGCAAAACTTTCAAATGGAGATATAAGATCTTCCTTGAATATCTTGGAGATGGCAGTAACACTTGCTCAAGCGAATAAAAGTAAAGATGGTAAGGTAGAGATATCTGATGAAACCTTACAAAAGGTAATACAAAGACCTTTGTACTACGACAAGAGTGGAGAAGAGCATTACAACATAATATCAGCAATACATAAATCAATGAGATCAAGTGATCCTGATGCTGCAAGCTACTGGGTAGGGAGAATGCTCTTTGCTGGTGAAGATCCCCTATATGTAGCAAGAAGATTACTTAGGTTTGCAAGTGAAGATATAGGGAATGCAGATCCACAAGCATTGATACTCGCAAATAGTGTGTATGAATCATGTCAAAAGGTAGGTATGCCTGAGTGTGAAATATTTCTAATCCAATTAGCAATATATCTAGCAAAAGCGCCTAAAGACAATAGTGCATATACAACTGAAATTCAAGTAAAAAAAGATATTGAACAATATGGTAACTTACCAGTACCACTCCATCTTAGAAATGCAGAAACAAAACTCATGAAAGATGTCGGATATGGAAAAGGATATCAATATGACCATGATCTTGAAAGTAAAAAATCAGATCAACAATGTATGCCTGATCAATTAAAAAAGAGGAAATATCTTAAATCATAAAGGGTATACCTTTGTAAAATATTAAGTAGGAAGATATAATAACAGGATGGAAGTAATTAAGGATGAGAAAATAATAAATAGAATACTAGAAAAGGGCGTAGAACAGATACTACCTTCGAAGGATAGTCTCAGAGAGCTCTTACTCTCTGGAAAAAGGATAAATATATATCAAGGTTTTGATCCTACAGCTCCAACTCTACATATTGGTCATACTGTAGGTATGAGAAAATTAGAAGATTTTAGGAAATTAGGTCATCAAGTAGTATTTCTCATTGGTGATTTTACCGCTAGAATTGGAGACCCTACAGATAAAACATCTGCAAGAGTAAAACTTACAAAAGAACAGGTGGAGGAAAATATGCGTACATATGTACAACAAGCATCTTCCATTTTAGATATATTCAACAAAGAAAACCCTGTTAAAGTACTTTACAATAGCCAATGGTTAGAACCACTCAACTTTAATGATGTAGTTGAATTAGCTTCTGAATTTACAGTACAGCAAATGCTTAAAAGAAGTATGTTCCAAAAGAGATTGGAAGAAGACAAACCAATATATCTTAACGAGTTCCTTTACCCAATAATGCAAGGATATGACTCGGTCATGATGGATACTGATGTAGAAGTTGGTGGTAATGATCAACTCTTCAATATGCTTGCAGGTAGGGATTTAATAAGAAGCAGATTAAACAAAGAGAAAATTGTAATTGCCGGTAAGCTTCTTTCAACATCAGATGGAAAGAAAATGGGTAAATCAGAAGGCAATATGATTAAGCTTTCAGATGAAGCCAACGACATATTTGGTAAGGTAATGGCATTTACTGACGATCAGATATTAATAGGGTTTGAAATACTCACCTGCTATGAACTTACACAAGTAGAAGAAATTAAAAAGAGATTAGAGGGTGGAGAGAATCCAATCAATGTAAAGAAGGAATTAGCATATCAAATAACTAAGGAAATTAAAGGAGAGCAACAAGCACAACAAGCTTCAAACTTTTTTGAAAGTGTATTTCAAAAAATAGGTACAGAAAGTGAAATACCTACAAGAGAGATTAACTCTAATGAGATATCTCTTACTGAGCTTTTAGTAAATCTAGAGATAACAGATAGTAAGTCGAAAGCTAGAAGACTAATAGAACAGGGTGCCGTAAAAATAAATGAAGAAAAAGTTTCAGATTGGAACATGGCAATATCCATTACTCAAAATACAAAACTAATTCTTAGATGTGGAAGACACGTATATGAATTAGTAAATAAGGGTAAATAATTGGGGATTACATATTAAAAAATACATCCCCAAGAAGGGGATTTTTCTTTTAAAAAATGACTACAAAAGAATTAGAAAAACAACTTAAGAAGTACTCTCCGAAAAGCTTTCAAGATGAAATATCTAAAGGTATGGAGCTATCCAGTAAATATCATACAGATCAAAAAAGGCTCTCAGGAGAACCGTTTTACAATCACTCTTTAAGGGTAGGACTTACACTCGCTAATATGGGATTTGAAACAAATACAATCTTAGGAGGATTACTCCATAATGTTCTATCCAAAAATCCTGATAAAGTAGATGAAATAGAAAAAGAAATAATTAATATACTTGGACAAGATGTCCTTTTTTTAGTTCATAGTTGTGATGACATAAGTAAGGCTACAGGTAGTCACGATACAGAATACGAGGTTATTAATAAATACATATTAAATAGTGCTACAGATTTAAGACCCGTACTCATTAAACTCGCAGATACACTAGACAATGTAAGGACAATAGAATATATGCCCTCAGAAAGAGTAGGCTCTAAGATACAAAAGGTCTTTAATATATATGGACCCTTAGCAGAATATCTTAACCTTAACTTACTTAAAAAAGAACTAGAAGAGAAAGCACTAGAAATATATAGACCAGAGGAATACATAAATATTAAAAATATGCTTGAACAAAATGGTTTTACATCTGAAATGAGAGAAAAATATATTTCATACTTCGAAGGCCTGCTTAAAAATATCCCTGGTACACAAATCGTACATGGGAGAGTAAAAAGTATATATAGCATATACAACAAACAAAAGAAGATACTAAAAGAAGGATACAATATAAATATATCAAACATCCCAGACCTTCTGGCCTTCAGAGTTATTACAAACTCCGAGGATGAATGTTTTAAAATGCTAGAGATAATAATGGATATTGGTGAGATACTAACACCTCAATTTGATGACTACATATCCCATCCTAAACCAAATGGATACAAAGCATTACAAGGCCCAGTCATTCTTCCATCTGTCTCTTCCAATATAGTTGAAATACAAATACTTACTCAAGATATGCACTACCACAATACATATGGACCAGCATCACATATTGCATATAAGGAGAGTAAAAGTAGATTTGCCAAGGCAACTGATAAATATAACTGGGTTGAAACCATACACAAAGAAATGGATAGAAATATATCAAAAAGAGAAGAGAGAAGATCTCTTCCAATAACTGTAGATATATTTGGAGAAAAAGTATATGCATTTACTCCAAAAGGAAAAATCATTCAACTTGATAAAGGAGATACTGTTGTAGATTTTGCCTACTTAGTACATACCGATATTGGTAATAGTATGGTATCTGCTAAAGTAAATGGTAAAGCTGTAAGACTCAGCTATAATGTCCAAACAGGAGATACAATAGAGATTAAGACTCAAACTGGTAAAAAAAATGTCAACCCCGATTGGATGAAATATGCAAACTCTCCAAGTACCCAAGCTAAAATACAAAAGACTTGGAAAAAAGTATAGATATTAGTAGAATCATAAATATGAAAAAATCAACATCTTCATTTTTAAAAAAAGCTTTCAGCATATTCATAGCTCTAATGATGATAGCAAGCTTACTCGTACCTATATTACTCACGATATTTGATTACCTCTAAACACATATGACCCCTTCTACGAAACTAGAAGAATTAAAAGGGGTAGGTGAAGCTCAATCAAAGAAATTTGAGAAATTGGGTATAACAAATATTAAACAATTACTCTTCCATATACCCTTTAGATACAGAGATACTTCAGAGATATTAAATATAACTGATTTTAAATCACTACAAGAGGGTACATTTTTAGGACAAGTCCTTGAAACTAAAAATATATATACAAGAACAGGAAAGGTGTTAACCAAAACTAAAGTTACGGATGGAGTAGATACTCTGGACATATCTTTTTTCAATCAAAGTTACCTAGCTAAAGTTCTTAAACCCCAAGAATGGTACATCTTTGATGGAAAAATAACTGAAAAGGGAAAAAGTAAAAATATATACAATCCTAAATATGAGAAATATACAGGGGATATCTCTAAACAAAGACATCTTGGAAAAATAATTGGGATATATCATGAAACAGAAGGAATATCTTCAAAACAAATACGAAACCTACTCACAACATTAAAAAAAGATATTAAAAATATACTCGAAGACCCAATACATGAGTACATTCAAGACACATATATACCAATTCAAACCTCCATATCCAATATCCATTTTCCTAAAGATAGGGAAGAAATAGATATTGCGAGAAAGAGAATAGCTTTCGATGAAATGCTTTCAATAGCACTACCATTAGAAAAAAATAAGTTAGAGAAATCTCTCCTTAAGTCTAATTCAATATTAGAAGACAAAGTACTTACCAAAGACTTTCTTTCATCCTTACCATTTGAATTAACCCTCGATCAAACAAATGCATTAGAAGAGATCCTTGAGGATATCTCAAAAAACAAACCAATGAACAGACTCCTTAATGGAGATGTAGGAAGTGGAAAAACAGTAGTAGCTGCTCTTTGTATATTACAATGTATTAGAAATGGTTACAGTGCAACAATATTAGCACCAACTACCGTACTTGCTCAACAACATTTTGAAACCTTTTCAAAATTTCTAAAACCATTTGATATAGATATACAACTTTGGATATCATCAAGAAAAAGTAAGAGCTCTTCTCCTAACTCATTAATAGTTGGTACACATGCAATACTCTACAAAAAAGATTTACCCAAAAATCTCAACCTAGTTATCGTTGATGAACAGCATAGGTTTGGAGTAGAACAAAGAGAAAGATTGTTGAATACAACAGATACTACACCTCACTACCTAACAATGACTGCAACGCCAATACCTAGAAGTTTAACAGAGATAGTGTTTGGAAATACCCAAGTAAGTGTAATTAAGCAAAAACCTAAAAACAGAAAAGATATAGATACAAAATATGTACCATATTCAAAAAGAGAAGACTGTTTAGATTGGGTAGCTAAAAAGATAAAAGATAGCGGATACAAGGAACAAGCTTTTGTTGTATATCCACTCATAGAAGAGTCTTCAAATTTAGAAGCTAGGGCAGTTTTAACAGAATTCGAAAATCTTAAAAACAACAACTTTAAAGATCTTAAGGTAGAGATATTACACGGGAGACTTAAAGACAAAGAAAAAACAGATATTTTAGAAAGATTTAGTAAAAAAGAATTTAATATATTAGTAACTACATCTGTAATTGAAGTAGGTATAGATATTACAGATGCAACAATAATGGTAATAGAAGATGCACATAGATTTGGATTAGCTCAGTTACACCAGCTTAGAGGTAGAGTAGGTCGAGGAGATCTACAATCCTACTGTTTTGTATTAGCAGGTAAAGAAGAAGAGGACAGTAATGCAGTAGAAAGGTTGAAATATTTTTCTTCACATAATTCTGGTTTTGATGTAGCAGAATATGATCTACAAAGAAGAGGCCCTGGAGAGGTATATGGTCTTAAACAATCAGGTGTTCCTCAATTTAAGGTCGCATCTTTAACTGATATTGAACTTTTTAAAGAAGCAAAGAGTGTTGCAAGAGAGATACTTAGGAGAGATAATATCGATCTAGAATATATATATGAAAATCTTTTTAAATAGCCATGGAAATACATATAATATTAGACAATATTAGATCTGCATTTAATGTAGGAAGTATATTTAGATCCGCAGATGGGGCTGGGTATGTAAAAAAGATATATCTTTGTGGAATTACGACAGAAATAGATAACCCGAAACTAGATAAGACCGCATTAGGTGCTACTGAAATGATACCTTCCGAACACTACGATACTACCGATGAAGCAATTGATGAAATTAAAGAGTTGGGTATTCCTCTTTTTGCAATAGAGTTAACTGATGATGCTCAACATTTTCAAAAGATTGAATATCCTAATAAAGTAGCTATACTTTTAGGTCATGAAAAAAGGGGAGTAGATGAGAACTTACTTAGAAGAGTAGATAAAAAAATATATATCCCTATGAGAGGTATGAAAGAATCTCTCAATGTAGCAAATTGTGCTTCGATAATGCTTTATGAAATTACAAGAGGGTTAGATTAGGGTGTCAATTCTGATATCATATCTATAAATGAAAAAAGAGAAAAAGAAACTTTCTAAACGAACTATACTTCTAGCAGCATTACTTGTAATACTTTTAGGTGTACCAGCAATAATATACCTAATAACTTCAAATCAAGAAGAGGGTAGATCATGGTATAGCTCAAGTTGGATGTATAGAAAATCAGTTACTGTATCTGGCAATGGAAGTACAACACTGACAAATGAGGATATATTACTAACTATAGATACCTCAACATTAATTGGTCAAGGTAAATTACAATCCGATTGTGATGATTTAAGATTCACGGATAGTAATGATTCAACTTTGCTTACGTATTGGATAGAAGCAGGTTGTTACACTACTACGACACAAGTATGGGTAAGAATACCTTCACTACCAGCTGGTGGTAAAACGATATACATGTACTATGGAAATTCTTCTGCTACTTCTGGACAAGCTTCCTGGACTGGTAATTTCATTATGCTTTACAACTCTTCTTGCCCATCTGGATGGACAAGTATTTCAGGAGCAGGTCAAACCTACAATGCAAGATTCCCATATGGTAGTACAACATATGGAACTACTGGCGGAGGAGCACACAACCATGGGACACCTAGTTGTACAACAGGAACTTCTTTACAAGGTTCTGTACTTACACAAAGTGATAGCGGTGGACAGACTGCAGGTTCTTCCCATACACATACCAATGCAATGGTTTCCGTTAACAATGTAACTAATTTGCCACCATATCTGGATATGGTTTTTTGTACAAAATCAAGACTAGATATAAATATTGGGTTAATTACAGTTGCAACATCTGTACCTTCTGGATGGACAGCGTTCTCAGCATTAAATTCTCGATTCCCAAGAGGCGCAGCTACATATGGAGGAACAGGTGGAGCAGCTACTCATACACACCCAACAACAGGAGGATATACAACTGGAGCCGCAGCTACAAGTGGTGATACTCCTGGAACAGATAAGGGGGCTTGCCCGCATACACATACTACAGCAAGTGGAACAACTGATTCTGCAAGTTCATATCCACCTTACATATACACATATTTCGTATCAAAAAATGCAGGAGGTGTAGCACATGCAGGATTAATTTCAATGACAACAGCAGCACCACCACTTGGATGGACAAGATTTACAGGATATGATTCTAGATTTCCATTAGGAACAACATCATATGGAACATCATATGGAACAACAGGTGGAGCAAGTACACATCAACATACCTTAACAATTACTACAAATCTTGGACCAGGAACAAACTGTAGTGAAGGTAGTAGAGCAACTTCTGCTACACCAACAAATCATAGTCATAGCTGTACTACAACAGCAGCTTCCGGTTCAACACTACCTCAATATGTAACGACCCTCTACTATCAACGCAAAACATCCTTGGCTGGGACTTTGAATTCAGAAGAAGTATTTAATCAAGCACCAACAGCACCAACATCTCTACTTACAGAAGGATATACTAATCCTATACCAGTATCTGATTTAACTCCAGAATTTAGTGCAATATTTAATGATCCAGATACCTCTGATACTGGTAACTACTATCAAATACAAGTAAATACAAACTCGAGTTTTACTGGTACTGTAATGTGGGATAGTGGAAAGACAGCAATATCTCCAATAACTAGAGGAGCAAGATCTACAGATATTTCATATGCAGGGACAGCACTTTCACATAACGGTACAATATATTACTGGAGGATAAAGTTTTGGGATCAAAATACCGTAAATAGCGAAGGTGTATGGTCTGCAACTGCGAACTTTACAATGAATAGTGCACCAACAGCACCAACATCTTTACTCACGGAAGGATTAACTAACCCTACGAAAGTAACAGATGCGACTCCCGAATTTAGTGCAATATTTAATGATCCTAATCTTTATGATACTGGAATATATTACCAAATACTCGTAAATGATTCTGATTCCCCAGGGGACTACTCTTGGGATAGTGGAAAAATTGCAATTTCGGCTATAACAAATGGCGAAAGATCTACAGATATTTCATATGCAGGAGAGACCCTGTATTTTGATGGAAATACATATGATTGGCAAATAAGATTCTGGGATAATGCCGATGCAGTAAGTGTATATTCTGCAACAGGCCAATTTACCATGAACAATCAACCAAATCAGCCAAGTAGCATGCTAACAGAAGGATTAACAAATCCAACAAAAGTCTCAGATCTTACACCTGAGTTTTCAGCCATATATATCGATCCCGATGGAGATGCTCTTGGCCATTATGAAATAGAAGTTAATACAAACAATACTTTTACAGGAACTGTGATGTGGGACTCAGGACAAACCGCTATGAGCTTAGCATCTGGAAATCGAACTCCAGACATATCGTATGCAGGGACAACACTTTCATTCAATGGTACCGTTTACTACTGGAGAATGAGATTCTGGGACTCTGCAGGAACAGCAGGAGCGTGGACTTGGCCGTACCCCTCCTTTCAAATGTCAGGATCTCCCAATGTTCCAACAGATCTCTCTGTAGATGGAGATCCAACACCAACCGCCCTTATAGCTTCAGCTATACCCAAATTTCAAGCAAGACATTCTGATCCTAACGGAGATAGTGCAATATATTACGAAATTGAAGTAAACTCAAATAGCTCATTTACTGGGACGGTAAAATGGGATAGCGGTAAACAATCAATGACATCCACAAGTAGTGGAAATCTTTCTCCAGAGTTGTCATATGCAGGCACTGTCCTTTCATCAAATGGTACAACCTACTACTGGAGAATACGATTCTGGGATACAGATGACAATGTAAGTGATTGGTCTGCAACGGCTTCTTTCGTAGATCAATTTCAATATTTTAGATTTGAAGGCCTAAAACTGGAAGGATTGAAGATAAACTAGTAGAATACATACCATATGAGCTTAAAATTCGATTCATCTAAAAAATTAAGAAAAGAAAAAACCAAACACAAGGTTGAATCTTGGGAAGACTTCGAACAAAGAGAAGATATCTTTTTGAAAGAAAGACTTCAAGCAAAAGAGCCAACAATATCTGCACAAGTAAGAATAACTGGTGGTAAGGCTAAAAACTTTAGAATAGATATACCAAGAACAACAAGACCACTCACGGATAGAATGAAAGTTAGAATATTCGATGTTTTAAGAGAAGACATTGTAAAAAAGAACATTTTAGACCTCTATGCAGGTGCTGGTTCTTTCGGTTTAGAAGCCCTATCAAGAGGAGCTAAGGAAGCTACATTTGTAGAAGCATCTAAACAAGCAGATCAAGTTATTAGAGCAAATATAGCTCATACAGGATTTCTACCAGATGCTACAGTGGTTAAGTCTAAAGTAGAAGAATATCTAAGTAAGACAATTAAGGATCAAGATGCTTTCGATATAATCTTCATGGATCCACCGTACAAACTTTACAACACAAAAAGAGTATTTAAGATGCAAGATATAATAAATAGCGCATCTAGGCTTTTACCAGGGGTTAGAGACCCTAATACGAAGAAGTTTAAAGGGGTATTAATAATCAAACATCCTAGAAGATATCCAATAGATAAACTTGAGTTAGGAAATATCAAGAAATTAGAAACTTTTGAATTTGGTTTAAATTCAATAACCTTTTTCATTGTTAAATAGTTTGGATTGCATATTTTATAGAAAAAGAATAAAATACTACGTATGTATAAGAAATATGGCATTAACAAGTCACTCCTCGTCAAAGTTGTTTACACAACATCCTTTTAATGCTTTTTCTTTTTTTCAAAGAAATTTTTCCATTTTTTAATTCAGTATATATATAACTATGAAACAAGATGAAGTTAGTAATTTAGAGAAGATGAGACATTCAGCATCTCATGTGTTAGCACAAGCTGTATTAAGAATATATCCCGATGCTAAATTGGGTATAGGTCCTGCAATAGATAATGGCTTTTACTATGATTTTGATTTTTCAGAACCAATAGAGGAGAAAGATCTTAAAGCTATTGAAGATGAGATGAAAAAGATATTAAAGAGAAAGTTGCAGATAACTCAAACCTTTATGAAACGTAAAGACGCTATTAAATATCTAAAAGATATTGGACAGGAGTATAAACTAGAATTGTTAGAAGATATTCCCGATGAAGAGGTTAGTTTCTTTGTTACAGGAGATAGTGAGTTCGTAGATATGTGTAGAGGTCCACATGTACAAGATACTGGGGATATCGGCCCTATAAAGCTTCTAAAGACCGCAGGAGCATATTGGAGAGGTGATGAGACAAAGAAAATGTTAACCAGAATATATGGTACAGCATTTGAAAACAAGGAAGACCTTAAAGAATATCTTAGACACTTAGAAGAGGCAGAACAAAGGAATCATAGGAAATTAGGTAAACAATTAAAATTGTTTGCAATAATTCCAGAGATAGGACAAGGCTTACCTGTATGGTTACCAAGAGGATATATGATCAGAAGGATATTAGAAGAATATATGTTAGATCTTGAAAGAAAAAATGGATATCAACATATTTTAACTCCACATATTAACAGAGGGTTGCTTTTTGAAACTTCTGGACATTTAGGTTTTTACAAAGAATCCATGTATCCAGCTATTAAGATAGAGGATGAGGATTACTACCTAAAACCAATGAACTGTCCTGCAGGAATGATGGTTTACAAACTTGAACCAAAGAGTTACAGAGATTTACCATACAAGTTAGGGGAATTTGGAACAGTATATAGATTTGAAAAGTCAGGAGAGCTACATGGTCTTCAAAGAGTAAGAGGATTTACACAAAACGATGCACATCTTTTCTGTACAGAAGAACAATTAGAAGGTGTTATTAACGAGACCTTAGATTTGTTAGATACTTTCTACAAAGATATAGGGTTTGATAAATATAGATTTAGGCTATCCATATCTGACAGAGAAAAGAATCCTAATAAATATGCAGGAGACCCGGAGAAGTGGAAGATAGCTGAAGAGAAACTTAGAAAAGTATTAGTAGATAGAGAATTAGAGTTTGAAGAGATGCCTGGAGATGCGGCATTCTATGGACCTAAGATCGATATACAAGCTGTAAATGTATTTGGTAAAGAGGATTCAGTATCTACAATACAGTTAGATTTTAACCTACCTGAGAAATTTGAAATTAAATATGTTGATTCAGATGGGGTAGAGAAACAACCATTTGTAATACATAGAGCATTAATTGGATCATTTGAAAGATTCTTTGCATTCTTAATAGAACATCATGGTGGAGATTTCCCACTTTGGTTAGCACCAGATCAAGTTACAGTTGTCCCTATATCCGAAAAACATAACGAATATGCACAAATGATTTTGCAATCCTTAAAGAATTCAGACATTAGAGCTGAAATTGATGATAGGAACAAGAGTATGCAAGCAAAAATTAGAGATGCAGAGAAGTTAAAGATTCCATATCTTGTAATAATTGGTGACAAGGAAGTAGAGACTGAGACAGTATCTGTAAGATCTAGATCAAACAAGCAAATTGGCCTTATGAAGAAGCAAGAGTTCATAGACTACCTTTTGGAGGAAATTCGTACCAAAGGTAGATAATTAATTTATATATACATACATATTAAATGGAGTTTAACGCTCAAAAAAGTAATAAAGATTTAGGATTAAGAGTAAATGAAGGTATTAGAATACCTGAAGTCCTAGTTATCGATCAAAATGGAGAGAATTTAGGTAAACTTAATACTCAAGAAGCAAGAAGAGTAGCACAAGAATCAGGTTTAGATTTAGTAGAAGTTGGTCCAAATTCAACACCTCCTGTTTGTAGAATAATGGATTACTCTAAATATGTATATGAACAGAACAAAAAGTTAAGAAAAAACAAAGCTGGTAAAGCAAAAGATCTAAAGGAATTTAGATTTAGTCCAGTAATAGATTCTGGTGATATGAATACTAGAATAAGGAGAGCTTTAGAATTTCTTGAAAAAGATCATCCTGTACGTATAACTGTACAGAAAAAAGGTCGTCAAACATATGAACAAGCTCGTTCAATTTTTGATGAAATATTGACTAATTTCAATGAATATAGTACTATCGAACCCGAACCAAAGAGTGAAGGTAATAGAATTAGTATAACGTTTAAGAAAAATGGCACGTCAAAAAACAAATAAAACTGCAGTAAAAAGAATAAAGCTTTCAAATCCAAAAGGAAATAGGAAGGCTAAAATGATGTACAACCAAAGTCATCAAGGTCACTTGAAGACAAAAAGGTCATCAAGATCAAAAAGAAGACAAAGCTCAGATGCTTTGGTCTATAAAACTACACAAAAGAATCTTAAAAAAGTAGTTGTTAACTTAAGCTAATAGAGAAATGAGAGTAAAGGGTGGTACAGTAAGAAAAAGAAGACATAACAAGATCCTAGCAAAGACTAGTGGATATAGAATGACCAAAAATAGCTTGTATAAGGTTGCTCATGAAGCATATATGCATGCTGGTCAATATTCATACAATGACAGAAGAAAGAGAGCAGGAGATATGAGAAACTTGTGGATACAAAAGATTAATGCAGCATGTAAGAATAATGAGATTCAATACAAAGATCTTATCGATGGATTGAATAAAAAGAATATTGAATTAAATAGGAAAGTACTTGCAGATATTGCAGTAAATGATCCTTCAGTTTTTACCTTTATCGTTAAATCTCTGTAGGGTCTTTGATTTGATTGTATAAAAGGACTCTACAAGGAGTCCTTTTTTGTTTTAAAATATTGTATACTTCAACATAAAATCATATATATAGAATATGGCTCAGGATCTCTCAGAAATACTAAAACAGATTGATGATGATCTACATACACTCTCTGTTTCAGATTTAAAAACTAAATATCTTTCTAAATCAGGATTACTTACACAGCTCTTTAAAGCTATAAAAGATGTACCACAAGATCAAAGAGCAGAATATGGTTCACAATTAAATCAAATAAAGATCTTAATTGAAGAGAATATCTCTAAAAAAGAAATAGATGAACAAAAGAAGCATATCAATACATCCAAGATAGATCCTAGTGCACCTTTTGATACGAACACCTCTACTGGAAAAAAACCACATATTCTTGATATGAGAGGTTCACAGCACCCACTTACTCAAGAACTAGAAAAGATTTTGGATATATTCCAAAAGATGGGATTTGATGTAATGGAAAGTAAACAGCTAGATGATGATTTCCATATGTTTGAAAGTCTTAATTTCCCTAAAGGACATCCAGCAAGAGATATGTATGATACATTCTGGACAGATGATGGATTCGTATTACCAGCACATACATCTACTATGCAAAATAGGGCATTAAGAAAATATGGTCCACCACCAATTAGAGTAGTATTACCAGGTAGATGCTTTAGAAATGAAGCAACTGATGCAAGTCATGAACATACCTTCTATCAAATCGAAGGTATCTATGTAGACAAGGGAATATCCCTAGCACATATGCAAGGAACTATCAAAGAATATCTTGAGAGGTATTTAGAAACCGATTTAGAAGTAAAAGTTCAACCATCTTACTTTCCTTTTACAGAGCCAGATACTGAATTTGTAATTAGTTGCCCATTCTGTAAAAAAACAGGCTGTACAACATGTGGACATTCAGGATGGATAGAATTAATGGGTTGTGGAATGATTCATCCGAATGTATTAAAAGCTGGAGGAATAGATCCTGAGGTATACACGGGTTTTGCATGGGGAGTAGGCTTAGACAGATTAACACTAATTAAGAGGGGTATTACTGACATTCGTAAACTTAGAGATGGTGATCTTAATTTCTTGAAACAATTCTAACTATGAAATTACCAAAAAACAGTATTAAAGAATATACAGGTATTGATATTGAAAAGGAGGATATCTTACATATCCTTGCTGGAAAGATAGGGGAAGTTGAAGAAGTTACAGATTGGGAAGAAATGTACAAAGGGATATATGTAGCAGAGATTAAAAGTAAAAAAGATCATCCAGATGCAGACAAACTAGGAATATATACAATCTCTACCGGTGATCAAGAAGATGTACAAGTAGTAGCAGGAGATAAAACTTTAGAAGTAGGTGATAAGGTTGCATATATTCAACCAGGAAATATTGTTCCATCTACTTACAAAACTTCTGAAGAATTTGAAATAAAGGCTGTTAAAATGAGAGGTATACTTTCCAATGGTATGCTTTGTTCTGAAAAAGAATTAAACATTGGACCAGATCATACAAAGGTATTAAAACTTGAAAGTAGTGCTCCCGTTGGAGAACTCTTTTCAAAATATTACGATCTTAATGATATTGTCTTTGATATTGAAAACAAAGCACTTACTAACAGAGGAGACCTTTTTGGAATACTTGGATTAACAAGAGAAATAGCTGGAGCAAAGAGCATTAAATTTACTTCTCCAAAATGGTATTTAGATAATACATCTGGAGAATATACACAAAAGGATAATTTTGGTTTAGATATTGAAAATAGAATGCCAGCATTGTGTTCTAGATATGTTGGTGTAGTAATAGATAGCGTTACTGTACAAGAATCCCCAGTATGGTTAAAATCCATATTGATTAAATCTGGAATTAGACCAATTAACAATATTGTAGATATTACAAATTACCTTTCCATCCTAGTCGGACAACCTTTACATGCCTTCGACTACAACAAAGTAATCCAAAATGATCCAAGTACAAATACTAAAGCACATATAGAGGTCAGGTTAGCTAAAGATGGTGAGAGAATACATACTCTTGATAACAATGTAGTTACACTCACTGGTAATAACCTAGTCATTGCTGACAGTACAAATCCAATAGCAATTGCGGGTGTAATCGGAGGGTTGGATACAGAAATAGACAGTAATACAAAAACAATAATATTGGAAAGTGCAAACTTCGATAGATTCAATATTAGAAAAACCTCTATGTCTTTAGGTATATTTACAGATGCTGTTACACGATTTACTAAATACTTAGATCCTAATCAATGCCTACCTGTAGAAAAATATGCAATATCTCTTGTTTTAGAATTAGCAGGAGGAGAAGTTGTAACACCAATAGTTGATAAATATGATCAAAGATATGAACCTAGCACAATCTCTCTTTCTATTGAGAAGCTAAATATTCACCTTGGTACAAATTTAACAAAAGAAGATATTATCAATATCTTAACAAATATTGAATATACAATTCTTTCTTCAGATGAAAAATATATCACTGTTAAAGCACCTTCCTTTAGAACTGATATAGTCATACCTGAAGATATACATGAGGATATTGGAAGAATATATGGATATGAGAATATTAAACCAGTATTACCTCTTCGTGATCTTAAAGCTTCTGGTAAGAATAAGATCGTAGATTTTAAGAGTAGGATTAGAAAAATTTTAAGCTACTCTGGTGCAAATGAATTACTTACATACAGTTTTGTCAGTGCACAACAGATATTAAAGTCAAATCAAGATCCAAATCTTGCATACCATATTAAGAATTCTCTTTCTCCAGAGCTTTCCCTTATGAGAACATCCTTAATTACATCCTTACTTACAAAAGCTCAGGAGAATATTCAAAGAAATATTCCTACATTCTGTATATATGAATTCAATATTGCTCATCAAAAAGGTAATATGGATAGCTTTGAATTACCAAAAGAACAATGGAATATGTCCTTACTTTTCTCCTCAAGAGAAAACATATTAGATGGTAATCCCTACTATCAAGTAAAGAGATATTTTGAGAAGGTGTATACTTCTCTTGGTATTGAGGATATTGAATATTCTTTAATTGCTGATACCTCAGAAAGAGATCTTCCTACATGGATATTGAATATATTACCTACGTTTAATCCAAATGCTAGTGCATATATTACCTACAAGGGAAATATCTTAGGTATATTAGGAGATCTTGATGATATGGTTAAGAAAAGTTTCAAACTTCCTGTATATACAGCTGGATTAGAAATTGATTTAGAATCACTTCTTAAGATAGATACAAAGGTTAAAAAATATGAAGAAGGATCTAAATTCCCTTCTATTACTCAAGATATTACCTTTGTTGTAAATATTGAGAAACAATATAAAGAGATAGAGGAGAGAATACTTAGAGAAATAAATACTAGAAATAGGAAAGCAAAGGTAGAGTGTTTAGATATATATAGCAAGGACGGAATTAAAAAGAATCTTACAGTTAGAGTCTCTATAGAACATATGGAAAAGACCCTAAGTGATAAAGAGATGGAAAAGATTGTGGAGAAATTAGAGAAAGATATTAACGAGTAAGAGAAATTGTAGAACTCTGATATGTAAGAGAACCTAAATATGCCCTAGCAAATACTAAGTATGTACCACTTGGAACAGGAGGTATATTTGTCCATTGTACACTCCATCCATTACTTCCATTGTTGTCAGTATATTCGTTAGTGTATGCACCACCTGATCTAGAGATAAAAAACTTTACAGAAGTAGGTGTAGCTCCAGATACACCAGCTTCTAAAGTTACAGGAAACGTACTAATAGCAGTATTGTTTGCAGGGTTGCTAATAGATATAGATATCTGAGGAGCTAATACAGTAAATGGAATTGTACTACTTGCACTCTTCCCCTTGTTATCGGTAGCTGATACTACCAATGTATGATTACCTGAATTAAGTCCACTCAAGCTATGAGTTAAGTTGAATGATCCATTTGTTAATGAAGCAGATGGAATAGGGGTACCATCTATTGAAATAGTGAAAGAAGATATAGATTCTAGATATCTAACACTACCTTGAATCTCCATACTACCATTATAATCAAACTGCTGATTTGCAGTTGGCTTACTTACCTCTATCACTGGAGCATTGTCTGGACCAAGAGGTAATGTACATACTCCAATCTCAGGTTTAGTAAATAGATATCTACTACCTTCAGCCTCAGAGAGGAATTTTTGATATGCATCCCTTTGGGAAGCATTCTCTAATTTAAAGGAAAGATATACCTTGTCTGTTACAAGATTGTACTGTCTTGCTAAAGCCTCATTACTTGGAATTAAACCATTCTGATTACATATCGCTACAGATTCTCTAGTATCAATCTGAGGACCCTTACCTTCAATATATACTGTAGCTTCCTTCTCACAATTAACACCATCTGCAGGAACAGCTCCAGTATCTCTACATACAGAAGTAGACAAAATACCTGAAGGTCTAGTATACAACTCCACCTTATACCTATCTACCAACCTACTAGTAATACCATGAGCTATTGGTAGTGGTACAGATACACCCCAAGCTCCAGGAGTAACTGTATTGTCATTGTTACCCGCCCATACACCTACAACCAAATTCTTGTGATACATTACAGTAGTTAAATCTTTAGGACCATCAGTAGTACCAGTTTTAAAACATACGTTTGTACCCTTAACCTTGGTATATGCACCACCAATCCTATCCCCATGACCACCAAGATCACATATGATGTAGTTAAGAAGGTAAACCTCTTTCTCATCAATTACCTGCTTTGCATTAAACTCAGTAACCTCTTTTAATATCTCACCCTTTGAGTCTTCAACCTTAAGAATTGAGACTGTATCATTTTTAGCACCCTCATTAGCAAACACACCAAAAGCTGCAGTATGCTCAACTAATTTCATTTCCCCAGCACCCAATGCTAGAGCTAATCCATAGTCAGCTTTGTTTTTTAATGTAGTAATACCTAACTTCTCAGTAGTTTGTAAGAAAGCATCAACACCAACCATTTGTAATGTATATATAGAAGGAAGGTTTCTAGATCTACCTAAATTCTTTCTAGCAGTACCAACACCTTCAAAAGATCTATCCCAGTTTTCTGGTTTGTAGTTACCAAAAGACATTCTAATATCAGGAGCCAATGTCCAAGGACCAAATCCTTTACCAAAGGCCGTAATATATACATATGGCTTTGCAGAAGAACCTACCTGCCTATTACTGGTCGTAATATTTACATTACCATCCACTTTAGGATCTGTTGTATTCCAGTAATCAACAGAACCTACCATAGAGAGTATTTCTCCAGTGTTTGGATTCATTACAACAACAGCTCCATTATTTACCTTATGAGGCAAACCATTCTTTGCAATACCATTTCTCAACTCCTCTTCCGCAATCTCTTGAATAGAGTAATCAAGAGATGTAGTAACCTTCAATCCACCTCTTTCTACACGATCTACTCCAAATTCCTCCTCTAACTGCTGCTTAACATAGAAGACAAAGTGAGGAGCCTTAATATCTATCTTTTTAGATGTATATACTAACTCTTCTTCTCTTGCAGCCTCAATCTCTTCTTCAGTTACACCCGTTAGATCCTTGTGCTTAAGCATTTGATCCAATACAAAACCCTGCCTTACTTTTGCTAGTTCAGGATTAGTACCAAACAAAGGAGAGTAGGTACCAGGACTCTGAATAAGTCCTGCAATTAAAGCACTCTCTGCCAATGTTAATTCCTCTACATCTTTTCCGAAATATGCATTAGCTGCAGCTTGGAAACCATAGTTAACACCACCAAGAGGAATTTCATTCATATACATTTGTAATATTTCATCTTTGGTGAATGTCTGTTCAACCTGCATAGTAATCAAAATCTCTTTTATCTTTCTTGAATATTTCTGTTTGTAAGCTTCATCTCCTAAGACATCATAGAGGATAGTATTTTTAATCAATTGTTGAGTAATAGTACTTGCTCCTCTTACAATACTTCCACTCTTAAGGTTTTGTATTGCAGACATAGCAATACCTGCATAATCTAAACCCTTGTGCTGGTAGAATTCAATATCTTCAGCAGCAAGTAAAGCCCATTTGGTATGCTCCGGTATCTTCTCTATTGAAACAAATTCTCTATTCTGCTCTCCATATACACGGTAAAGTAATACACCATTCCTATCAAATATCTGAGTACTCTGATCAGATGTTCTTTCCACCAATTTATCTGGAGAAGGAAGTGATGTCTGTAATGATTTCAAATATACTCCAACACCAATCAATACTGTACAAGCAAGGAAAAATCCAATACCAACAAGAATATATATAATCTTTCTAAACTTCACCTTATCAAACTTACCACTTAAAATTCCACTCTTTGTTGACCTAGATATATTGTTCTTTTTCAAGTTCTTACTGTTATATCTTTTTACACGATTAAAGCTACTCAAAGGAGTAGGACCACTCTTCTTGAAACTTCTCCTGTTGTTCTTTTTTGACATAGACATAGAGTATTTCATAGTGAAAATTGCTTTAGATATTACTTAATAAATATATAGTATTAGGGACCAATATTCAACTATCGGTTACTTCCCTTTATGACTCCATACCTTAATGATATAATCCAAGTATGGCAAACATAAAACTTACAACACAACCATATAAGGGGACTACAGATACATATCCCAACGAAGCAAGGAAAAGAGATTTTCTTTTTCAAACATGGAAAAATGTAGCTAAAGAATTCGGATATGAAGAATATGATACACCTTCCTTAGAAGATGCTAATTTGTATAGAGCAAAGTCAGGAGATGAATTAGCTAACAAACAGCTATTCAACTTCATAGATAAAGGTGGAAGAGAAATAGCTTTAAGGCCAGAAATGACCCCATCTTTAGCAAGAATAATTGCTGCTAGAAAGAATGAGCTTACATTACCGATAAGATGGTTTAATATCGGTAAATATTTTAGATATGAAAAACCTCAAAAGGGTAGAACCCGAGAATTCTTTCAATTGAATATAGATATTTTTGGAGTAGAAACAATAGATGCTGAGTTAGAAATAATTCAGTATGTACTTACAGTTATGGATAGACTCAAAGCTCCCAAAAATACATATGAGCTAAGAGTAAATAATAGGTATCTTCTAGAGTACCTTTTCGATGAAATACTAAATATTGATCCTGAGATTAAGCCTAAATTAGCAAGAGCAATTGATAACTACCTGAAATTAGATACCAAGGAATTTAGAGAATATCTTTTAGAGATAGGGTTAACAGAAAAACAAATAGAAGATGTATCGGACTTCCTTAAATGGGATATTAAAGACTTGGAAAAGATTGAAGAGAAATCCAAAGGTGCAAAAGAGTTACTCTTACTTTTTAAAAGAATTTCTGCCTTGAATATAACCAATGTAGTATTCTGTCCATATATAATGAGAGGTTTAGCATATTACACAGGATGTGTGGTAGAGATGTTTGATATTGGTAGTAAAGAAAATCCTAGAGCCTTATTTGGTGGTGGGAGATATGACAATCTATTAGAGATTTTCGATAGAGAGAAATTGCCAGCTTTTGGATTAGGATGGGGAGATGTTACTACTCTTGACTACTTAAATACTTACAATCTTTTACCTGAATACAAAACAGAAACTGCATTGTATATTACACAACTAGATGAGAATCTAAGAGATGAGTATTCGAAATTAGCTATGTATTTTAGATCAATGGGTATTAATACCGAATTACAGCCCACTAGTTCAAAACTTAGTAAGCAACTAGAATATGCTAACAAGAAGGGTTTCCCATGGGTATTAATAGTTGGAGAAGATGAAATTAAAAAGGGTACGGTTCAGCTAAAGAATATGAAAACCAAAGAAGCTTTTGATATTAAGAAAGAAGATGTCATATACAAGATAAAAGGGTAGATATATACTTTCACGTTTACTTTTAACCCTCAAATACAATAAACAGTCATACTGTTTTAAAAGAAAGTAATACCAAATTTAACCCAACAACATGCCCACATTTTAAAGATTGTCTTGTTTGCAAACTACATGATACTGATTGTGATAAATATGTAGAAATACTCTCCTATGGAGATGTTCACTTAGATACCAACAGATATATACTTCATATAAAGGGAAATATAATTCATTTAACAAAATGTGAGAATATCTTCCTTACTTACCTATTAACCAAAAAAACCTATGTACATATACAAGAAGTTAAAGAATTGTTCAAAAGGAATAACTGTAAATCTATTACTGTAATGATTAGTAGATTAAGAAGAAAGATCAGGAATTCAACGGGATATAACCCAATAAAGAATAGATATGGTCTTGGATATTATATTTCTAATTAAACTTTCTTCTTCCATTCAGAGATCTTATTTAGAGCTTCTAATGGTGTTAGGTTATCAATATCTATCTTTTGTATATCCCTCTCTATCTCAGAATCTTTTGAAAGAAATAGGGGGAATTGATATGTACTTTTCTTTTCATCAATCTTTGTATCTTTAATATCCAAGATACTTCCCTCTCTAAGATCAGACTCTTTGCTAAACATTTGCTCCTGTTCAAAACTTTCCAATATCTCGTTTGCTCTTTTAATCATCTTCTCTGGTAAACCAGCCATCTTAGCAACATAGATACCATAGCTTCTATCTGTACCACCCTCTACAATCTTTCTAAGAAATATTACACTACCTTCTTCTAAATCTTCTTCAACAAGTACATTGAAATTTTTCACCCTTCCTAAAATCTTCTCAGAGAGTTTGAGTAATTCATGATAGTGGGTTGCAAACAAAGTTCTTGCTTTAACATCATTAACTAAATACTCAGCTAATGCCCATGCAATACTAACCCCATCGTATGTACTTGTACCCCTTCCTACCTCATCTAAAACGATTAAACTGAACCTCGTTGCATTGTTTACAATATTTGCAGCCTCATCCATCTCAACCATAAAGGTACTCCTACCACGAGATAGATCATCAGAAGCTCCAACCCTTGTAAATATCCTATCTACCAAAGAAAGCTCCATTTCCTTTGCAGGAACAAAACTCCCTATCTGAGCAAGTAATACAATACTTGCTACTTGTCTAATATATGTTGACTTACCCGACATATTAGGACCAGTTAGAACTGCCATAGAGGAGTCAGAGAAATTCAAAAGAGTATCATTAGATATGAACTCTTCTTCTATTAAACTTTCAACAATAGGGTGCCTACCATCTTTAATTCGAAGAATTCCATCCTTTTCACCCATATTATAAAGCTTCGGTTTACAATATTCTTTTGTATTTGCTAAATATGCAAAGCCAAGCAATACATCTATCTTAGCAATTTCCTTAGAGAGTTCTTGTAACTTAGGTATATCCTTAATTAATGTATTCCTAAATTCTGTAAATATTTTGTATTCAAGCTCTGAAATTTTTTCCTGAGCATTCAAAATTATACTCTCCTTGTTCTTTAGTTCTTCAGTAATATATCTTTCACAATTGACTAGTGTCTGTTTTCTAATATATCTATCTGGTACTTTGTCTTGATGTGTTTTTGTTACTTCTATGTAATATCCAAACACCTTGTTAAACCCTATCTTAAGAGAAGATATCCCTGTTTGAGATTTCTCTCTCTCTTCAAATTCTTTAATCCACCCCTTACTGTTTCCAGATATATCCCTTAATTCAGAAACTTCTTCATTGAAAGAAGCTTTAATAATGCCACCTTCTAACAGCGAGGTAGGTGGGGAATCCACGATACATTCATCAATACGCTTAACAACATCATTAATTACTTCCAAGTAAGGATCAAATTCTTTAGAGAGATCCGGAATACTACTTAATTGAGAAACAAATTGAAGTATATTTTCTAAAGATATCTGCAAAGCTTTTAAATCTCTACCATTAGCTCTATTTAGACCTATCTTCCCAACAATCCTCTCTATATCGTTCATTCCATTCAATATTTCCCTCAAGCTATCTAATATCTCTCTAGATGAAAGAAAAAGCTCTACAATTTTCTGTCTATCTTCTATACCTTTTAAATCAATCAATGGATTAAGTAACCAGGAATACAACATTCTTTTGCCCATGAGTGTTGATGTAAAATCTATTACACTCAAAAGTGAATTTTGAATATTACCTGAGTATGCATTAGCAACTATTTCTAAGTTTCTTACAGTAGCCCTATCTAATATCATATTACCGGATATGTTTACTTTCTTAGGTCTTTGTATATGCTTAGGATCCATTAACTGAGTCTCAACAATATATTCCAATATCATTGCAAGACTTGAGACAGTAGGTGAATCACTGTTTAAACCTAAAGATTCTATATTTTGTATATGGAAAAATTCTTTAATCTTTCCTTCACTGTACTGTTTGTTCCTAATGCTTTTCGATACAAATTGAACAGGTAATGTAGGAAAGCTTAACTCTTTTTCATTCTCAAGTATTAATACCTCAACGGGTTCATATGAAGAGAGTATTGATTCTATATTCTTCTTAGAATTATCAGTATATATGTACATAAGGTCTCCAGTTGAGACATCACACAAGGAAACACTTAAAGTTTTTTTCTCAATATAAAATGCTGCAAGGTAGTTATTTTTGACCTCATTTGCGTTGTCTCCATCTAAAGTACCAGGAGTAACGATACGTGTTACGCCTCTTTTAACAATACCTTTTGCAAGTTTAGGATCTTCTAATTGATCAACTATCACTGTGCAATATCCTGCATTAATTAACTTGGGTAAGTATTGTTCTATTGCTTTATGAGGAAATCCTGCGAGTGGAGTAGGGTTTGTATTTTTATCTCTTGTTGTAAGAGTAATATTTAACACCTTAGAAGTAATCTTTGCATCTTCTCCGAATGTTTCAAAAAAGTCTCCCATTCTAAAAAGCACAACCTTATCGGGGTATTGCTTTTTAAATTTCATATATTGACTCATCATTGGAGTCTCTTTTATTCCAATATCCATTACCTATTATACAAAAGAATATATAGTGAAAACTATATACTATACCAGTATGGCTATTTTTTACCAAGTATTAGCTTTGCTTCTTCATCAGATACGAGTTTCCTAGACTCTTTGATATCCTTGTAGTTTACAGATACTCCATATACACCCATTTGTACACTATATTTGATTAGATCTTTGCTACCCTCTGTCATAACTATTACTCTTCTTGGAGTATTCCTAGTTACATCTACAACGGCATCTACAATTTTGTATGCACTATTTACACCAAGATTGTATCTAGCATCTATGTCATTAATATCGAAGCCTTGCATTACTCTAACTATTCTAGGCATGTTTAGTACTAACCCATCTATTTTTGAATCTAGTATTTCATCTGCCATTATTACTTCTGTAGGTGTATCTATGATTGCATATACCCTAAATGTAGAAGTTCTTCTAAGTCCAATAGAGGAGAGACTCTTCTTAAAGTCAGAAACTAGTGTACTATTTTGTGGACTATGTATAGCTAAATCAACATTTCTTTTTTTGTATACATTCCTCAATCTTTTAACAATCATCAATACTCTCTTAAGTAATTCCTTGTTATTTATGTAATGTGATATACCAAAGATTGACAGCTGATTTTCATCTTCAAAGTCTTTACCTCTCTTAAGTGCCTTAAAATCTGCTACACTAGCAGAACCCAAAGAAAGTAATACGTTGTTTCCTTCAGCTAAATCTACATATTTACATATCCTCTCCACAATATCTTTAGAATATTCAACAAATTTTTTCTCCTCTACAAATGCTAATGGGTGCCTTCCAACCTTAAGCAATATTTGATCAAGATCTATATAGCAGAGGCCATGAGAATTACCAACATAGTCAATTAACTCATCACTTTCTACATTAGGGTTTACAAATACCTTTGTAGCAGAAGGTGGAAGAGAAACATCATGAGGAATCTTACTCTCATATTCAGAAGGTTTCTCAGTTTCAGTAACCTGTGAAGTAGGTACACTCCTAAGTAAATCTATCCCTTCTAAATTCTCTTCATTGTATGCCTCTACTACCGGATGTACCTGCTGTGGTTCACTCTTACCTTCAACTACCATTTTTGCCTCATTACTTCTTTCCCTATACACTGACCCTGCCTTACCATCAATTCTTACAATATCTCCGTCCTTTAATACATTTGAAGCATTTGTAGCCCCAACTATTGCTGGGATATCAAATTCTCTACAAAGTATTGCAGTATCGCTAGTTACACCACCAGTTTCCAATATGACTCCACCGGAATGAACAATGAGAGCTTCCATTTCATTTCCATATTTTTTGATAAGGAGGATATCATTCTTACTTACTGCAACATCAGCACTTCTATCTACACATACAACCTTACCAATTACTTGACCAAAACTCGCACCAATACCAGAAACTAGTAAATCTTCCTTACTCTCAGTAAGAGTAGATGTAACTACTGGTTGAGGTTTACTCTCTATTGTTTTCTTTGCAATATTTATTAACTTCTCCGTCAACGAATTCTTTTCCGTCCTATTACTCTGTACTATCTTTTTTGCATGTTCAACAGCCTTACTCTCCAACATACCAATACCCATATATTTGTCTACTGTCCATTTAAGAACCTCACCCAAGGTATCAAAATCTTTAGCCTCAACAATGACCAACTGATCAGTACTTCTCTCATACAAATCCTTACTCTGTAATACCCATACTCTCCCACCAGATATTACCCATTCAATATTTTGAGCTTGTCTTAATTTGTTCTCTACTATTAAAGCAATCTTAGATATCTCTTGTAAGTACTTGTCTTCAACTTTCTGTCTGTGGCTCCAATTAGATGATATCTTAATCTTTTCTACATTTGATTTACCTTTAACAGTTCCACCCAGCATTCTTACTTTCATCCAATCTTGTGGAGAAATATGTTTTTCAATTATATTCAATTCTCTTTTGTTAAGTAGATATGTATCAGGTGTTAACTCTCCCAATGCAATACTATCTCCTAGTCCAAATACTGCTTCGATACTTAATTTTGAAGGATCTTGAGTTATTGGATCTACTGTAAACGCTACACCAGAAACTTCAGCTTGAATCATCTTTTGAACAACAACAGCAATCTTTACATCAGAAAGATTAATACCCTTAGAAGAGGCATATGCAACTACATCATCAGTAAACAAGGAACCATATATCCTCTTAACAGAATCAAACAAATTCTTTATACCTCTAATATTCAACTCCGTAGAAAAAATCCCAGAGAATGAAACATCAGGAGCAGAAGGAAACACAACAGAAGATCTTACAGATACCCATGCATCAGTAAATCCAGAGAGTCTGGTATACGCTGTTAGTATTTCTTCTAATACTTCAGGAGAAAAGTCTGTTTTCAATATTGATTCAAGTATCTCTGATTCTTCAGGATTCTTACCCTTTTCAAAAAGCTTCTGTGAATCTCTAAGCAAAGATTTTGAAATTATATCTTCAAATACATTAGAGGAAATTACAAAAAACTCAGGTATTGGAATATCCATATCCTTAAGTTCAAAGAGACTTAATCCTTTTCTTCCTACAGTAGATTCTTTAAGATTTCTAGCTTGAAAATCTTCCCAATAGTAGATTGATCTATTAATCTTTGTAATATTTGATGACATTTCCTAGGCAGTAATATTATCTCTAAATGCTACCTTTAGCTTTTAATTTTTGCAAGTCTATATAGAACTCATAGCATATCCTCATAATGACAATTGCTGGTACTGCCAATACTGCTCCCCATACACCAAAGAGTACAAAGAATGTAAATGCAGCAAACATAATAAAGATGGGTCTTACGCCCATCACATTTCCCATTATTTTAGGCACGATAATGTTGTTTTCTAATTGCTGATATACAAAGAATACAACCACAATTATCAATGCTGCCAATGGGCCCTTTACAACAATGGCTATTAATATTGGAGGTATTGCTCCAATAGTTGCACCTAGGTTAGGTATAGCGGACATTAATGCTACAAATACCGCTATAGGGAGAGCAAATGGTACACCTAAAATCCAGAGTGTTAAACCCATTACTAAACCAGCAATACTACTTATCAACGCTTGACCTAGTAACCATCTACCTAACTTACTTTCTACTTCAAGTACCAATTCCTTTACTCTATTCCTCTTTGCATCGGACACGATCCTTACCAAACCAAACTCTAAGATATTGTCATGATCTAATACTAGATATATAGAAAAGATTACAGAAGCAAAGAGTAGGGCTGTAGAACTAAATACAGAACCAAGAGTATTAGCAATATTTTCGAAACTCTCAAATATTGTAAATTTCTCAAAGAAATCCTTAACAAATGTATTTATCATCGAAGTTTCAATTGTATATCCCAACACATTAATATCTTGGATATCCTTTGAAAGTAAATCTATCCATCTTGGAACTGCTTTAACTAACTCATCTATTTGATCAATGAATGGGAATACGACAACAGAAAGTACAGCAGAGAGAACTACAAAACCCAAGAAGTAAGTTAATGCTACTGCAAGTCCCTTACCAACTTTTCTTGAAGTAAGAAATCTGACAACAGGCCTAGAGGTAGACATGAATACAAAACCTCCAAAGAGGAATATGAATACTGTTAACAATTCTTTACCTAAGAAAAATACTGCAAGTAGAAAAAGTACAGCTAAAACAAACTTCCATGAGAACTCAACAACGATAGTGGGCTTTTTGACCTCATCTCTTTGCCTGTACTTCTCTAACTCTCTTAAATCTTGTACTAAGTTACTCTCAGTGGAAATCTTTTTCGAATCCATGTTTAATATTTTAGCCATTTACTTACCATATTTAATTAATCCAGTTATTATACCAATTCCCTTACACTAGATCTATTTAATACTTTCCTTTTAGATATCAAGTACGAAGCAAAGAAAGAAGTTATCGGAACAATTAGTAAAATACCAATACTTGCAGACAATGTTCTAACGATCTCTTCAGCTATTACATCAGCCCTAAGAATATTCCCAATGCCTCCACTGTTGTATGTAAGAAGCATAACTAGGGCAAAACTGGAACCAGCATATGCAATAAAAAGGGTATTAACCATTGAAGAAAGATGGTCCTTACCAATATTCATACCCTGTTTGTAAAGTTGAAACATATTCAATTTAGGGTTAGCAATATTCAATTCATATATGGAGGATACCTGACTCATTACAACATCGTCTAATACACCAACTGCACCTATTAATATACTTACAAAAAATACTTCAGCTAAATTAATACTTCCACCTGTTTGACTAAGAAGTAAAAATGCTTCTTCACTCCCCGATCCATCTACCCTCATAAAGGTTGTAAAAAGTTTAGCTAGAAAACCTACTATTAATATCCCTATGAATGTTGAAAGTACTGCTATACTACTTTTAATATTAAATCCGTGAGAGGTGTACATAATGACAATAAGGGAAATACATACCGTAGTAATACCAATTAAAAGTATATTCCCTCCATCTAATATTCTAGGTATTGCCCAACCATACAGAAGTAGGACAGTGAATCCCAAACTAATTAAAGATCCTAGCCCTTGTCTTTTACCAATAGCTATAGCTACAACAGAAAATATCAATATCATTACCAACACCGAACCCTCTCTTACAAAGCCCGTTATACTCCAACTCTCATAGTCAAAACCATCAGTAAGAAAAGATACATACACCTTATCTCCAACCTTAAACTTTGATTCTCCGTTATCAGAGAGAGCAGGTATAGTCCTCACACTTTCACCCCTTTTCTCAACATATATTTCATATTCAAAACAAGTATATCCACCATCTAAAGATTCGGAACAAGGCACTTCGAAAATCTCTAATACCGTACCTTTAAAAGATTCTTCTGAATCCTGTGCAAAGGAAGGAGTAGGGAATAGTAATGTAAGAAGTAATAGTAATATGAATTTCATTCCCACATTATACAAAAAAAAGAGGGGCTTGCACCCCTCTTAATCTAAAGCAACAGATGTATTTACTTTCTCTTACTGTAATACAAATATACAGAACTAGATCCAAATGCTAGTACTGCAATTAATGCAAATACCATCATTAAGTTGTTACCAAACAATGCATCTAATTCACCCGCCGCTTGAGGTAAATTACCATCAACTACAGCATCTCCATTTACATCACCAGTAGGTGAGTAGTCTACACGAATCTTCTCATCCAATGTAACTTCATTACCTGCTAAATCTTTAACAGACATTGTGAATACATTACGACCTTCTTCTAATTCAATATTCTCTAATCTAAACACACCTTTATCATCTGCAACAACGTCATAGCTTAAGATACCTCTTTTAACAGTAACTGTACTATTTGGTTCAACAGTACCAGCAACTACAAAAGTGTCCTTGTTTGTCTCTTCTCCATATTTAATAGATACGGAATCCTGTGAAGGAGCACTTCTATCTACCTTTGCCAGTTCAATACTACTTCTTGGACCAATTACTCTATTAGGAAAACCCTTAACTCCAGCAACAGATACTGAGTAATCGCCTTCATTCTCTGCGGTATATTCATATGAGAATGTACCCTCTCCACTAACCTTAGTACTCGCTATCTTTACATCATTTACATATACAAAGATATCGTCATATCCCAAAGCTTTACCTCTAACTAATATTGTTTCTCCATTAGTAATATCTGTAACATCAGTAAGCTCAGGAGCTTCTAAATCTAAATCTACCGAAGGCTCTTCTCTAAATCTAATGAAAGAGTAGATACCAAATGCAACTAGCAATACACCCAAACCGATGAAGACAGAACCAACCAAACGAGATATTTTCTCTTGATTGTTTCTCTCTGGTTGCTTTATCTCAACCTTACTTTGCATGTTATCTTGTTGTATTTCTACAACCTTATTATTATTTTGGGCAGAGTTATTATTTTTCTTCTTAGCCACTCTAACCTATATTAAAATTTATATACTCTATACAAATAGAATAGAATAAAATTTTACAGAGTGCAAGAAAAATATATAATAAATGGATATGAGAAAGAAAACGATATTAAAATTCACATTAACAATACTCCTTTTAACAGGCTTTCTAATACCAGTTGGAATATTTGTAATATATCCAAATTACAACAAACTAATTGGACCTATAAAGAGATTTAATATACAAAGAAGTACAGAAGAAATAACTTTTCAAATATTAACAACCCTTTCTCCTACTAGAGACCAAGTACTTGGAATAACTGATATAACATCAACAAACAAGACAATAGAGGAAAGTTTGGGCAGTAATTTTGTAATTCAAGAAAAGCAATTAGAGAGTTTAAATACTCAAATTCAAATTGAATCCATTGAAGTAAAAGGAAAAGTGCATGAAGGTGTAGATTCCAATACTATGGACTTAGGTTTTTGGCACTTTCCTCTCTCCCAATATCCAGGAACTAAAGGAAATAGTGTAATCATTGGACATAGATATGCCAAATTGCCACCTGATCCAGACACTTTCTTTAATCTAGACAAAGTAAAAGTAGGGGATAGGATACTTGTAGAACAAGATAATAATTCATATACCTACATAGTTACAGAAACTAAGATTGTTGAAAAGAATGACATCTCTATCCTTCAAAACTTTGGAGACTACCGTATTACCCTAGTTACATGTACACCTCTTTGGACTGATCATCAAAGATTGGTAATAGTTGGTAAACTGGACAAATTGTATAAAAACACATAGAATTCAATACTTCTAAATAATATTAATATATTTCTGATGAACGATTTTTACACAAAAAAAGAGCTTAATGGGTATACCTTTGAATTTACAATGACAATACCAAAAGATAACTTTAAGCATTCATTCGATCTTTTAGTTAAAGAATATGCCAAGGATACTGATATAAAAGGGTTTAGAAAAGGAAAAGTACCTACTGACCTAATGAGTGATCAAATGAAAGATGTAGTTAAGTATGAGACATTTGAGAGATTAGCACCTCTTTACATAAATACTGCACTTTCAAAAGAGAAACTTGAACCTATCGCTCCACCAGAGTACAAAGAATTACCAAAGATCTTAGAAGGTTTAGATATTACCTTCACAATAAGGGTAACTACAATGCCTGAGTTTAAAGTAGGAGATGTTAAAAAGATTAAGATTAAAAAAGACAAACTTAAGGTAGAAGATAGTGAGATAGAAGAAGCTATTAATGAATTAAAAAGCTCTCAAAAAACTAAAGCTACAGAGATAAATGATGAATGGGCAAAAGAGATAGCAGTAGTAATAAATGCTCCAGAGGTTAATACATTAGATGAACTTAAACAGAAAATTAGAGAAGCATTACAACTTCAAAAAGACCACTATCAATTACACCAATTACAAGATGAGGCATTAAGAAAAGGTATTGAGATATCAAAAATAGAAATCCCAGAATCAGCAATAAAGTTCGAAGCTTCTGAGAGAGAAAGAGCTTTTGTAGAAGATATGAAGAACAGAGGAGTAAAGATCGAAGACTTCTTAAAGGGTAACAATATCACAATGGAAAAGATGAGAGAACTTTGGTTAAAAGATGCTAAAGATGCGCTTGAGGCAGATACCTTCTTAAAGCTTTTTTCTGATGATAGGAAAGTAGATATAACTGATGAAGAATTAGAAGCTAAGATAGAGGAGATTAAAAAGACTCAACCTAATGCAGACAAAAGTATCTTTAGTAATCCTCAATGGAGAGATTACATTAAAGGTGTTGAAAAGAAAGAAAAAGGTTTTAGACTTTTCATAGAGGAAGTATTAGGGAAAGATTTCTTAGATGATCATAACTAACATTTAGAATATACCAACAATGTCTTTACTCATACCAATGGTTGTAGAAAAAGATAGGGAAGGGGAAAGAGCTTACGATATATATTCTAGGTTACTTAAGGATAGGATAATCTTTGTTAGTGGACCAATTGAAACAGATATGGCAGATACAGTAGTTGCACAATTACTGTTTTTAGAAAAAGAAAATGATCAGGAAGATATTCAAATGTTTATCAACTCCCCTGGGGGAGTAATTAATGCTGGAATGGCAATACTGGATACAATGAATTACATTAAATGTGATGTATCTACAATAGCTGTAGGTCTTGCAGCATCTATGGGTTCATTCCTACTAGCACATGGTAAGAAGGGTAAAAGGTTTTCGCTACCTAATAGTAAGATTCATATTCATCAACCTCTTGGTGGTGTAGAGGGTCAAGCTAGTGATATCGCTATTGAAGCTCAAGAGATATTAAAAATTAGAGAGAAGATGTACAAGATGATTTCTAAGCAAACAGGACAATCTTTAAAGCAGATTGAAAAAGATGCAGATAGGGATAAATTTTTTACAGCAGATGAAGCTAAGGAGTACGGATTGATAGATAAAGTAATATCAAAAAGAGAGTAAGATGCAAGGACAAAGAGATCCTATCTACGATAATGCTAAACAAGAAGCCGAAGAATATATTAGGTCACAGATCATAAATATGATCCAGAGTGGTGATAATGATGCTTTCGTAAACGAGACGATTAGAGATATTTCTCTTACGGATATTCATGATATCCTCTTTCGTCTATATGTAGATAATAGCCTTCCATTCAAACTTACTAGAGTAGCTCATATAAAGATAGAGAATCTAGAAACTTTCGAACAACTTTGTGACCACATGGAGATTTACGATGTATCCATACCAGAAAAAGAGGCTCAAAGAGTATATTTCCTAGAGACAAGCGATTGTGCAATTACAGTAATACCCATTCAATTATCTCCAGAAGATGGTATTAATATTCAAATAGAGCTCTTGGAGGATTCTCCTGCATTTGTAAAAGAGTTATGGAATAAAGCGACTAGAAAAAAAGGCTTAGATGATATAAAATTTGTAAAGTTTGGTAAGGGCGATTAGCTCAGCTGGTTAGAGCATCACATTGACATTGTGGAGGTCACAGGTTCGAGTCCCGTATCGCCCATTTTCTTCTAAATATAATAAAAATATGTGGCAATGCCCAAAGTGTAAAAGAGAGTTTAAAAAGAAGAATCAAACACATTCATGTGTAGCATATCCTATTGAGTATCATTTTATGAACAAAGACTATTCCAAAGACCTCTTTGAAAAACTTGTAAAAAGAATAGAGAATGAGGTTGGTGAGATAAAGATAGAATCTTTACCATGCTGCATACACCTAGTAAGTAGCTATACATTCAGTGGGATATGGTTACTCAAAGATAAACTCAGACTTGATTTCAGAGTAGACTATCCAATTGAAAGTAATAGGGTATTAAAGCAAGAAAAACTTTCTACCAACAGATTTCTCTACTATGTAGAAATAGCCGAAGAAAAGGATATCGATAAGGAGCTTATAAAGTGGCTAAAGGATTCATATTTCTTAAAATAGTTAATACATAATTAATGAAAGATACACTTAAACATCTTCTAATGCACAAATCGGAGGAAATAATGTCTAAAGACTTAAAGTATCATGACTGGGCACATGCAAAAAATGTATATAGAAATGCGCAAACTCTTCTCAAATATATCCAAGGGGATGAGATAGTAGTATTAACTTCTGCCCTCTTTCATGATATTGCTAGAGATAAAGAAAATCATGAATTAGAGGGAGCAAACATACTAAAAGATCTACTTAATGATATTTCGGAATTTCCAAAAGACAAAATAGAGGAAACATGCCTTGCGGTACTGCATCATGAACAAGGACAGATATCAAATGAAGAAAAAATCCTTTCAGATGCAGATAAAATGGATGCTTTTAATGAGTTAGGCATTGGAAGAGGATTTATGATGGCAGCGAAGAAAGGATACCCCCTTAAAGAAGCTGCTCTTGGATATCTAGATTTACTTAATAGTTGGTATAACGGTTTCCACTTTGATAAATCAAAAGAAATAATAAAAGATAATTATGATTCTACAAAGAAAATATTGGAGAAAATGTTAAATGAGTATAAGTTGTGAATAGGTGAAAGTAATAATTATAAATCCTTCTCCTTCTTAAGTTCCTTTAGTAATTCAAGCATGTGTTTTTTGAGATCAATATTCTCATCGAATAAACCGGTTCCATTTCTCTCCCAGGTCATACTTTTATCATCAATCATATTCCAAAAGTATAATTCTTCCACATATCCCTTTTCAGTACACAACTCTTTAAATAACCTATATGAATATCCCTGATACTCATACCAAGTAGGATAGGAAATACCATCGCACACTACCTCTTGTTCTGGATTGATACTACCACCTTCATAATCTCCATTTTTAGGACCAATATCAAATTCAGTAATTATCAATGGTAATTTTGCACTATCATGTATTTCGTCTAATACTCTATTGAGCGATTCTGTTGTAGGCAAGAAGAAAGGTCTTGGATAATATCCGCTATGAGCCTGTTCTCCTATGATATCTATTCTCCCTCCCAATTTCTTAATGTTATCAACTAGAATTAGAAACGGCTTTCTTATTTCTTCTCTAATTAAACAACCATATTCATTTATCATATACCTACCTTCTGGATATTCATCTATAGCCCATTTAAAGATATCAGCAATTACATCTGTTTTTTTCATTTCTGTACCTAAAAAGTTCTCTTCATCTTCCTTGACTATTTCGTTTACTAATTTAAAGAATGAGACTTTTCCCTTGTATCTATTTATTACAGCTCTAACATGATTTTCCAACGCTTGATATTTTTTATCAGAATCAAGTTCTTTATACCACTCTGGGAATACATCTAAACGCCCTGTAATTACAGTATTGAAATGAATACAAACACCATTCTCTTTAGCAAAATCAACAAGAAGATCAACATTCTTCCAATCATATTCTATTTCAATATTCGGACCCTTAGCGATCATTCCAAATATCCCAGTTCCATACATCCCAAAGTTATTAAAATACTCTAAAGCCATTTCCTTGTACTTTGAAGATATGTTTTGTGAAGCAACATCATTAAAATATTTATGGTGAAGAATAGTTCCAGTTTTCATATAGAAGCGAGTTCTTTTCAAAACTTTAATTACTTATATCCCTATGTTACACTAAAAAAATGAAAACCGTAAGAATTGGAGATTCTCAATCCGTAGAAAAAAGAAGAATCGTCAACACTTCTGCTGGCTGTTATCTAGTACGGAAATTACCTACCCAAAAGTATGAATTACTTCTCATTCGCAAGAAATGGAAAACAGGCGAAGAAAAATATGTATTACCCAAAGGTCACATCGAAGGGAATGAATCTTTAGAAGAAGCTGCTATAAGGGAAACAATAGAAGAATCTGGTTATACTGATTTCGAATTACTAAACTACCTTGGTTCTATTACGTACGAATTGGATTGGAGAGAAATACAAGTTAAAACTGATCACTATTTTTTGTCTATATTAATTAGTGATAAACAGAATGACATAAATAAAGAAACATACGAAGACGAAGTAACCATAGAAATTATATGGATAGATTTAGGAAAAGGGTTTAATCTTCTTACCTATGAAACGCAGAAGGAGATACACAAAATAATAAAAGACATTTTGAAAATATAATAATTATAACTTACAAAAGAAGTATAACTGATTCCGATTATATAGTTATGTTTTTCTTCTTCTTGATATGACAATAAAATGAATAATATGCCTCACCCTCAGAAACTTTCGATAGAAGGCTAGAAATGTTTCTATAAAGATGTAGTATATTCCTATGGAAATAGATAATCAGTCTGTAAAAAGAATCCTACAAGAAGAATTTTGTAAGAATATCTTGACTATACAACAAGTGAGAAATTTACCTTCTAGAAATACATATATCGTTAAAGATTCAAATACTCCGTTTGTCTATAAAATCTACAATAGACAAGGACAAGAAGACGAGATATTAAATAGCATCCCAATTCAAGAGTATTTAAAAGGTGTAAACTTCACTCTCCCTAAGATAATTAGTACTACAAGTGATAAACCATACTTTCTTAATCAGGATTACATAGTTACTCTACAAGAGTACATAGAAGGAGAGAAAATTACACTTACAGAAGAGAATGTCTTATCTGTTGGAAAACTACTAGATAGTTTACAGAGGATTTCATATAACAATGAAACCATAGTACATGGAGATTTTATCTTAAACAATATTATCAAAACCAAAGAAGGTAATTTGTATTTAATAGATTGGGATTATGCACATCTTGGGGATTCACAAGAAGATATTGAATATTTTATAGAATCAGAGATTATAGAAAGTAACTTACCTTTAGAAATTCAAAAACACTTAAAGATTTCTTTCTTAAATCAAGTAAGAGATAGTAATAATTGAAGATTTTTGAAATAACTTAAATCACTAGAATGAAATGTCTTATCCCCAAGAACCCTCAATAGAAGGTCAAATCTATTTCTATCCACCAGAATATTACGTGTTTGATAACTTCTCATCTTTTCAAATTAAGTACAAAGGTAAAATATATCCAACTGCAGAACATGCATATCAATCTGCAAAATTTCTTAATACAGATCCTAAACTATCAGAAGAAATAAGGAAGGCTAAATCAGCACATGAGGCATTTAAAATAGCAGAAGAGAATTCTGATAAAAAACAAAAAGATTGGGATGATATCAAACTAATTATCATGAAAGAAATACTCATATGCAAAGTAAATCAGCATGAATACGTTAAAAAGAAACTATTACAATCCGCAGACAGAGAAATAGTAGAGGACTCATGGAGAGATAGTTACTGGGGTTGGGGAGAAGATAAGGAAGGAGAGAACCATTTAGGTAAGCTATGGATGGAAATTAGAGAAAAACTTAAAGCACTTTAGCCAAGTACAAGCTCAGGAGAAGGTTCTACTTCAGTCTCTTTCTTCTCATAGATTCTGAGGGTATTCTTTGCTGAGAAATCCAATTTGCGAACACCTTTACATGCAAGATTAAGAGTTAAGGTTTTTATTTGATTATTCTCAACCAATGGATCAACTGAGGAGTCTATCATACTAATTGCAACCGAATATGGATCATACACTTCTCCCTCTCTTGATAAATATCCTTTATTTAGAGGAGTCTCATCAAGTGTTTCATTACGACCCCCTTGTTGAACATTATCTCTAAAACTCTTTATATTGTAAGGACTTCTATGAACAACCTCTTTGAAATGCACAGATCTAGATCCCAATTCTTTCTTGAGAGCACTTATTGTCGAGAGTAATACTTCTCTATCTCCTTCCTCCAACTCATTAATCTTAAGAATGTCTTTTGTGTAAGAAGGCTTCTTTGCTATATTCTCAAGTACTTCCAAATAATTTTCAAGTTCGGGATCACTCTTCGGCTCGAGACCTTCTTGTACAGCCACTTTAAGTGTATTACCTGAATCTTTTATTCTTTCTTCTAAAATATCTGTTGTATTCATATATAGGAATAATAGCACAAACATATACAGATAAAACAGATATGACCTAATATTTAAAATATATGATAATATTCAACAAATAATTAATAACAATACTAATGCTTCTTTACATAACATCGAATCAAAACAAAACAGTTACAGCAAATAGATTACTAAGCCCATTTGGAATAACAGTAGAAGGATATAAAGTAGAAGGAATAATTGAACCACAGATAGAAGATATAGTAGAAATATCAAAATACAAAGCAAAACAAGCATATGAAATTGTTAAGAAACCATTAATCGTAAGTGATGGAGGATGGATGATACCAGCATTAAATGGATTCCCCGGTCCATATATGGCATATGTAAATAGTTGTTTTACACCAGAAGATTTTCTTAATCTCATGAAAGATAAGAAGGATCAAACAATCATTCTTAAGGAATGTGTTACATATATTGATGAAAATCAAACCAAATCTTTTGTATACGAAACTAAAGGGCATTTTCTTAAAGAAAAACATGGACAAGCAACATCAGTAGATCAAGTAATAACCTTTAGAGAAGATCTGAAAACAACAGCAGAGTGTATAAATGAAGGAATATCAGGAATACCTCAAAACAATCTATGGAATGAAGTAGGGGAATGGATAAAAGAGAATATTTAAACTTATATTCCGAGATTATACTTACGGATATTTTCTATAGAAATCGCATCAAGTTTCCTTATTCTCTCAACTATTAACCAAATTAATTCTGGCTGAATGATTTTCTGCTCAATCAATTCAATCATTGTACTTTCTAGAAATCTTTTTGCTTCTAAATATGGATTTGGAATAATTCTTTTGTCTAACATTCTGGAACGTTCTGATATTCTAAATTCTTCCTGATGAAGTATATTATCAATCAATTTGTACATAACCCCCTTTATACTGTTTGGATACAGAGGCGCTTTTAACATCTCTTCTCTATATTCCCAAGATTTCTGAATAAGAGAATATCTGAGCCCGTAATATGAAGATGTAAATTCAGCAACATCCTCTTGATCAAGATCATAGACATAAAATGGAGAACTCGTATCATGATATCTTCTTGCAATATTTTCAAAATACAAAAGATACTTTTCCAAGGGGTCCAAAGACTCACTCTCTTCATGTTCATCAAAAGAAGAAATACCTGATTCTATACTCATACAATCCCCCTATTGATTTTTTAAATATTCCTCAATCATCTTCACATGTATAGCATCCTTGTCTCTCCCCATTTTCTTCTTCCAATCCAGAGTATCTTCTATTGATAGGAATGGATAACTTCCAATAACTATTGCTCTGTCATGTAATTCTTGGAATGTATAATCTTGCATACCCCAACAATTCCACATTTCAATAAGTTGATCAAATAGATATAGATGATGACAACTCCATCTCTCATCATAGATATTTTCAGACAACCCCTTAACTCTTTCCCAGGTAGAAGGGGATACAAACAAATCTAAATCTCTTAAATCAGAAAGAGGTCTTAAACCTAATGCAAACATAACTCCAGAACCCATGATTATGTAATCATCTGAGGATAAATTAAGAGTGTCTAACATCTTAAACGCATAAGCGGACTTAAGCTCTTGTTCTGTTAACATATTTGTTCAAATAATTTTACAAAAAAACCTTCATATTATATACCTTTCTATCGTTTTTGCACACTATAAGCCCAACATTGCAAACAAATATCATATCCACTAAAATACCTTAAATAATTAAAAATATTCTTACATGAAAGAAAAGATTGAATTTACAAATAACTATAATGACCTAAGTACCGATAGAGGTTTTCAATTTGAATTCCTTTGTTCAAGATGTGGGATAGGATTAAGAAGCAAATTTAAATCCTTTACCATAGGAAATGTTAGCTCAGCAATAAATACTGCAAGTAATATTTTCGGAGGAATTTTAAACAATATTGCATCTGTTGGAGAGGACGTAAAATCGGCAGCATGGGAAAAAGCACATGACGAAGCATTTGAAGAAGCAATTCTTGAACTTAAAGATGATTTCATACAATGTCCAAGATGTTCAACTTGGGTATGCAGAAAGAAATGTTGGAATACAGAGAAAGGACTTTGCAAAGAATGTGCACCAGATTTAGGGGTAGAGATGGCAGCCGCACAAGCAAGTAAATCTGTTGAAGAGGTTTGGGCACATGCAGCAATGGCAGAGGAAGATATAAAGTTGGGAAAGGAATATTGGAGAGAAGGTATTACTGCAACATGTCCAAATTGTGAAAAACCCCTTGCTAAAAATGCAAAGTTTTGTCCAGAATGTGGATTTGCTCTTAAGCAGAAAGATCAATGTTCTAAATGTAATGCTAAGGTAGAACCAAATACAAAATTCTGTCCAGAGTGTGGAAATAAAATTTAATAGAGGCAAAAACTCATATATTATGGAAACTGAGCAAAATAAAAATGAAGTAATAGTAATAGGAGGAGTATATAGACATTTTAAAGGTGAATATTACCAAGTCCTAACTGTAGGATTAGATTCTGAGACATTAGAGGAACAAGTCGTATATACTACCTTGTACTTTAATCCCGAGAAAGAAACTCGTGTATGGATTAGACCCCTAAATGATTTCATGGGTACAAAGGAAATGGAAGACGGAACAATAATTAGAAGGTTTGAATTTATTAGTGAGAGGTAAGGATATTTAAAAAAGAAGGTATTGAATGTATACTTTTAAATATGAAAAACCCTCAAGTAATAAAAATTGTGCTACTTTTAGCATGCCTTTCAATATTAGTTGTCTTACAAGGATTTAGAGTTAAGGACCCAGATGTAATAGGAGTCTCCGATAGCAATTCCCAAGGTGAATATTACAAGGTATTAGATGTAGTAGATGGAGACACAATAAAGATAGAAGAGATTGGAACAATAAGAGCAATTGGTATAGATACTCCAGAGACTGTAGATCCAAGAAAAGATGTTGAGTGCTTTGGGATGGAAGCATCAAACAAAGCGAAAGATCTATTAGAAAATCAACTCGTTAGGATAGAATTCGATGAATCACAAGGTGCAGTAGATAAATATGGAAGGGTATTAGCATATATATATCTTGAAGATGGAAGAATGTTTAATGAAATAATGATTAAAGAAGGATATGCACATGAATATACATATGATTCAGAATACAAATATCAGAGTGATTTTAAAATAGCAGAAACCTTTGCAAAGGAGTCCCAAAAAGGCCTCTGGGGAGCCATTTGTCAGTAGGTATCTCATAACAAATTGATAAGAAAAAAAACTTGCTAGGTATATCCCATATTGGTATATTAAATGTATAAGTATCCATACCTATTAATGAAAAAACTGCCTAGAATACAGATAAAAAATATTAACAGACGAATCTTAGTAACAATAACTGCCATAATATTGTTAGTACCTTTGTTAATTGTTTCACTACCATATATCAAGGTCTGGCAAGCGAGAGCTGCTGCAACAATATATTGGGATGGTGGTGGTGATGGAACATCATGGTCAAATGCACTAAACTGGAATACCGATGTAGTACCAAGCCCAACAGATGAAGTCTTGATAGATACGGCAAGTACAGTCAATATTACGGATCCAATAACAGTAACCTCTCTTACTTTAGGAAAATCTGATGGAAGTGCAGCTACTGTATTACAATTTTCATACGATGCCGTAACACTTGGAGCATTAACTATTACTGGTAGCGAATTTAGATTAAATCCAGGAGCAATCGTTAGACATGTAGATTACAATGGAGTTAACCCTGCAAAAGTAAATATTGATGTTCAAACAGGAAATGCCTTAATTCTTGGTTCTATAAATGTTGATGCGAGAGGGTACAGAGCGGGTGATGGACCAGGACAAGGAACTGATGGTGGTGATGGTGGTGGAGGTGCTGCGTACGGAGGTAATGGTGGAAGAGCACAGCAAGGATATGCAGGAGGTACTGGGTATGGGGTATATACACTCCCTACCGAATTTGGTAGCGGTGGTGGAAATAGATCTGGATATGCAAGCACTGGAGGTCATGGAGGTGGAGTCGTTAAGCTAAGCGTTGGTGGTACTTTAACTGTAACGGGAACTATAACTGCAGATGGAAATGTAGGAGCAAACTCTGGTGATCGAAAACCCGGAGGTGGGAGTGGTGGTTCAATATTAATTACTACTGGGACCATAACTGGTAATGGAATTGTAAAAGCAAACGGAGCACAGGGTGGAGACTCCAACTATGATGGAGGTAGTGGTGGAGGAGGAAGAATTGCAATATATTACACTACTAATACATCTTCATTCTCTACTTTAGCAGCTGCGGGTGGAAATTCAACCTTAGCGGGTTCTGCACAATATGGTGGGGCAGGTACAATATATATGAAAACACCTTCTCAGACTAATGGTGATTTAATAGTTAGCAACAATGCTTCAGGATGGTCTACCAACCTTTCTGCAGAAGTACCATATACTCCACTTCCAAGCGCTTTAACACTTGATAATCTAACAATATCGAAATTCGCCAATGTAAATTATACTGATACCCTCACCGTAGGAACTACTTCAGAGGTTTCATATTACGCATATCTTAATCTAACAGGTACTGCAACACTTAATACTTTCAATATTAATAATAGTGGTCATTTTTTCTCCCAAGTTACAGCAACAACTACATACAATACCATTAACTGGACAGGGGGAATCATAACAGATAACGGAGGAACGTTTGCACTTGTTAGTGGTGGAGCTGCTCTAAGTATTCCAACAGGATCAATATTAAATGGAAATGTTCAAAGAACATTCACCAATGTCACTGTTGATGGTACTCTTTCTCATACAGAGAATGGAGCGACACCAACAAACAAACTAGACTATATTATTAGTGGAAATCTTACTGTTAATCTATCTGGAAGAATTAATGTAAACGAAAAAGGATATGCCCCAAGCCAAGGTCCTGGACAAGGAGTTGATCAAGAGGGTGCTGGTGGTGGTGCATACGGAGGAAATGGTGGAAATGGTGCAAACGGAGTAGGTGGTACTGCGTACGGAAGTTTAACAATACCCACTGACCTTGGAAGCGGTGGTGGATTAAGAAGTGGTAGTGGAGTTTACGGTGGAGGAGCAGTAAAACTTACAGTAACAGGTACGACAACAATAAATGGAGATATTACTTCAAATGGTGGATATGGAGACGATGGTTCAGATAGAGATCCAGGAGGTGGTAGTGGTGGCTCTATCTTAATATATACTGGCACATTAACAGGTACTGGAAATATCAACGCAAATGGTGGTAATACAAAAGATACAAACTACGATGGCGGTGGTGGTGGTGGTGGAAGAATTGCTTTGTACTTCACTAACGATACTTCCACATTCGCTTCCTTAACCGCTGATGGAGGAAGACCTGGAGCTGGAGGTAGGTATGGTGGAGCTGGTACTATTTACCTTAAAGACAACGACGATACATACGGTGATTTGATAATAGATAATAATGAACCATCTTGGTACACACAATATTACTATGTTGCATTAACACCCTTACCTTCAAATCTTACACTTAAAAACATGACCATTGCTGACTTCTCTATTATTGAGTCTTCACAGAGTCTTTCTGTAACTGGCGACTTAAACATATCTAAATATTCTCACTTTAAAAATATTGGAACCGCAACTCTTAACAACATAAACATTACAGATAATGGATGGTATTACAATGAATCAGGATCTACTACTACATATACAACTATTAACTGGACAGGGGGAATCATAACAGATAATGGTGGAACATTTGCATTACTAAGTGGAGGAAATGATCTTTCTATTCCCACGGGATCGACACTAAATGGAAATGTACAAAGAACATTTAACAACGTTACAATAAACGGAACTTTAACTCATACCGAAAATGGAGCTACACCTGTTTACAAACTAGATTACATAGTAAATGGAGATTTACTTGTAACTTCATCAGGACAAATAAATGTAAATCTCAAGGGATATGCAATGAGTGAAGGACCCGGTGCAGGTGCAGACGGTAGTGGTGGAGGTGGTGCAGGATATGGAGGCTATGGAAGTAATGGCGATAACTCAGTTGGGGGTCAAGCATATGGAAGTATTACACAACCAACCGATCTTGGTAGTGGAGGTGGATATGGATCAAACTGGGGAGGTAATAGCCGAGGAGGTGGAGCGATCAAACTTTCAGTTGCAGGGACACTTACCGTTAATGGATCAATAGTCTCTAATGGTGCAAATGGAAATGATGGCACTGACAGAGTACCAGGGGGAGGAAGTGGTGGCTCAATATGGATTACAACAGGAACACTCTCTGGTACTGGTACCTTTACTGCAAATGGTGGAAATGCATCAGATTCTAACTCTGATGGTGGAGGTGGTGCAGGTGGAAGAATTGCTCTGTATTTCACAACAAATAATGCAACTCTTGCGACATTAACAGCTGATGGGGGTAGACCATCAACCTCCAAAGCATACGGTGGTGCTGGAACTATATATATTAAAGACAATGATGAGCCCAATGCAGATTTAATAATTGACAACAATGAAACCTCGTGGAATACAGCCCTAACTTCTATTGCTCCGACCCCAATAAGTACAAACCTTAACTTAAAAAATTTAACAATCACTGATTTTGCCCGGGTTGAAACTTCAAATACCATAAATGTTGTAAATGAATTATTCTTAGGTCAGAAAGCATATTTTGTAAATACTGGTAATGTGTCCACAAACACATTCAATATTTTAGAAGCCTCTACATATCTTAATCAAGCAACATCATCAATAACTTACAACACACTTAATTGGACTGGAGGTAACGTTACTGATAATGGAGGAAACTTTGCACTTTTAAGTTCAGGCGATAATTTGCTAATACCTATCGGATCGACCCTGTATGGAAATGTCCAAAGAACATTTACCGGTCTTACTGTGAATGGAGTTTTAACCCATACAGAAAATGGATCAACACCTCAATATAAACTAGATTACATAGTAAATGGAGATTTACTTGTAAGTTCAACTGGACAAATAAATGTAGATCTTAAGGGATATGCAATGAGTGAAGGACCCGGTGCGGGTGGAGATAGTGGTGGTGGTGGGGGGGGTGGATACGGAGGTAATGGTGGAAATGGACAAACTGGAGCTGGTGGTCAAGCATATGGAAGTATGACAGAACCAACCGATCTTGGTAGTGGTGGTGGATATGGTTCAAACTGGAGAGGTAATAGCCGAGGAGGTGGAGCTGTTAAACTTACAGTTTCTAATTCACTTACGGTAAATGGTTCAATCATTGCCAACGCCGGTGGTGGTGGTGATGGTACGGACAGGGTACCAGGAGGTGGAAGTGGTGGATCAATTTGGTTAATAACTGGAACACTTGCGGGTACTGGTACAATTACAGCAAATGGTGGGAATGGAGGAAATTGGAACTCTGACGGTGGTGGTGGTGGTGGTGGAAGAATAGCTTTGTATTATAAAGAAAACACTTCAACATTTAGCCTATTTACCGTTAATGCTGGTACTGGAGGTGGAGCAGCTTTAAATGGTTCTGTAGGAACAATATTCCTTGGAGGCTTCCCAATGAATCCAATAAATATGGCTCAATACAAAATAGATGGTGTAACTGGTATCGGGGCAGGTGCAGCTACAAACGAAAACAGTATGAAGATAAAATTCCAAATGATGGACCCTAATAATACAGATACACTAACACCCGAAGTAGAATTTGTACCTTTAGGAACCGCATTTAGTAATGTAGCAACAAATACAGGAACTCCAGTATCTTACACGGGTGCAGCAGTAAATGGAGAAGTAGAAGTAACAGGATTAGCAGATGGAAGCTCATACCACTGGCAAGCAAGAATATGTGATGCAACAGCTCTTTGTTCTGATTGGACTAGCTTTGGAAACAATACAGAGGCGGAAGCTGATGTAAGAGTAGTAATGAATGCAGATCCAAATTCACCAACAATACCCGAATCCTCTTTCTATATAAACGCACAATATACTAACAATCTTCAACCTACATTAGGATTTGTAATTACAGACTCAAATACCGTTGACTCAGTAGGATATCAGATACAAATAGCAACAGATGCTGACTTTAATACGATCATTACAGATTACACCTCCGCAATGGCTGCACAAGGCACACAAACCTTTACAGTAGGACAAGCAGCAGGAACAGGAACATATGCTGAAGGAGCTGAATCTCAAGAACTTACAACTGGTGGATATTACTGGAGAGTCATGGCTATTGATGATAAAGGTGGAACATCAGATTGGACTGTTGCACCAGGTACACCATCATTTAGAATAGATCTTTCGAGACCAACAAATGCAACCTCAGTATTTGTTAAAGCATATGCAGGAGCTACAGATCAATATTCAGAAGGAGCTGAAAACGTCTGGTTTAGAAGAAATGATCTTTACTTTAGTTGGACAGCAGGTACAGATACACAAGGGGTAAAAGGTTACTGTATATATGTTGGAGACAACCCCAATGGAGATCCAGCAACAGAGAAAGGATTGCTAGGATCATCCCCTATTAGTACTACAGGTACAACATGCCAATTCATTACTGACCAAACAGAAATTGATTTCTCTAATTCCGCTCTCAGAAGCTATGAATGGTTAACATCGAGTAATACAAAATATTACTTCAAGGTAAAAACTATAGATATCGCAAACAATGTATATGAAGGACCAGATGTATCAAACTATGTATCTTTCAATTTTGATAATACAGCTCCACAAAATGTAACAGCAATATCAACACCAAGTATTGTATTCTCAAATATTGCAGATATGTTCTTTAGCTGGACAACTGGAACTGCAGGAGCCTCTGATGATAATTCACAAGTATTAGGATTCCAATATGCTATTAACACAAGAGATACTTGGTGGGGCAATGCCACAGATACCTTCACAGGGGTAACATATTCTCCAATGGATAGGACACAACCTCTATATCTACCAGAGGAAGTACATAGTTCTGTTCAATTAGGACAAAATACTGTCTACTTTAGAGTTGTAGACCATGCAGGTAACTACTCTGAATTAAGAACAGCTGTTCTTAACTATGGAGGAGAAGCTCCTAAGTTTGCACAAGGAGATGAGATAACTGTAACTCCAGTGGAAAATACCACCAACACATTTGCATTCAGCTGGCCAGCAGCAACAGCATCAGTTGGAAATACAGTAGCTACATACTACTACATGATAAATACACCACCACCAGCATCATATTCAACAATTACTTCTAACTCAGCAACATATATAGCTACTACAGAAACATCTCTTGAAGAATTCTTGGTACCAGGACTAAGAAAGGGAGCAAATACAATATATATTGCTGTTGTAGACGAAGCAGGAAATTACTCACCAACAAATGCACTCTCAGCAACCTTTAACTTGAATTCTGAATTGCCAGATTCTCCATTAGATGTTGCAGTTGCAGATATTTCGATAAAAGATGTATCTATTTGGAGAGCAGCAGTTGTATGGAGTGAACCAGAATATCAAGGTACAGGGACCTTAACATACCATGTATATAGATCAGAAGATGGAGAGACATGGGAAGAAATTGCAACCACAACAGGTCTTACATATGTAGACACAGTCCCAGAATCAAAAACATATTACTGGAGAGTAGCTACAACAGACAACTCCGATGAATCTATAGCAAGTCCATCAATATCAAATGGGGTTTCATTGGTACCAAGAGGAAAATATCTAGTACCACCAGATCTAACATCAGGTCCTGCAAGCTCATCAATATCTACAACTAAGGCAACAATATCCTGGACTACAAGTAGAATTGCAGATAGCAAGGTAGCATTTGGTTTAGAAAGTAACAATTACTTTGAATCCGAATCCTACAATTCTTCAGAAGTAACAGAGCACAAAATTGTACTAAGCAACTTAACACCAGGTACAGAATATTTCTACAAAGCAAAATGGACGGATGAGGATGGTAATACAGGATCAAGTGATGAATTAACATTTACTACAGAACCTGCACCTCAAGTGAAAGATGTAAGGATTAGTAATAGAGGAGTAAGTGGAGCAATAATTAACTTTACGACTGTTAAAGCAAGTAGTGTAAAAATATATTACGGAACAACTACAAACTTTGGTGGAGTAAAAGAGATAGCTACATCTAAATTAGAAACATCATATGCCTTAGAATTGAATCAACTAGATGATGGTACCAAATATTACTACAAGATAAATACACTTGATGAAGAAGGAAAAGAGTATGAAGGTACTACTCTTGATTTCACTACATTACCAAGACCAAGAGTCTACAACATTAGAGTACAACAAGTAGCTAAAACAGCACAATCAACCCTGTATGTTACATGGACATCCAATACTGCAATATCATCAGTAGTAACATACTACCCATCTACTAATCCAGAATTAATGAGAGACAATGTAACAGTAGAACTAACAGAAGGAGAACACGAAATGCTCATCAAAGGACTCTTCCCTGATACCGAATATGTAATTCAAGTAAGGGGTAAAGATGTAATTGGAAATGAAGCTGTATCAGAAGTAATAAAGATTAGGACTTCAAGAGATAGTAGAGCACCACAAATATCAGGCATGACACTAGAAGGTTCAAATGTAACATTAGTAGATGGTGGTACTTCATCACAATTAATAGTGAGCTGGAATACAGATGAGCCGTCAACAAGCCAAGTAGAATATGGAGAGGGTTCTGGTGATACATACAACCAATTAACACAAGAAGATAAAGATCTTTCAAATAACCATGTTGTAATAATCTCTGGATTAACACCATCAAAGGTATATCACTTAAGAGCGATATCCACGGATTCTGCTGGTAATATAAGTAAATCCATAGATACAGTTACAATTACGCCAAAAGCAACAGACAATGCTTTGTACTTAGTAATAACTACGCTTAGAGAAGCTTTCGGATTCTTAGATAACTTGTAGAGTAGAGTAATGACTCCAAATATAGTAATAAAAGTTAAAGATTTAGATAAATCATTTGTAGTAGCAGATGGTAATGTTGATGTTTTAAAGAAGATATCCTTTGATATAAATGAAGGTGATTTTGCAATAATATATGGACCATCAGGATGTGGTAAATCTACATTACTCCATACAATACTTGGATTAGAGCAACCAACATCTGGAACAGTACAAATACTTAATAAAGAAATATATACAAATTACTCAGAAGATTCTCTGGCAGAATTTAGAATAAACAATATAGGAATGGTATATCAACAGTCTAACTGGGTGAAAGCTATAAGTGTAATAGAAAATGTAGCACTACCCTTAGCAATACTTGGATTTGAATACAATGAGAGAATAGATAAAGCAAAGGCAATGTTAGATTCCATACATATGTTAGCATGGGCAAACTACCACCCCTCAGAACTCTCAAGTGGTCAACAACAAAAGGTTGCACTTGCAAGAGCACTAATCATTAATCCAAAGATAATTATTGCTGATGAGCCAACAGGTAACCTTGATTTCGAATCCGGAGAAGAGCTCATGGGTTTGTTAAAGAATCTTTCCTTAGAACATGGTAAAACTATCTTAATGGTTACTCATGATCTGGAATATCTTAAACATGGAACAAAAGCAATAAGATTACTAGATGGAAAGGTACAAAGCATCTTTGCACCAAATGAAAAATCAGAGGAGATGAATACTTTACTTGCAAGAAGACAAGAATATGAAAAATACATCAAATAAAAAAGAAACAATAGGAGAGAAAATACATCTCTCAATAAGAATCATAACTTACATATTCTTGATCTTGATGTATGGAATATTAAGTATTTTTACTTTCCTCTCAAAAAAGATAAAGCTCTTTTCTAAGTTAGAATCTGGAATATACAAATTTATCAAAACCTTAGATAAACAAAAACCAGGAAATATTCCGAGAATAGAGCTAATAAGACTAGCATTACAAAACATGAAAGCCAAAAGTAATAGAACGAACGTTACGGTAGGAGGTATGGCAATCGGTATTGCAACAATAGTATTACTACTCTCCATAGCATATGGATTACAATCATTAGTAGTAAACAGAGTCGCAAGATTAGAAGAAATGAGACAAGCAGATGTATCTGTTCAACCAGGTAGTAATCTAGTAATAACTGATGATGTTTTAAAAACATTCCAAAGTTTTGAGAATGTAAATATGGCATTACCTCAAATATCAGCAGTAGGTAAAGTGAATTTTAATAACTCTGCTACTGATATGGCAGTATATGGAGTTACAAAAGATTACCTTACTGAATCTGCAATATCTCCAGTAGTAGGTAAAACTTTCGAAAGTAATGAAACAATAAATACTTTTGAAGTTCAGAAAGAAGAAGTAACTCTTGAAGGAACCGAATTAGATGAAACAATACTAGAAGTTGGATGGGTAGAAGTAGAAGAAGAATCAGAAATAGATTCACAATTAAATGTATCAAAAGTAACAATACCTGGAGATATTAAAGACAGAGAAGCTGTAGTAAACAGAAGCTTCCTTAAAGTATTAAACCTCTCAGAATCAGAAGCAGTAGGTAAAGTATTTAGTGTATCCTTTATTGCTACTAACAGAACTCAGTTACAAGAACAAAGTAGAATAGAGACCTCAGCAATCGATTATACAATCGTAGGAGTAACTCCAGATGATATTACTCCACTATTCTATATACCCTTTATACATCTGAAATCTATAGGTATAGAAAACTATTCACAAGCAAAAGTAGTTGTAGACAAAGAAGAGAATTTAGAATTAGTAAGAACTCAAATAGAGGCAAATGGATATGTAACAACATCCGTTGTAGATACTGTAGCTCAAATCGATTCTCTCTTTTCTACCGTAAGATCAGTACTCGGTATCCTAGGAGCTATTGCTCTCTTCGTTGCAGCATTAGGTATGTTTAATACATTAACAGTATCTCTACTTGAAAGGACAAGAGAGGTTGGATTACTTAAAGCAATGGGTATGAAATCTAATGATGTAAGAGATCTTTTCTTAGCAGAATCTATGATTATGGGTACAACAGGAGGATTTCTAGGAATACTTGGAGGGTTAGCAATAGGTAAAATAATAGAATTGGGATTATCAATCTACTCATCCATAAAGGGTATCGGTATGATATCAATCGTAGATATGCCATTACAGTTTTCAATTTTCATAATTGTACTTTCATTCTTAGTAGGAGTCTTTACTGGTTTCTATCCAGCTAAAAGGGCAACCAAGATCTCTGCACTAAATGCACTAAGATATGAATAGCTTTTAAAAGAAGAGTAGAGTAAGTAATACTCCTAATATCATAAATGGTACAAACGGAATTTTTAATCCCCAGAACTTTTTCTTCCTTATCCATAACAAAAGAGAGTAAGCAAGAGCAGTAAATATAGTTATATATAACCACAGTACTAAATTACTAGATCCCAGTATTAAACCAACTATTATTGCAATCCGCACATCTCCCTGACCAAGGGCCTTTTCCTTTGAGATTAAAACAATTAATTGAAAAATGGCACCAAGAAAAATTCCTCCTTGTAAATTGTTCAGAGGTGAAAAAATATATCTTCCTAATGTAATTTCATAACCAGAACCTTCAATAAAGAAAAAGCAAAGATTAAGAAAACAGAGAGTTAATAATAAAGAAAGGGATAGAACATTATGTACCTCCATCTTAAAAAAATCATAATATGCAAGATAAAGAAGTACAAATATTACAATAAAAAAAGGTATAGTAAACAAAGAGAAATCTAACAAGAGAGAAACAATAACCGCTGAAATTAATAATAGTGAAAACAATCTCTCGTTTTTCATTCTATATTGATAATTTCAAATGGATTACTATTAGTATCTAGTTCTTTTATAAATGAATACTCTGCCCCGACATTATCATGTGATACAAAGGATAAGACCTTAACCCCAGGAAAACCCGCCTTATTTTGTATATTAACATTACACTCAGTATCACCAATACTAATCAAATGATCGCCGGTAAAGAAAGGATTCCTTTTTAGATAATAAACTATCTCTTCTAAACAACTCTCAGAGCCCACTTTAAGTAGCTGATAATCATAATCCATCTTTGATACAGATAAATAAGTGATATTCTGATACAAGGTATTAATACCCGTAAGTACAAGAAGAGGGACAATAATTAGAACGGTTGTAAGTGCTATATATCCTTTCATCTTAAAGTTAGTAAAATATTAAGTTCATCATGAATAGAAGAGTCTGAACTATTTTCGGACTGTATTTGAACTCGCACTGCTAGAATATTCATGGCTCCATCATATACAGGAGATACAAAAAATCTGCTTATACGTACTGAAGGTGGAGTAAGCCTTGCTCCATTATAGAATAATGTTCCCTCATTCAATAAATACGATTGTGGACCAGATGGTAATTGAATATTAAGTACACTATTATTATTTTCAAAAATGCTTCCTGTAGAGTTTATTTCCAATGCTCTGTCAAAAGTATCCTCCATATGATTTGCAAGAAAAGACATGTTCTGATCTAATAAACCATTCCTACTAATGCGTGTACTACTTTGGAGAGTGGTAATCATAAAATTTACAACCATAACAATAATGATTGCAAACAAACCAATGTATATTAAGGTTTCAACCAAAGTCATCCCGTATAGTCTATTTTTCATAATATATTGTAATATCTCTAAATAAAGGTGTAACTAAAGTATTAGATTCAAAAAGAATCCTGTACTGAACATACCGACCAGATATACCCTGTGGGATAGTATAAATTTCCTGCCCCTCAAAATATGAAAGACTAGTTCCATCATATCCGAACCAATTACTACCTATCATATTAATATTGTTGGATACCCTCAACTGAGTACGAGCAACAGAACCACTAGGGACATTCATTCCTATACTTAGCATGTAAAAGACTGATGTTTCGGAATCTGTATCAAGCACTGGTGAATAGTATGATCCATTACTCACATAACCATATCCTGTATCACCTCCACCACCGGGACCTCCTCGAATAATTTTAAATTCATCTTCAGTATCTGCAGTAACAATATATGAGAAAGCATTTCCCTGACCATCATAATTAGAATCTATATCATAAATACCACTGTTCACTTCCATACCACCACAAAAAGTAGGGGAGCTATCATTACTTACATCGTAAACTTTGTATTCCATACCTCCAGTTCCAACTAAAATGACAACGTCACCATTCTCTACAACAGCAATACCACGTACCGTAGTACCCCCTGTATCTAAGGATGATATCACAGGCCTTGATCCTGTTTTTTGGGAAGTATCAAGTATAAAGAATTCGTTCTCACTACTAGAGCTATTAGTTCCAAAAAACACCCTTGTGGCATCATCTGATACATACATATCATAGACCTGCTGATTATTAACACTCGTCTGAGATATTATCGTCATACTTGCAGGATTAGAGACATTAAGTATAGCAAGTTCATACCAATCCCAGTTTAATACTGAGTATAGATACCCCTGGTATACATATATTTCACTTACAGTTGCGAAAAGTCCACCAACCGTAGTACTTCCAATGCCAGTTCGAGAGCCGAAATACGAGGAAAGATCAAAACTTCTTACATACCTTCCCTGAGCAAGATAACCAATCTGACCATCTACAAAAATTCCGTTAGCATTCGTAGATCCAGGAGCATCATAATATCCTACTTCAGAATATGGATATGTTGAAACATCTAAAATAATTAATTCCCTCGAATCTGTAGCTGTTGCTAGAAATGCATAGTCACCATCAACAAAGATATCATTGACTGTATGACCAGAGTATGTACCATCTACAGAAAGAATCGGGGGATCTACGCCCTCAATATTTAACTTAGTAAATGGCTCCCCAGTAGATGAACCTGTTGTACCTAAATATCCATGTCCTGGTTGTGCGAAAACACTCCTTACATAAGCATTACCTGGTATATCATACTCACTTAGAGATAATGTCGGATTACACCAATCAGGAAAAAGTATAGATCTTAATCTTACCTCCCCTCCATCATTATTTATAACAACAGAATCATTATGAGTACCAAGTAAGAATTCCGTATTTGTTGTTCTAAGTATATATGTCGATTCCCAATCATTAAGAAAAATGGAAGACGATACAGTATGAGCTTTTTCTAAAACATCATTCCAAGAAATATTGATATCTATCTTTCTAGTATGAAAATCCTGAGCACCCCCAACTTCTACAAGATTTCCATTTATATCCCTATTTACATTAGATATTACAAAATAGTAGTCAATCCCATACATATTGCCAAGGCCTTCTCCAAGAGTGTAGGCTCCATTTTCATAAAGGATATGCTTTGGTTGTCCATCACTATTTTGAATTATCTCAAACCAAGAATTCGACTTAAGTAATAAAAGGCTACTATTAATTTCAGCAATCGTTCGTGATACTTTAGCTCTAGTCCCGATATTACCTAAAGATCTACTTGAATCAATAACAAGCAGAAGAAGAGTAGAGGAAATCATTGCGAATATACCAATTGCAAGAACAATTTCTGTTAAACCAAAACCACTTAAGATGTTTTTAAAGAGTTTCATAGTAACAGAGCCCTTCTCTATTTATTTCAATTTTCACTCGACTGGATCCATCAGTCAATATCAAATTTCCATATACACTTGGTTTAAACTCTCCTTCAAGAAAAAGTACTTCATTTCCATTGATAAGAACAATATCCCGGATTGAGATATTTCTAGGAAGTTCTTTCAAGTGGGTCTCACTTGATCCAATCATAGAAGGTCCATCAAAAAGAGTATAGGAATCTGTAGAAAATGATAGTCCTCCCTCAAAACCTTTCAAAAAACTTCTCTGTTGTTGATAATAAATATCATTTACAATACCTTTTGCATATTCTTGTAATTTCTGTTCCTGAGCTTTTTGTATTGTAACTGGAAATACAACCACTGCCATAAGTAGTAATATTCCCATTGTTACAATCAACTCCATAAGAGAAAAACCTGCTAGTTTTGAATTCTTACTCATTAATGCTTCCCATCAATTGATATATAGGCATTAGGATAGTAACTCCCAAAAGGCCGATGATTATACCAACGAGAATTAGAAGTAATGGCTCAATTAACGTAACCATATTATTACTCATTTCAGAAACATCTTCTGAATAATAATCATGAAGATACATCATATTCTCTTCAAGAGTACCACTCATTTCTCCAATTTCTACCATCTTTACAAACGACTTATTAAAATATTTATCATACTGGCTCAATGAAGAAGCCAGATTTTGACCATCATCTATTCTAGTATGTATTTCACTAAGTATTTTTGAATATATTTGATTACTCATCGTAGTAGATGATATTAGTAAGGCCTTAGATAGAGGTAAACCACTTGCAAGTAAAACTCCTAATGTTCTAGAAAAACTAGCTAAGATATTACTTATGAAAAGATTCTTTAGAATAGGAAAATGCAAAGACAACCAACTTGTAAAGAATTTACCAGGTTTAGTTCTTAAAAAGATATATATAGCTAAACCAATTACAAAAAGAATACCTAATATTAATATCCAGTTATCTCTAATAGCTTGAGCTGTAGACATGATAAAGATTGTAAAAGCAGGAATATTTGTAAAAGATGAATACAAATTCTCCATCTTAGGCAGAACAATAAATATCATACCTACAAACTCTGCAATAGTCATAGAAATAATAATTGCAGGATATATTATAGCTCCCTTCATCTTCCTATTTAACTCATGAGACTTCTTAATTGACTCTGCAATAAACAAAAGGTTGTTCTCTAGTGATGCACCTCTTTCACCAGCTTCTACAACAGATACCATAGTTTCTGGAAATATCTTTGGAAACAATCTCATTGCGTTAGAAAGACTTGAACCCTGTTCTATTTCTCTGTGCAAAAATGAATATATATTGTTTAAATTCGTATCATTAGACTGCTCAGACATAGTCTTAATGGCCTCAGACAAAGATATACTTGCCCTAAGTAATGCAGCTAGTGATTTAATAGAAATTAGTAAGTTAGATGTTGATACTCTAACTTTACGCAGTTTTTTAATCTCTTTCTCTCTTGAGATATCTTTTTTAGAAATTTCTTTTTTTCTCATTCTTTTATTGCAACTACTCTCATTAACTCTTCTAGATCTACAGCACCTTTCTTTAATTTGTGAATACCATCTTCAATCATTAATTTGAATCCATGTTTTTTAGCAGCAGCATATATACTATCAGTAGTAGGGGATGATATTATTACATCTCTAATATCTTTGTTTGTTCTGAGTATTTCATATATTCCAATTCTTCCTGAATACCCAGTGTTATCACATTTACTACAACCATTTGCTTTGTAAAGCTTATCATTTGCATCAAGATACTTAGCTAAATCAGGTCTCAACTTTAACATGTCCTTATGAGCATCATCCTTCCCAACAGCATATTCTGTTTTACAATGTTCACAAAGTCTTCTAGCGAGTCTTTGACTAATGATAATGTTTACTGTTGAAGCAACCAAGAACGGCTCAATACCCATATCTATTAATCTTGGGATAGCACTAATAGCATCATTTGCATGAACAGTAGACAGTACCAAGTGACCTGTTAATGCAGAATTAACAGTAATTCTTGCAGTTTCAGTGTCTCTAATCTCACCAACCATGATAATATTGGGATCCTGACGAAGTATAGATCTCAAACCATTTGCAAATGTTAGATCACTCTTTGTATTTATTTGAATATGATTTACTCCAACAATATTGTATTCAACAGGATCTTCAATAGTGGTTATATTTACTTCCCTTGTATTAAGAATCTTTAGTATTGAATAGAGCGTAGTAGTCTTACCACTACCAGTAGGACCAGTAGCTAATATCAACCCATATGGTTCTCTATAACTAGCTTCTACCTTTTCTAAATCATCAGGCTCAAATCCCAAATCAGCAAGACCAAATGCCCTGTTGTTTTGAGATAGTAGTCTGATTACAACCTTCTCTCCATATGTAACTGGTAATATTGAGATTCTTGCATCTATATTTTGAATTTCTTCCGCCTCTTGCTTCGGAGGCTCTTGAATAGTCTCCTCTTTTTTAGTGTCTTCTTTTGTATCCTTCTTTTTTTCTTCCTTGACGTCTTCTTTCTTAACTTCTACAGTCTCTTCCTCAACATCTTTTTGTTTGAAGGAGAAGAGTATCTTTCCATCTTGAGGAGCAAAGTGAATATCTGTTCTTAACTTCGCTCTAACTTTTATTATGAAAAGAATACTCTCCTCCAGATTGTTACCAATAGTGACAATATCTCTCAACATACCATCTATTCTGTACCTAACAAGCAGGTTATTACCTTTTCTAGCTTCAAAATGAATGTCTGAAGCTTTTCTTTGATATGCTTCACGAACTACAACGTCCAAAAGATCTGAAACATTTAATTTCTTTTTTTGCACATCATCTATTGCTTGTAATAGTTCTACCATTTGGACAGTTTTAATATTTAGACAGTACGGAGGGTACTAAACAAAAATATTTATCTCTTTACACTAATAACTTTTGCATTCTCTGCGTTAGGAGCATCTATTTGTACTCTTCCACCATCTGTTACACATATGGTATATCCAGTTACTTCAGCTGTTCCTACACTTGGATCCATAGGGATAGCAACAATATACTCATCTACTAAAATTGTAGCAAGATTAATACCTGCTGTTCCAATTGAGCTTGTACCCGTTGTACAGTTTGTAATTGTACCGAATGCACTAATAGAGTTACCCTCTTCAGATGTATACTGTGTAACAGCATTGAGAATCTGAGTCACATCAGCACTTCTCTGAGCATTACGAGTATCTCTGAAGTTCTTTCCTGGGTTGATTGCAACCAAGGTAATTGTTGCCAAGATGATAATCAAGGCTACGACTACTAGGATTTCTATAAGAGAGAATCCTTGGTACTTCTTTTGATCTCTAAACATTAATGTTAAATATAAATTTATATACATCTAAAATATACAAGTACCCCTGTTGAGTGTCAATTAAGATAAAGGAAACTGGAACTTTGTTAATATCTCTAAAGCTTCTGAAGCATTTTCGGTTTTCAAAAGGAGCTCTCTCATTTCCTTAGCATTTTCATACCCATTAATATACCCTCTAAAATGCTTCTTTAAAGCATGATAGTCCTTTTTACCCTCCCAAGTCTCTTTCCAAAGAAGTAAATGCTTTTTTAATGTCTGAAGCTTCTCTTCATTTGTAATTTCCTGCCTGTCAGAAAAAACCCATGGATTTGAAATTGCTTCTCTCCCTATCATAAACCCATCGATTTTGTATTGAGAAACATAATCAAGTCCCTGCCTTACAGATTTTATATCTCCATTTCCCAAGAGTAGGGTAGATTGTGAAATCTCATTTCTCATATCAACAATTCTTTGCATATAACTCCAGTCAGCATTTATGGCATCCTTACCCCTCGCTGTTCTCATATGAATAGCTAGCGCATCCAATTTCTGATTCAAAAGAAAGCCTATCCATCCATCAATATCTACGTTATCAAAACCAAAACGCGTCTTTACTGAAACAGGTAAACCTTGCGACCCTTCCTTAACAGCACTGATAATATCGGACACCTTCTTGCGATCTTCAATAATAAGTGCACTTCCAGCATAATTTTTTACAACATTCTTTACTGAGCATCCCATATTTATATCAACACCATCAAAACCCATATCCTTGACTATTTTTGCAGCATAAAAAAAATTCTCAGCCTTAACACCCCAAAGCTGTGCGATTAAAGGCTTTTCTTTCTCTACAAATTGAAGCCTATGAATCACCTTCTCCCTACCTCGGCTATTTAATCCCTCGACATTAACAAACTCTGTATAGAAAAGATCTGGACCGCCCAAAGACACTACCATCTGCCTAAAAACAGAATCTGTAACATCCTCCATTGGAGCTAGAGCAATAATTGGCTTTTTAAGTTCACTATATATGTCCATATTACAATCAACATTCTAACATATATACCCCAGGTCACCCATTTTTCCTTGCCACGAAGCCCACCTAGTAGACTAGGGTCTACCTGTTGGCTTGAATTTATATTGAATATACAATAAACTTAGTGTGTATTACTGCCAAAGGTATGGAAAAAAAGAATATATTAACAAGCAATGGGGGACAAAAAATCCTAAATGAATCGCAGGTCGATAACCTCCTTGTAATCATCACATACACTTTCAAAGAGTTTCTCTACTGGTGGTATGCAAGAATGCCTTTATGGCATCTAAGAATGTTGGTTAGAATTTCAGAATTAGTAGATGATAACTTTTCAATAAGCTTACTTTATAAAAATTTCTTTTTACCTTGGCACAGAGACTTCTCCTTTATCGGATACACATTTGGAATAATAATAAAAATAATATATTTACCGATTGCCAGTATCACATATATACTCATTATGATATCCTACCTTCTAGTTATTCTCATATGGTTACTACTACCACCTGCAACAGTATTTTTCATTCTTAAATCTTTGTTTAGCATATAATGGCGATAGATTACGGTTGGCAAAATAGAACATTAATAGGATACCATTCAAAGGATAGCAATACCTTTGGAGTTGTAAGTAAAGAATATCCAATTTTAACAAAAGAATCAGAAGCTCTCTTTCTTCTAACAAGAGATCAATTCTTTACTATTTCAACACCACAAGTTAGTAACGTTCTAACAAACTATCTAAGATATGAAAAGTACTATGATAACTTAAGAATGTTGGCAAACATTCTTTTAGTACCAGGCTTAATAATTGCAATAGGATATATATTAAGACAATTCGGAATTCTAGAGAGCATATCCATAGTAAAAGAATTTTTAGCAAGTGGAATATCTGACGCGCTATTTGGACTATCAATTTTTAGCATATTCATACTTTGGCATGACTATTACAAAGACAAGAGTCATCCAGTAAAATTACCAGATGCCCAAGCAATATCATTAAATGATTTAGAAGAGATAAGGGCAACAGGCTTTAAGTTTGGGAGATATGCTCACCTTGAAGCAATTAATTACATTAATGATATTTCTTTAGATATACTTTGTGCCAATACTTCGAATGATCAACTAGATACACTCTCCTTGCTAGCAGAGCTCATTGTATATCCAAATTCACAGGACATATTTAAAAGGGCTGATCTAAAAATAGATTTTGAATCACTTTCGAAGGAAGATATTAACAGTAGCACTGTACCAAAGTATCCTGCGACAGCAATCAGAAGTATTGTAATATATGCATTAAACGAATCACTACTAACATCTTCAAGAGAAATAAGACCAGAACATATAATGCTAGCATTGTTTAATGTATTCCCAGTTCTTAAAAAATATCTTCTTACACAAAACTCCTCTATAGACATCCTAAGAGAAGTCGTTAGATATCAATCATACGAAAGAGAAAAGAGAAGGGGAACTAACTATCTTAATCCCAATATCAAATATTACAAGAAAGGTGGGATAGCAGAATCATGGATATATGGCCACACATTCATACTTAACAAGTTTAGTAAAAATATAAATGAGTATGTTTCTAAATATGATGACGTATTTGGAATAGGGCATGAGAAGGAGATTGAGAATTTAGTTTCGGTATTAGGTAAAGTCTCTAACAAAAACGCCCTTTTAATTGGAGAATCAGGCGTTGGTAAATCAAGTTTAATCTTAGGTATTGCACAAAGAATTAATAAAGGTGATGTACCTTTACAATTAAAAGATAAGCGAATATTACAGTTAGATATAAATGGTTTAATTGCATTTGCGTCCAAAGAGAAGAGTGTAGAGCTTTTAATAGGTAAAGCGATGGAAGAACTTAATAATGCAGGAGATACGATATTATATATAGATGAGATGCAAGAGCTAATTCCAGCTAAGGCCCAAGATTCTGGTCATTCATTGGCAGGTATCTTGTTACCATATATTCTTAACAGTAAATTTCCAATCATTGGTACCGTTAATCATTCTGATTACAAAAAATATTTCTACAGTTCTGAGTCTTTAAGGCAGACATTTACCAATATTGAGGTTGCAGAGATAGCTGCAGATGATGCATTAGTTATACTTGAGACAAAGATTTCTCAGTTAGAATCAAATTTTAGTATATATATTACCTTACCCGCCCTTATCAGTGCTGTTGAACTAGCACAAAGATATTCAAAAGAGAGGAAATTACCAAGTAGTGCTGTTCAATTACTGGAAGCATCCTGTTCATGGGCTCAAAGTAGTGGAGTAACAGTATTAACAGGAGAACATATAGCAAAAGTACTTTCTAATCAAAAAGGTGTTTCAGTTGCAGGGGTAAATGCACAGGAAAGTACGAAATTAATGCAATTGGAAGAGAAAATAAAAGAAAGGGTAATTGGTCAAGAAGAGGCCATACACGCTATCGTAGAGTCCCTTAGAAGAGCACATACTGATATTAGAAATCCAAATAAACCCATTGGTTCTTTCCTTTTCATGGGTCCAACAGGTGTTGGAAAAACATACCTAGCAAAGGTAGTTGCAGAGGAATATTTTGGCGAATCTAGTGACATGATTAGAGTAGATATGTCTGAATATCAGGATATTGCTAGTATTGAGAAATTCTTAGGAGAAAGTGGCAATGTAAATATTTCAGGACAAGCTTCCGTATCGTTAATAGACAGAGTTAAGCTTAACCCCTATACAGTTATACTTTTTGATGAAATAGAGAAAGCACATCCACAGATATTGGACCTTTTCCTTCAAATGTTTGATGAAGGTAGATTAACTAGTAATCTAGGTGAGGTCGTAGATTTCACCAACAGTATTATCGTATGTACAAGTAATATCGGTAGTTTAATGTTACTTGATTCTTTGAGTGAGAGTAACACAACTTGGGATGATGCAAAAGATCGTGCACTAATAGAGCTTAGACAATCTATCAGGCCAGAACTACTTAATAGGTTTGATAAGGTAATTGTGTTCCATCCACATGATATTGATAATCTTTCAAATATTGCAGAAATACTTCTTAGAGAACTTTCAAAGAGGCTTTCAGAAAAGAGTATTGTACTTTCCTGGAATCAACTAATACCACAATTGATTGCAAACAAAGCAAATGAACCAGGATTAGGTGCAAGACCAATCAAGAGATACATACAAGATAATATCGAAGGAAACATTGCAAAAGAGATGATAGAAGGTCAAATTCAGCCAGGCGAAGAGATCGAAATAAAAGAAAGTTGGATAATATAGGAATTGTGTTGCAAGAATAGTAATATTCAAATATAATACAAGGTCATAAAATAGTTTAAAAAGATATGGGAGCATTACCAAAAAGAAAAATTTCTAAAGGAAGAAAAAACAGAAGGAGAGCAAACGATTCTCTCAAGGCACCTCAAATGTCTACATGTCCAAAATGTGGTAAGACTAAAAGACCTCATTTTGTATGTGAGTTCTGTGGTTACTACGGAGATGGTAAAGATTTGAAGAAAACTAAATAATCAAAAATCTTTAAACAATGAAGAGAGCAACTGACCCTAGGCATCTATCCAGAGAATTAGCACTTCAAACCCTTTTTTCAAAGGATTTTAATAGTTCCCCTGATGGGATAATAGATTTTAATGTTGAAGATCTTTCAGTTATCGATGAAATTGATAATTACAATGAAGATTTGTTTAATTCAATAGTAAATGGAGTTCCTGAAAAACATGAAGAAATTGATGAGATAATTACCAAGTTTGCTCCTCAATGGCCTATATCACAAATGAAGTTAGTAGATTTACAGATTCTAAGAATAGCAATATTTGAGGGTTTTGTTGCAAAGATTACACCTCCTAAAGTAGCCATAGATGAAGCAATAGAAATTGCAAAAGAATTTGGTGGTGATACAAGCAGTAAGTTTGTTAATGGTGTATTAGGAGCAATATATGAAATTACTAAAAGCGAAATAAATGGGTAATATATTAGATATTGAAAAAAATATTGGTGTAGAATTTACAGATAAGAACCTTTTAGAGATAGCTGTTACGCATAGATCTTTTTTAAATGAGAACAGAAGTGTACCTGAACATAATGAGAGATTGGAATTTTTAGGAGATGCAGTATTAGAGTTGATCGTTTCTGATTTTTTGTATAGAAAATATCCAGACAGAGCAGAGGGAGAATTAACCAGTTTTAGGTCTGCATTAGTAAGAACCGATAGCTTAGCTCAGACGTCTAGATCCCTAGGCCTTGGTGATCATTTAAGACTCTCCAGGGGTGAAGAGGACAGTGGGGGTAAAGAAAAAGATTACCTTCTAGCGAATACCTTCGAAGCAGTACTCGGAGCTATATACCTAGATAAAGGGTATGAAGCATGTAACAAATTTGTAGAAAAGGTGTTACTTCCTAATATTGAAGATATTGTAAAGAATAGATTAGATATTGATAATAAAACTAGGATACAAGAGCTTGCACAATCAGTATACAAATCCACACCAATATACGAAGTAATAAATGAGGTAGGGCCTGATCATGACAAAACATTTACCGTTGTGGTCAAAATTGATAACAGAGTCTTTGGAGAAGGAACAGGAAGTAGTAAGCAAAGGGCAGAAGAACAAGCAGCAAAGGTTGGAATAGAAAATATAGAAAGTAGTAATAAATAGCTTGAATAATAATATATCATCTGTTAAAATAACAGCGCTATGTTAAAAATAAGACTAAAAAGAATAGGAAAGAAAGGACAACCATCATACAGAATAGTAGTAATGGAGTCTGATAGTCCTAGAAGTGGTAGAACAGTTCAAGAGATAGGTGTTTACAATCCTACAACTAAACCTAAAACCTTCGAAGTAGATCAAGAGGTTGCAAAGGCTTGGTTAGTAAAGGGTGCACAACCTACAGATACTGTTGCTCAACATTTTGTAAAGATGGGATTATTAAAGAGCCTTAAAAGAGGTTCTGTAAAACCTAGTACAAAAAAGAAGGCAGAAGAATCTAAGTAATTCAAGAAACCTCCAAAGATAGACCTATTAAATAGGTCTGTTTTGTTTTGTACAGACTTCTGGTAAAATTTATTTCATAAGAGTATAATTTGCATATAATATATTTTAAATTCATAATAGCAAACAATGAAAGAGTTACTAGTACACATCATTAAGGCAATAGTAAACTATCCAGACGACGTTTCAGTTGAAGAAAGGGATAGTGTTGATTTCCCAGGACTTACAATTCTCACAATAGATGTAAACGAAACAGACAAGGGTGTAATAATTGGTAGAAAAGGAAGAACTATAAATTCCATAAGAGATATAATTACAATCAGTGCTATTAGAAATAATAAAAGAGTAAGAGTCTTGTTAAAAGATGATAGAGCAGAGCATCATACGCAAACGGAAGAAGTAGATATGCTTCAAGACGAGATTTAAAAGGATATTATAAACTTTCAGCTTTAGCTTTAAATATATCAAGTATATCTTGGAAATCAGTGTATGACTTAAATGGTTTGTATAAGTCTACAACACTATTCCTATCTGCCATATAGTAACCACTTACATTCAAAGAGATACTCCATTGTCCATTACTTAAGGATACTACCTCAACATCCTGTAAGCGAATTATATATGGAGATACTACTTGCACCTGCTCTAAGAAAGATACAACACTTTGGTAATCACCTTGATATGAAACAGGGCCAGAGACTCCAGCACCGCTATTTTCTTCAGATACATTGCCACCCATATCACCAGCTGAAAGTTCTCTAATCACCAAACCCTTTTCCTTAGCGAGATTATCTACGTAATATATGAAATCTGTTACCTTCAATACTTTAGGTATTACACTTTTAGCAAGGATAATGTCATCACTTAATTTATTTTCATCAATCATATTTAACTTTTCAGAAACACTTTCTAATGTTTCTATCTTCTTTTCCGTATCCTTTACTTCTGCCTGATTATCCAATGCAGCATTGATCATTGGTATGAATACAAAAACTGACAAAACAATTAATACGATTAAGACAATAATGGGAACGATTACATCACCAAACTTTAGCTTAGTTTTGTTAATCTTCTCACTAATAGCCTCTATCTCTTTTGTTTTGTTTGTATTTATACCTTTAGCTAATCCCATATCTAGTTATTTGAAAAATTTTTAATATTTAATTTACCTTCAAATGTAAAAGTCGTTGACCCTGTAGATTTTCCTACAGATTTAAGATTGATTGTTTCAATATTTTCATCAATACCAAGCATATACCAAAGCTTAGAGACCTTCTCTAACGTAGTAGTGTATCCAACAAAAGTAAATTCTAAATTCTCAGTTATCATTACACTCCTTATTTGAATATCACCAACCTTTTGACAAACACCTGAGAGGAATTCTATGATTTCTTTGTGTGAGAATGCTCCTTTCTTAATGTTTGAGTAAAGTATTGCACGATCTACAATTTCATCATTTGCAATTATCTTATCCGACTGTTGATTAACCATATTCTCAAGAGCATATAGCTCTTTTTTCTTACTGTTTAACATTTGTTTAGAAACAATATTAAACCCTACAACAGCAAGAATGATTAATACCAATATAATGAGACTAACTACTGAACCAAGATTTACAGTACTCTTAGTTTTAGCTACAACCTTCTCTTCTTTTGTCATTGAAGGGAGTAGATTAAAACCCTCTGTGAGACTCTGTGATGCACTTGAAGGCTCCAAAACAGGAGTCTTTACCTGATTAGTAACAGGTTCTACCTTTGGACTTTGTACAGCTTGTGTCTGTGTTGTTTCATTATTCATCTTTTAATGCTAACCCTATTGCTACAGAGTAGGAAGGTCCTCCCTTTGCAACAATATCTTTAAATTTACTATCTATCTTAATACCAGCCCATGGATTTGCAATTCTTGCAGTAACACCTAAATACTTAGATACATATTCTGAGAGACCTGGAAGTAGAGCACCATCACCATTTAATTGATATTCAGTAGGAGCAGAACTTGCAGTCTTGTTTTTGTAAAATTCAACACCTCTTTGTACTTCCATTAATATGGATTCAACAATTGGTGAAAGAGCACCGTATATTTTACCTTCTAATACAGTTGGAACTAATCCATAGTTTCTTTTAAATTCCTCAGCTCGGCTATATTCAAAATTAAATTTATTGATTATTGCCTGCGTAAGGGAATCAGATCCAATAGCTATACTTTGAGAAAATACTAAATATCCACCACTTAAGATACTCATATCTGTACTGTTAGCTCCGAAATCTAACATAACTAGATTTTTCATATTAGTAGACTTGTACATAGCTCTACCCATGGCTACAGATTCTGTTTCAATTGCAACCAAATCTAAATCTGCCAATTTGGATATCTCGATATATATATCAACAACTTTCTTAGGAGCAGCTACTAGTAATACTCTTGGAGCATTCTTTTCTTCATTAAACCCTATGGTAACAAAACTCATATGTACATCGTTAATAGACATAGGAATATATTGCTTTGCTTCAAAGAATACAGCATCTCTTAACTCTTCTTTCTTAACACCTGGAAATTCTAAAAATCTCGTAAATACCGAAAACTCTGGCAATGCCATTACAACATTCCTATTCTTTATCTTTGAATCATCGTAAAGCTTTTTGAGCACATCTGCTAGTTTCCTTTGATCCTGTTTATCCTCACTGTTTATTACTCCTTTTGGAGTAATTTGACTACCGAGGTTAACAAGTTCAGGAGCAGAACCTAAGCCTTTAATTTCAACAGCCTTTACAGAGTGTGTTCCAAAGTCTATTCCGACATGATCAGGCAGTTTAGCCATATTATTTTGGACAGTTAAATTATGACTATATTAATAATAGCAGAAAACTAGTAGGGTTTGAAACCTACTTCTGTTTTTAGTATATCAACCTGACTACCAAAAACAAGATTACTTAATACTGAATATTTAGGTTGATATCTTACAAACAAAGCAGGGAATATATTCCTATCTGCTAATTTTAAACTCCTATCCATATTAATACCTCCTAAAGAATGTAATCCTCCAGCTATATATAGGCCATCATATTTTGTAGTAGTACCAGTTTCTGCAGCAACGTTTATTACTCCATCCGCCATTATATATGCATTTATCTCGTCATATCCCATTTGAGAAGCATTCGAGTGATTAGTTCCAGTATTAATATTTACATTACCACTTACTACAAATATACATGAATCCATATATCTATTACTGTTTGTAATATCGTTTGTAATATCATTTGAGATATTTAAATCACCATTTACAAAAAATACTCCCCATTGGTTACAGTTAAATGTTGAAGTATTTCCTACATTTAGATCACCAATTGTTTTCAGAATACATACAGAAGAAGTGGAATTACAATTACCAATACTAGTAAGATCTCCATTAAGAGAAGTTATTGCTGGAACTACATAGTTTAAATCTGCCTTACCTTCAATATCTCTGCTATTGTAGGCATCCCTTAGTTCTTCATACAGACTTGGGATATTTATATTCATAGCAAATGGTCTCATATGGTATGAGTTTAATTGAGTACTTCTATCAAGTGGAGATGGTAATGTTCCACTTGATTGATTATCTGCAAAAAGTTCTGTAGATACATCGGCAAGAGTAGGATCTAAATCACTTAACAAGGATTGAGTGTCCCATGCATTGGGATCCTCAATATTTTTCATTTCATAGTTTCTTCCTTCTGAAGAATATACAAAGGCTCCATATGTAGCAATCCAATCTCCTAAAGAGTAGGTTAGACTTCTGATATTCATATTTCCTGCCATATCATATACCGTTAGATATACAACAATACTTCCCTGTGTATTTGAACCCAAATCTATATCTAAATAGTTGGTATATGATGTACCACCGATATTTGATGCTCTAAATGCATATTCAGAATTAAGATATCCAATATTTCCATTTTCTTCTACTAATGAATATGGCGTTACTATATCCATTCCACTACCTGTTAATACCAAAGGATCTGGATTTGGAGGCATACTTAAAGATGCATACAAGTTCCCAACTATTGCATATATTTCCTTAGTGTCTGTTACTTCAATATTCAATCGTATTTGTGTATCACCAATTACAGATATACTCAATTGTTCTACTTCTGGTACCTCCTTGTCTACAGTCCATGTGTTTCCAGTATATGCCCATTGTCTTGCATACAATTGTGCAGGTAATGGAGATGTTCTGTATCTTAATTGTCCTGTTTGCCAATATGATTCTACCGAGAATGAATAGTTGTCACTTGGAGTGAAACTGAACACATCATTTCCCATTAGATATGTATTGTATTCTACTTGTCCTACTGGATCATATCCCTCTGTAAAGTTGAAACTTAATGTAAATGGTAATACTACATTATTTCCTACTCTAGTAATATTTGCCTGTTGGCTATTACCAATCGTTACTCTCACCATCTGTAAACCTGTAGGACCAGAAATGACAAATGAATTATTTGAATATGGTGTTGATACCCATGTAGGATTACCTGTTGTTGGATATGCTGGTACATATGGTGTCCATGAGGTTCCATTCCATCTGAGCATAAATCCCCAACTGTTGTTAGTTTGTGTTTTGGGTACTGGTCCACCTGTTTGAGCAAACCACAAAGGAGAGGTCACTTCTCCTGTAACACTCGTATCTCTGAACCATACTGAAATTGCTTCTATATCATTTACCCCGTTTAGATCAGAGTATGTTGCAGTCATCTCTATCGGATCATTTAATGTTACCTCATTTGTTCTTGTTCCAGTATGTGTACTACTTGAGAATCCATATATATTTGTTCCCTCTGGATATATTTGTAAACTTGTTGTTGGTTGAGGACTTACTACTTCATAGCAGGAGCCATAGTTGGGGGATCCTCCACATGGTTGACTTCTTGTACATGTTCTAAATTGAGATAGTTCCATGTTTGGGTTTGTTGTACCTGGTGTGTTAGTTAATGGAGTAGGGCAACTACTTAGACTACAGTTACTACACCTATCTATGTAGCAAGTGTTTGTAGTCTTAACTGAACATGCATTAGTACAACTTAAGGATACTATGCCATATCCATAGTTAACGGTACTGTAATTAGGAGCACAGGCAGGCGGAGTACAAGAATAGCAGTAACATGTTCTATATTGATTTGCACATCCATTGTAACAACTAGTTGTAGTAGAACCGTATCCCAAATTGGAATCAGAGTAGGTTGGAGAACAACTTGGTGGAGTACAAGTATTACAGTAACAATTTCTTGTATTGTATCTTGGATCACATCCATCCCCTCTATCACATGATGTTTGTGAATGGTAATACCCTGTATCTGTTGTTGTAGTACCAGCAGGACATGATGGAGGTGTACAGTCATTGCATGGTGGTGGAGGAGGTGGAGGGGGTGTACCTGAGTTACAACATCCTGCGAAATATGGATTTACCCCCCTTGCACAATCATATTCTGAAGAATATATGTTAATACCACCACTACAATTACTATCTGTTCCAGAGCAAGAGTATGTTTGTCTTGCGGTAGTACAAGTTGTTGAAGAATTCCGCCACCAAGCACCTTCTACAACCCCTCCATCGGTTGAACAATATCTACTTGGTAAACAGTTATATGCTTCTACCTGATTTACAAAAGAAGGTAAAAGTAAAAAACTAGATATTAATGCAACAAAGGATATTAGTACTCTTAATCTATTCATTTGGTATTAATTCTAACAACATTAGATTAGAGGAATCTCCATCAAGTAAATATTCATTTATATCTTTATCTATTTTAATTGACTCTAAAGAGATATTTGATTCACAGAATTCTTTAAGAGATGTACTGGAATTATCCTCACTATTACATATTAGGGACTTATCATTAGTCTCTAATTCAATATTATTAGGTACATATACAAAGACTGCTTGATACTTAATATCTTTAGAGATATCCTTGGTACTCTTTAAATACTTTGCCCTTGGTTGTATCTTACTATCGCTTAAGTTTATATCTAAGACTATTTCATTCTCAGAAATTATTTCATTTATACGAACATTCAAGAAAAGAACATACCAAATTTTTTCATTATTAGGGATATCAAGAAGAGCAGAGAAGTAGTTATCTTTATGAAGCTTCGCATCTGCTTGAGAGAGTACATCTTTAATGAAGATATTCTTTTCGAAGAGCTTTCTTAATATTTTCCCAATCTCTTTATCATCCATTAGACTTACAGAAACACTCTCAAATCTAGGTTGAAGTAGGGGATATTTACTGTATTTAATATTTAAATCTATTGGTATTTTATATTCAGAATGAACAGCCTCATTATCTAAACCAGAAATTATTTCATTTCTTTCACATATCATTAAATATTCTGGTTTTCTATCATCAAACAATATCAATGTACGTAAACATACCTCATCCTTATTCTTTATCTCGATCCCCTCTATCAATGCATTACACTTAAGAACTACTCCATTAAAACTTTTTTCAATTGTACACTCTGAAGAATATTCCCCATATTTATCAAACCTTAAATTCTTCTCTTGGAAGAGATATATGAGAAGCAGAGATCCAAAGAAAAGCAAAATTAAAAAAATATACACTGCTCTTTTTAATTTTTTCTTTTCAATATGAATCTTCATGTTTTAGAATGGCTTAAATCCTACCTCTACCTTCACCATATCTATTGGATTCCCTATCAATATGCTACTAAGCAATCCATATTTTGAATGATGGTTAACAACAAGAAGGGGATGAGTATCTCTGTATGCTAATCCTAAATATCTATCAATATTAAAGCTATCCCTACCCAAAGATTGTATTCCTCCACTTACATAGAGTCCATCAAAAGAACTATCTTCTGCCATATTAACGGAGCCATTTACTAAGAAATATCCATTAATTTCATCATACCCTATACCACCAGCTGAAGAATCTCTGCCTGGATTAATAGTTAGATCTCCAGATACAACAAATATACATGCATCGTATGAAGGATTACTTCCATTTAATATGGAATTATTAATTATCAAATCACCTTTTACAAAAAAGAATCCCTTACCATTACATACAAATGGGTTAGAATCACCAACATACAAATCTCCATTCCTATCAAGTACTTGAATCTGCGATCCATCACCAGGAAGAGTTCCAGAGAGAAGGGGCGTTGAGCTCATTCTAGATATATTTGGTATTCCTACCTCTCTTCTTTCAAATGTACTTTTAACATCTTTGTAAAAATCATATACCTTGTATCCTGTAAATGGGCTTACACTGTATGAGTTGTTTGTAGCATTCTTATCTAGGGCTCTTGGGCCTCCTAGTGCATCTCCAAAGAGTTCTGTTGATATATCTGCTCTAGTTGGTGAGATTTTGTTTAGAAGAGATGTAAGACTCCAGAGATTAGGATCACTTACATCCTTAACTTTAAAATCAATTCCCGTTGAAGAGTATACAAATCCACCATTGGTTATTATCCAATCTTCGAGATTGTACAATGAGCTGTTGTTTCCTGGATTACATGCTACATCAAAAGAGGTAAGGTAGAAGACAGTACTACCTTCTCGGTTACTTCCAAGATTCATTTCAATATTTCCATTTACTGAATTTGAAGAAATACCAGTTGCTTTGGCAATATATCCACTAGAGAGATTACCAACTAGATTATTACCTTGTTCTAAGAGATCATATGGGGATACAACAGTAGGTACCCCTGGGTTATTAAGTACAACTTCTCTAATTTGATCTGTTGTTTCGACTCCATTTGATATGTATATATTGCCAACTATAGAGGTAATGATGTTTGTATCTGTAGTATTCCAAGAGATTTTAATCTTCGTAGGGCCAGTGACTTCTATACTTGGTTCCGATACAGAAGGAGGTGTTTTGTCATACCCCCAATCTTTATTACTATCACTCCATACATTGTAATACCTTATTTCCTCAGGATCGAAGTAATCACCGATCTTTGTGACTCCTGGTCCATAGTTGTCATACGGTGTAAAACCGAATACGTCATTAGCCATTACAAAGATATTGTACATTCCTTCTTTTACAGAAGATGTTCCGAAATTAGCATTGTAGTTTAATATCACATTGTTTCCAGAAATATTTACGCTAGTATTTTCAATCCTTATCATTGCACTGCTAGAAGGTCCATATATATCAAAGGCATTTCCAGAGACATTTGCTTTAACCCATATATCAGATCCTCCATCTACAAGGCTTGGTACGTATGGTATCCAATTACTTCCCTCTTTGTGCATCATGAATCCAAAACTGTCATTGGTATATGTTCTTGCGCTTTGACCAGAATCACTATTCAAATCAATATATTGAGGAGTGTTTGGAACAACACTATCTATCTTGTACCATACATA
>CAYOME010000002.1:0-7601 GCA_964405015.1 uncultured Candidatus Saccharibacteria bacterium
AATGGGTAGATATACAGGACCAAAAGAAAGATTAAGTAGAAGAGAAGGTGTAGAACTACATCTTAAAGGTGCAAGATCATTCTCAGAAAAGAATGGTTTAAAAAGAAAGCCTTTTGTTCCAGGACAACATGGAAGTAAAAGAAAGGCTAGACTTTCTAACTATGGATTACAATTAAGAGAGAAACAGAAGGTTAAAAGAACATATGGTGTTAGAGAGAGACAGTTTAAAAATACATATCTTGAGTCTGATAGAAGATCTAAGGTATATAACACTGATAAGGGTCTTGAGCTTTTAAGATTGTTAGAATTGAGAGTAGATAACGTATTGTATCTTGCTGGTTTAGCACCTTCAAGATCTGCTGCTAGACAGTATGTTGTACATGGTCATGTACTCTTAAATGGAAAGAAATTTACAGTACCTTCTGCAGAAATGAAAGAGGGATACTCATTAGAATTAAGAAAGGCTAAGCTTGCTCCAACTGAAAAATTATTCCCAGTCCCAGAGTGGATTGAAATACAAGGGGATAAGGCAGTTGTTTCAAGATTACCAATAAGAGATGATATCGATGAGGGTATTCGTGAGAACCTAATCATTGAGTACTACTCTAGATAATAATTTGTTTTTTAAACACAATGGATGCATTTAAAGATATAAAAGTAAGTATTAAAGAAGAAGAGGGAAATGTTGGTCTCTATGAGATATCTCCCCTTCCAAGAGGATATGGACATACATTAGGTAATGCATTAAGAAGAATACTTTACTCAAGTTTAAAGGGTTCTGGTATTACAAGTGTAAAGTTTAAGGGTGTTAAGCATGAATTCTCTACAATTGAGGGAGTAAAAGATGATGTAACAACAATAATTCTTAACCTAAAGCAGGTTAAATTCAGAGTAGACTCTGAAGATGTAAAGACATGTAAGATTGTTGCAAAGGGAAAAGGAGTAGTAAAAGCTTCTGACATTCAAGTAGAAGCAGGAGTTACAGTAACTACACCAGACATTGTAATTGCTAATATTTCAGATGATTCTGGAGAGTTAGTAATAGATATGACTGTTGAATCTGGAATAGGATATAGAGATGCAAGAAACATTGATAGAGAAGATGTTGGCACTATACCTCTAGACTGTGACTTTGCACCAATTGAGAAAGTAAGTATGAGTGTAGAACAAGCACGTAAGGGACAAGAAACAGACTTGGATGCAGTAGTAATAAGTGTAGAAACAGATGGAAGTATTGCACCTAAAGATGCTCTTTTGGAATCAGCAAAAATATTACAAGAATTCTCAGGTAAAGTAATGATTGCAATGGGAGTATCAAAGAAAGAGGTTGAAGAAAGAGTAGAAGAAATTAATCAATTCGAAGTTGAACAAGAAGCCGTAGAAACATATGATGAAGCAAATGATCTAAGGATAGAAGATCTTCCAATTTCAAAGAGATCTAAAACAGGTCTTCTTTCTGGTGGATACAAAACCTTAGGTGATTTAAAGAGTGTAACTGTAGATGATTTACTTTCTCTTTCTGGATTTGGTAACAAATCTTTAAATGAGGTAGTAGAACTTCTTAATCAGTATGGAATTAATATCAAGAGTGAGCAATAAAAATGTATAAGAGGATTGGAACTAAAAAATTAGGAAGAACAATGGCACATAGGAAAGCCTTAGTATTAAACCTTTTAAGATCTCTTGTTGAAAGTGGAACTGTAAAGACTACAACTGCTAAAGCAAAAGCATTAAAAGGTGAAATGGAATCCTTAATTGCAAAGATTAAATCTAATGGAGAGGTAGATCTAAGTACAAGAAGATCTCTTCAAAATATCTTAGGTAGCACGGATCTTGTCAAAAAGTTTGTTGATTTTGCAAAAAAGGAATCTACAAAAGTTACAATGAAGAAAGTTGGATTTAGAGCCGGTGATAATTCTGAAGTATCTGTAATAGAAATATCCGGATTAGCAAAGAAGGAAGCAAAGAAAACAGAGGGTGAAAAGAAAGAAGAAAAGGTAGTAGTAAAGAAAGAAACAACAAAGAGAGAAAATATTGAAACAGGAAAGAAGAAATCTATTACAAAGGTTATGGCTCCAGTAAATAAAGAGAGAGCTAAATCTAGATCTGGTTTATAATTTATATATTGACTTAACAGAGATGAAGTACAAGACTCAATGGACAAAAAATGAAGATATTAAAAGAGAATGGTATGTAATAGATGCTAAGGATTTAATTCTTGGTAGAGTTGCAACTAAGATAGCTTCTCTTCTCATTGGTAAAGAGAAACCAGAAATAGTTCCTAATGTAGATTGTGGTGACTATGTAATAGTTCTTAATACTGATTTTGTAAAGTTAACAAGAGGTAAGGAAGGTAAAAAAATGTATTACAGCTATTCTGGACATCCAGGGGGATTAAGAGAAACAGTATTTAGTGATCAAATTAAAAAGGATTCTACAAGAGTAATCATTGATGCTGTTAAGAATATGATTCCAAAGAACAAACTAAGAGATCTTAGAATGGCAAGACTATTTGTATACAAGGATGCAGAGCATAAACATCAGGCTCAGGGTCCAAAAGAGTATAAATTTTAATTACAGATTTAGTGAGTAAGGATACATTTTTTGAAGGAGTTGGCAGAAGAAAAACATCTACATCCAGAGTAAGAATATTTGCTGGAGATAAAGCTAGTACTGTAAATGGTAAAGCAGTAGATACATATTTTGCTAGCCTTCCAAAAGCAACTGAAGAGATAAATAAACCATTCGTAATATCAGGATTAGAAGGTAAATATTACTTTACTGCTAAAGTTACTGGTGGTGGTTTAAGTGGACAAATTGATAGTGTTACACTAGGACTTGCTAGAGCACTTTACACTATGGATGAGACATTGAAATCACCATTGAGAAAGGCAGGTTTAATTACAAGAGATCCTAGAGAAGTTGAAAGAAAGAAATATAGTCAGATTAAAGCTAGAAAAAAGCCTCAGTTCTCAAAACGTTAGTATTTGGAAAGCACCGAAAGGTGCTTTTTTTTTATTTAATTGTTATTCTATATTTGAATAACTTATTCCTCAAAAGAATGAAAATAAAATCCTCACATTTGTATTGGCAAATCCCCATTATATTCATAGGAGTAGCTTCTTTCCTTTACTTACTCTTTTCAATGTTGCCAGAATATACAATACTCAGGAATGTCTTTCCTTCTAAAGAGAATAAAACAGTGAGTGAAGAAGTTGAAAAAGAGATTACAAATGAGGTAGAAGAAGAGAAGGAAGAAGAATTAATTGAAGAGTACTCAGCCTCACAACTATATTCCAAAGATGACACCGTAGGGGAGATTTTTTACAAATTGACCCTTGATCCGAAGAAAGAAGAATATTTACTTGATATTGAAATGTATGTAAATATGATTGTTGAGAGATTGTCTTTTGAAGGCCCTTACCAAGTAGTAGAAGAAGGAATTTTACAACCGATATATAATGAAAGTATCGTATGGAATGTCCAATATAAACAAATACATAGTAATCCTAATAGATTTGAAATAGAAGTGGTTGCTGATGACAGTGCGTATATGCCTGGTCTGTATTCGAAGCTCATAAGTAGTATTCTTCCTAAACCTGGATTAATATTTATTTCCCAAGAAGAAAATTCTTCAGAATGGTGTGAAATGAATAGTAAAGAATACGAAGGAGACGTAATACCACAAGAGGGTGACTCGCAGTATTACAATGAAACCTTCTTCAAAAGTGTATTAATTAACAATGAGAAGCAAGATATCCAATGCAATTCAACAGTATATGTTTCTCTTAGGCCAGAAACTAAGATTATGGAATTAAGCTATCGTGTAAATAACGATGAAGGGAGAAGTCTTTTTTATGGCACTTACAAAATTTCTGATAACAAGCTAATCGTTTCATATGACAAGGGGAAGTATGGAGACCTAGGTAATATTCAATTTGATATGGTTAAACTACCAGAATTAATTGGGAATATTGAAAACGCAAATATTATCTACTCTGGAGATTCAATACCGAGTCTGAATTTTTACAAGGGCGATATATTTTTAAGGGCATTGCCAGATTAAATATTTCTATGTATTTTTTAATACAAAGTGCTAATATTTATATATCTAACCTATTAACCATTTTAAATGAAGAAAACTCTCTTTTGGATTTTACTTTCTGTGGGAATATTAGGAGCTTTTGTTGTACCTCTTCTCTTCTTTGTTAACAACAAGACCGAAACTCAAGATGAAATAGGTGGGTATATGCCTGCACCATATGAATCTTCTGACTATTCAAGAGCAACAGACTCATATCAAGAATCTCCTACATACAACAATTCTGAAGGTTCTAAGATACAAAAAAGAGGAAGTATAAATATATTGGTGAAAAATATTGATGATATGGTAACTACCCTTTCACCAATAACTAATAAATATGGAGGAGAAGTTACAGACATATATGATTCTGGAAGAGGGAATGACAGAGTACTAACACTTACAATAAAAGTACCTGTTGATAATTTCGAAACATATTATAGTGAGTTAAGAGAATTAGATGGTGAGGTTACCTTTGCCAATATAGGTACAACTGATCTTACTGAACAGTATATTGATATAACATCCAGATTGGAAAATCTTCGAGAGGTAGAGGCACAAATAATAGTGATCCTTGATAAAGCAAATACCGTAACAGATATACTTGCAGTCCAAAAAGAATTGAACAATGTTAGAGGAGAGATCGAAAGCTATGAAGCACAAAAGAGATATTTTGATAGCCAAACCGACTATTCATATCTTTCTTTAACATTGAGTATAGATAAGGAAGGATTAAATATCTCTGATGAACCATGGAAGCCATTGGGAGAGTTTAGAGCTGCATTAAATGCTTTAGTTTCTGTACTAAAAACTTTAGTAAATTCTACAATCTGGATATTAGTATTCTCTCCTGTAGTACTAATACCTTTTGGGATAGTGTTAGTAATTAATAAAAGGAAGAAATAGGATGATTGTATGAGTGTCGTGGGGGTGATATAATACTCATGTATGGCAAAATATACTGATAGAATACAAGTGAATGTATCTAATGTCCTTAGGGATAGAGTAATTTCCGAGGCAAAAAGGATGGGAATAACTGTTCCTGAATATATTAGGTATGCCCTATTGAATGAGTTGGAAAGTAGTATCGAAGTTGATGAAATAGATAGAGCATTATTAAAAGATTTGCCAGAAGCAATAGAGGATGTTACGAGTGGCAGAGTTCTTGAGGCCAGGACTCCTGAAGAAGCAATAGCAATTATGCATAGCTTCGATGAAGATGTTTAAGGTAGAACTCTCTCAAAGCTTTCTTAAGAAGCGTGCTAAGTTAGTAAAGGGGAATCCTTCTCTTGCGGTTAGATATGAGAAATTCTTCCGTAGTTTTATGCTAGATCCTTATTATCCAAGTTTAAAGACGCATAAGGTGGAGATAACCAACTTCGGTCTAGTATATAGCTCTAGGGTCACTGGCGATATTCGTATTCTTTGGAAGAGTATCGGAAATAATTCCATTATTATACTTACTACTGGTGGACATGAGGGGAAATCTTCTGTTTACAAGTAGTATCTAGTATAATATATAGCGTAAGTATCATATACGATCGCGCTAATTAATAATTAGTGAGGAAAGTCCGGACTCCATGTTGTCTCACATAAGAGATGGGTGCCAACGAAAGTTGGGAGGGAGTGATCTTTCGGAGAAAAGGGCAGCAGAGAGATATACCGCCTAAGTTTACTTAGGTAAGGGTGAAATGGTGGTGTAAGAGACCACCGGGTAATACAGTGATGTAGTATCGCGTGGTAACCCCCCCCGGAGCAAGGTTTAACCGCATAGATAGATGATCGTTTAATACAGAATCCGGCTTACTTGATACTTACGCATTTTTTGAGTTTTTTTTCTTAATAGTATGGATTTAGATGGAACTGCTTTTGAAAACAGAGGGGATAGTGAACCAAGTATTTTCAAGCAACTTGCTTCGGATCTGCTTTTAAATAGGGTTACAGATGATAACCCTTCTCCAACAAATGGACTAACTGGCTATGAACAAACAATAGCGTCTGTTCTCGGATACAGTCCAAGTAGGGATTATAACCAAATTCAGATTGTAAAGAAAAAGGTCCTCGGAAGGATGTTTGATCTTCAAGGTGGGGCATATTTAGAAAATGTGGATTCATTATCATTCGAACCCTATGTATTTGAATTAGTTAGAGAAGAAGAAGAACTGATGAAAATATATCGAGACCTAGCAATTGACGTTATGAATGGAATATTGACGGATGATAATAGGTCAAAAGTAAACGGATTAACTGGTTTAGAACAGGCAATATGCTCATTTTTCGAATATTATCCAAAATCTGAGTATCCAGAAATTCTTAGGATAAAAAATATTGTATTGGGTATATATATCGGTATGCGAGGGGGATCAGATCTCTCCGATTCAGAATCTTTTAAATTAGATCAGTCCTCTACCTAACCCATTTAGAAAATCTTTCTCCTTTAAGATATTCTTTCCTTCAAATTGTAATTCCTTTATCCTTAAGGAAACGTTTGTGTTCTTTGTTGAAATGAGAAGCTTTCCATCTTGAACATACAATTCTCCAGGTTCTAACTCAGATTTTATTTGAACTAACTCTGAACTATATATTTTCATATTTTTACCTCGTAGGCTCTCTATTTTACAATTCTCAATTGTACACCAAGCTATTGGCCAAGGAATCATTGCCCTAACAAGTCTTTCAATATATTCTGGCTCCATTTCGACCCAATTAATTTGTGCACTTTCCTTCGATATATCTCTTTGCCAACAGTATGTTGCTTTTGAATCATCCTGTTTTTGGGGAACAATCTCTTTTTTTATCCATTTCTCTAGTACATCTCCTAAAACTATTGCTGATTTTTTTACCAACCTTTCCCTTAATGACAAATTTGTATCATATGTATGAATTTGCTCTTTAAATATCTCTAATATATCTCCTTCATCTAACCCTTCTGACATAAGCATGATGGTAATACCTGTCTCTTTCTCTCCATCCAAAATAGCTTTTTGAATAGGGACAGCACCTCTATATTTAGGCAAAATTGAAAAATGTACATTTATAGCCTTGTATTTAGAGTATTCCAAAAAGAATCCCGGGACGATTTCCCCAAACGCTTTGCAGACAATTAATTCTGGAGTAAATTTCTCCAAGGCGAGAGAATATCTCTCTTTGTTCTTCTCCGTATGAAATACCTCTATTCCATTTTCAAGTGCGAAAGATTTCACTTTTGAAGGGGTCATTAGTTGTTTTCTACCAACAGGTTTATCCGACGTAGTTATAACCCCAACAATTTCGAATCTCTCATCTTCATGCAAAGCCTTAAGAGTTTCAACTGACTCCCAATCACTTCCTAAAAACAAAGTTTTAATACCTAATACTTTTTCATTTTCCATCATCTAATTCTACCACAGGTAGACCATAGTCTAAAGAAGTGACATAGCAAAGGGGCAAATCAATAGGTGTGGGGTAGGATATATAGTATAATTGGGGCTGTGAAAATTGAAGAGTTTGAATACAATTTAAGTGAAGAACTTATAGCTAA
>CAYOME010000002.1:7701-133097 GCA_964405015.1 uncultured Candidatus Saccharibacteria bacterium
GGGCTGTGAAAATTGAAGAGTTTGAATACAATTTAAGTGAAGAACTTATAGCTAAGTACCCCCCAAAGGTTAGGGGTACTTCAAAGTTATTAGTATTAGATAGGGGGAATGGTGAAATATTTCATGACAGGTATTTTAATGTCCCAGAATATATTCATGAGGGGGATGTTGTAGTGTTGAATGAAACGAAGGTTCTCAACAGCAGAACTTTTTTTCTGACACCTAGGGGGAAAAGAATAGAGGTTCTTTTCTTGGAAAATATAGGAAATGATATTTGGTATGTTCTTATAGGAAGAGCTAAGAATGTAAATGTCGGAGATATATTGGTTAATGAACAGGGTAAAGATGTGCAAATAAAAGTATATGAAAGAAGGGACAATGGATTTTTAATATCTTTTGTTCATGGTACTAGCCATATTCTTTTTGAAAAATATGGCCATACACCTTTGCCACCATATATGAAAAGAAGTGATGAGAAAAGCGATAGAGAAAGGTATAACACTGTGTTTTCTCGTATCGAAGGGGCTGTCGCTGCACCAACAGCGAGTTTAAACCTTACGGGTGAGATCTTAGAACAGATCCGAAAAAAGGGGGCTAAAATAGTCAAGGTAGAGCTTAGAGTTGGATGGGGAACTTTTGCGCCAATTCGTGATGAGAATATTGAAGATCACAAGATTCATACAGAATATATAAACATTCCGAAATCAGTTGCAGATACTATCAATAATAGAAAAGGTAAGGTTTGGGCTTTTGGTACTACTGTTGCAAGAACTTTAGAAAGTGTGGCTTTTGAAAAAGAAGGGAGATTTTTTGTAAAAGAATTCTCTGGAGATACTTCTCTTTATATCTATCCAGGATACAAATGGAAAATCGTTGATAATATGGTTACCAATTTCCATATGCCTGATTCCTCTTTGATTCTTTTGGTAAGTTCCTTTGCTGGAAAGAAATATATTTTAAAGGCTTACAATGAAGCTATCAAGAAAGGATATAAATTTTTAAGCTATGGAGATAGTATGATGATAACAAAAGAAATAAATAAATCTAGTAAGAAGAAAAAATAAAGATGGATACCCCAGGTCACTATAATAACCTTTCTCTCAAGCCATTAGATTTGACTAGGGTCTACCTGTTTATGCCGGATGCGACAAGGGGGGCTGTTAGGTATCTTACAACCAAGCAACTGGTTGAGACTGGAACAAAAGCTATTGTTACTAATACTTTACATCTACTGATTCATCCAGGGCCAGATGTTGTTGAGAAGTTAGGTGGTATAAAACAGATGATGGGTTGGGATGGATTAGTTTTAACTGATTCTGGAGGTTTTCAAGTTTTCTCATTGATTCATTCAAAAAAATGGAAGGGTAAAGTTCATGAAAATGGTGCGACTTTTAAATCTCCAAGAGAGGGCAATGTCTATGAATTAACTCCTGAGAGTTCTATAGATATCCAAATGAAGATTGGGTCTGATGTTTTAGTATGTTTGGATGATTGTAGAAAAACTGATTTAAACAAATATGAAGCTGAAATTTCTGTAGAAAGAACGATTAAATGGGCTCGAAGATGTAAAGATCATTTTGAAAAGGAGTATGGTGGAACTAAAAAGACTGGTAAACTCTTAACTAGTGTTGTACAGGGTGCGAATTTTCCAGATTTAAGAGCTGATTGTGCGAAGGCCTTAGTTGATATTGGTTTTGATGGTTACAATTTCGGAGGTTTTGTTGTTGATTCAGATGGTAGGTTAGTTGAAGATGAGCTGTCTGCTGTAATTGAGAATGTTCCAACTAGTACTATTAGATATGCAATGGGTGTTGGTAAGCCAGAAGATATTTTAAAATGTGCGAAGATAGGGTATAACCTTTTTGATACAGTATTAGTAACGAGAAATGCTAGGCATGGAACCCTATATACATCTGAGGGAGAAATTAGGCTTGGCAATAGTGATATGTCTTTAGATATGAGACCTGTAGATCCTAATTGTTCCTGTGAGTGTTGTAAGAATTATTCTCGTGCATATCTTCATCATATGATGAAAAATGGTGAGGCTATTGCCTCGACTTTGGCAACTATTCACAATCTCACCTACTATCAAAGCTTAATAAATAGTCTTAACTCCTAGAAAGTCGGCCTAAAAAATGATATCATTACAAAGTCCTTGATAACCATGTTTTGTGGTTGGTAAAGAAATATTAAAGAATAATTGATTAATGAACATTTTGAAAAATATATATACTAAAAAATATATACTACAAGAACTCTTTGATGTAGGAGATCGTAATTAGATCTTCCCATTTTCTTTCACCAAAAAAAAGGATATTAAATTTTTAACAATACTCTTATGGAGTTATTAATAGGTATTGTTGCAACGCTTGTAGGTGGTATCGGTGTATTTACTTACTTAAAATATGTACAGAAGTGGGTAAATATTAAAGATATTCCTGAAGAGGAAATCGAAAGGGTTGCTAACAAGATAATCGGTAACAAAATTGAGGAAACCGAAAAAGAATTAGAGGAGAACAAAAGAAGGTCTGAAGATAGACTTCGTGAACTTCGAAAAGAAACTCAAGAGCATGAGGAACTTCTTCTTGATAGAGAGAAGAAATTAAATGAGAGAACTAAGATGCTCGATCAAAAAAGTGAAGAACTGGAGAGTGCTTCTGAGAATGTAAAAAAAATGCAAAGAGGTCTTGAAAATACGAGGAATCAATTGAAAGAAGAATTGGAAAGGATTTCAGGATTAACTCAGGATGAAGCAAGACAGAAACTTATGAGTCAGGTTGATGAGGATATCAAAAACTATGAAGCTAAGAAAATTAGACAAGCAGAGAAAAGAGTAGAAGAAGTTGCAGAGGAGAAGGCAAGACATATTCTTGTTGAATCTATGCAAAGAATTGCAACAGACTATGTAGGTGAAACTACTACTTCTGCTATTAAAATTGAGGACGATAAGGTAAAGGGTCGAGTAATTGGTAAGGAAGGTAGAAATATTAGAGCATTTGAAAAGCTTACAGGAGTAGATGTTATTGTTGATGAATCTCCAAACACAATTGCTCTTTCATCTTTTGATCCTTTGAGAAGAGAGATTGCTTCTGTTGCACTTACAAAATTGATTGGTGATGGGAGAATTCATCCAGGATCCATTGAAGAAGCTATTAGAAAAGCAAAAAATGAAATTTCTATTGAAATAAAAAAGAATGGTCAAATTCTTGCAGAAGAAGCTGATTGGCCAGGTATAGATATCGGATTGTTAAAGCTTATTGGTAAGATGAAATATAGAACTAGTTATGGACAGTCCTTGATGTCTCACACTATCGAAATGATGAGAATGGGAGAAGTTCTTGCTGCAGAAGTTGGAGCTGATGTAGGTCTTGTTAAAAAGGCATGTCTTTTACATGATGTCGGTAAGGTATTAACTCATAAGATTGAGAGTCCTCATCATCATATTTCTGGTCAGGTTGCTCGTAAATATGGTTTAGATGAAAAACTTGTGAATGCTATTGAAGCCCACCACTTGGATATTGAACCACAATCTGTTGAAGCTGTATTGGTATATATTGCGGATGCAATTTCTGGTGCAAGACCAGGTGCAAGAAAGGATAGCTATGAACAGTATATTCAAAGGATTGAATCTTTAGAGAATGTTGCAAAGGAATTGGCTGGAGATAAGATAGAAGAGGTGTTTGCTATTAAGGCTGGTAGGGAATTAAGAATAATTGTTAAACCTGCATTGATATCTGACGATGAAATGACTGTACTTGCAAAGGATATCGCGTCTAGTATTGAGAAGACTCAGAATTATCCTGGTAATGTAGAAGTTACATTAATCAGAGAAACTAGAGCTATTGAGGTTGCAAGATAGGTAACTTCTAGTAGTCATTACTACAGGGCAATGATTAAAGTTGTTAAAAGGGAGGAAAATAAATCCTCCCTTTTTGTCCTTTCAGAAAGGCTTTTGATCAAATATTGTCCTAGAAAAATATGGGGATTTGAAAACGTTCGAATATATTGTAGACATCCAAAAACACTGATAGAACAGCTTTCTCAGAGGGTTTGCTCATGAAACCTTGTGATATCAATATGAATTGCTTCACGGAGTTAATATCTTATTCACAAATATTACCCAACCTTGAATGGGAAACTCTTGACAGTAAAAGCTTTTTAGTAGTCATGAATGAAAAATCCTATAACAATAAGGTTCTTGATGTGACCCTTTATTTACGCTATTTTAGTCATGTGGTAGCACGAATCGCATGATATCAGGATTCGTGGCACCCGTATCTCTAAGAAAGGAGGTTTTAAACACATGTTAAAGAAAGATTTAGTAGATAGAGTTGCATCAGCTGCGCATCTTACTAAGAAACAAGCTGGTGAGGCTGTAGATGCATTATTTGATGCAGTTACAGATTCTCTTAAAGCTGGCGATCCTGTTTTACTAACAGGTTTCGGTAAATTCGAAGTAAGAGAAAGAGCTGCTAGAACAGGAATCAATCCTAAGACTCTAGCAAAGATCAAGTTACCTGCAACTAAAGTTCCTGCTTTTAAAGCTGGAAAAGCACTTAAGGTTGCTGTTAAGTAATAAGCTCTGCCGGCATTTCTCTCTAGATGAGGGAAGAAATTGGAGACCTGGGTTCCTGACTCAGGTCTTCTTTTTAAGAGGGGTTTGTCAAACCTATAGACCGTCTTCTTCTCGTTTTGTCCTTTCGTATTAGTAATTCTTTTCTTCCAAGCTTAGGCTACATTCTAAGTACCATCTGTAATATTGTGCATCACTAACCATACCAGCTTTAACGGGATTATTGCGAATATAGTTTGAAACTAGTTGGAAACCTCTGTCTTTGGTTACATATCTTGCATGGAAAGGACGTTGAAATGTACTACCTACCAAATTGTATTTTTTGTTGAAATACTTCGAGTATGAAGTTGAGATTCTGTGCATATATTTTGAGAGTTCTTCTGGTTTTGAACCTGAAAATATTAGTAAATGAAAATGATTTGGCATGAGGCAATATGAATACAATACAAAATTATAATCTTTTTTTATTCTGAATATGGTATTCGCAAATCTAGCGAAATCATTCTGAGAAAGGAATATTTTGCATTTACGATTTCCTCTGTTATAGATATGATAAAAGCTGTTTGGATAGAGAATTCTTCTTGGCATAAAGATAATATATATTATAGAGATTAAATAATATTGAAGCTTGGAATAGTAAAGTCCTATTATTAAAAGAGAAATGACCTAAAATATCTCTTATGGGATATGCAAGCGGCGCTTTATATTTTTATATTTAGATGATAGTATTTGTTAATATATGATTTCTGGAATTGCTACTGCCTGTGAGGAAATTTTTTATTCCAAGTAAAGATAATGGGTATAAGCCATTTTTGTTAAGGAAGGTCGCATTGTCGGTTTATACGATCATTCTTGTTCTTGTAAATATGTTTGGAGGGTTGTTAGGGATACCTGAGGCTATGGCTAGTTCGATTACTCCTGCTAATATTATTAATCTTACTAATCAACAAAGGGCTGCTGCTGGGCTTAATACTTTGAATACTGATTCGAGACTTTCTGCTGCTGCTCTTGCGAAGGCGAATAATATGCTTGAGCAACAGTATTGGGATCATTTTGGACCAAATGGAGAGTCTCCATGGATGTTTATTTCTGCATCTGGATATCAGTACGTATATGCAGGTGAGAATCTCGCTAAGGGCTTTAGAACAGCAGAAGGTGTTCATGAGGCATGGATGGCTAGTCCTACACACAAGGAGAACATTATGAGTGGTAATTACAAAGATATCGGAGTTGCAGTTGTTGAGGGAGTACTTCTAGGAAAACAAACGATATTAGTTGTTCAAATGTTTGGTAATTTAACCTCACAAACATATAAAGCGGATGCACCGGTTAAATCAGAAGTTACACAACCACCAGTAACTCCGAAGGCAAATATTGTTGATAAGGGTGAAATAAAGGCAATAAGCATAACAAATCCCAAAAATGGAGAATTAATAAATGATGCAAATGTTAATATTAAGGGAACTACAGATAATGTATCCGGTGAATATGCTGTACAGATATTAAATAAGGATGTTGTAATAGGAGAAGTAAAAAGTAATGAGAAAGATTGGGAATATGATAAAGTCTCTGATTGGGAAGAGGGAGAACAAAAAATTGTTGCTCAGATTAAAGATACCTCTGTTCGTTCATCAGAAGTGGTATTTGATATTGATTCAACACCTCCTGCTATTGAAGCAGAATCAATCTATGTAAACAGGTCTGATACTAATTACGAAATAACCTTTGTGATACCAGAGGAAGCATCTTCTATTCAGCTTGTTACAGGTGATAAAACTTTTGAGGTAATAATTAACGAAGAGGGTAATGCTGTCTTAGGTATCTCAAAAGAAGATATTGGGGAGAAATCAGTTCTGATTATTGCTGATAAGGCTGGAAATATTTCAGAGATTGATATATCTGAATATTTTATTGAAGAAGACGAATCTGTTGCTTATACACCGGATTTGACTCTTTGGGTTAGGGATATGGTGGGAACAACAGATGGAATAAGCTTGGCAATTGTTTCCTTTGTATTTATACTTTTAAGCATAGAGGTATATGTATATTGGAAAAAAGGTATGTTAGGTAAGAATGCTGGGGGTTTGTTTACATTAGGTGCTTGGTGGTTAATTATATTAGTTGGTGTATTTAAAGGTTTCGGAGGAATTATTAATTAAATAAATACTGCCCAAAAGTGAAGAGAAATTTTGAGATTAAAAGTGAATTGCTTTATCTATTATTAATTACCATTGTTACGGTATATTTTTCGTATATAACTCATACATCGGGCTTCGCATATCTATTTACAGGAGCTTTAGGCTTAACTCTCTTATTGACTTGGTTTGTAAGGGCGTTTGCTTTGTATTCAGGGAGGAGGATTTCTCAATATAGTGAAGTCATACAAAGAATATCAGTTAAGGATAGATTCTTTTCTTACTTTATTCTTCCTGCGATTTTCTATATATCCCTTTTGCTATATATCTACTACAACACTTCTTTTCAGATGGATTTGGTTTTAGTCTTTGTAGCATCTATTCAAATATTGGTTCTATTCCTAAATGTTAAGAGCTCTTTGAGTAAAGTGTATACCATTGCAAGTCAGACTAGGGCAGTATTTGATTTCGTATGTATTTCGACATTCTACCTCTTGGTAAGTGTATATATTAGATTAGGTTTGGATATCCTTTTCTTCTTACCATTAATATTTATTACATCATTAATACTATTTTGGTTTGATATAAAGATACACTCAAGAGAAAGTATTTCTGGTTTTCTTCTTTCTCTTTTTTCTTCGCTTTTTGTAGCAATTTTTGCATGTTCATTCTTTTCAACAAATATCTTTGTTATACCAGCGATAAGTACATTAGCCTTTTACTTAATACTTTCATTGTGGAATATCCGTTTTTCAGGTAAGGTTAAACTTGTCGATTACATAGTACCTTTTCTATACTCGATACTTGCATTAATATTAATACTGAAATTATGAAAAAGAGCATTGTTTTAAAAGTTGGCGGATCTATACTGTATGATCATTTGTTAAATATAAACTTCGATCTTTTTAGAAGGATTAAGAAGTGGTATTGGGAAGCAAAGAATGAATATGAGAATGTTGTATTAGTAACAGGTGGTGGTGGTATATCTAGAAGTATGCAGGAGAAGGTTCAGGAGGATATTACTAAAGAAGAGAATCTTCATCAAATAGCGATGATGCTTACTCAAACAAATGCCTCGATACTTGCATCATATCTTGATGATGCAGACATTTTCATACCTCATAAGCTTGGCGATGCATATGAATATCTAATATCTGCTAGTGGGAGATATATGGTAAGTGGTGGGTTGAAAGTGGGATGGAGTACAGATATGGATGCTGCTGTATTTGCAGACATACTATCCGCAGATAGGGTTTATAAGGTTTCCAATGTTGATGCAATCTATGATAAAGATCCAAAGGAATTTTTTGAAGCCAAAGCTATTAGGGATATGACTTGGCAAGAATATTTTAATGTGTTCTCAATTTTTCCTGGACAAAATCATGAACCAAATGCGCATATACCTGTAGATTCTCATTGTTCAATGTATTGTGAAAAGAAAGGAATATCATTCCATGTGACTGGTGGAAAACTACTAGACGAAATAGATGATCTTAAAGGGATACTTAATGAAGGGACATTCTTACACCCTTAATTATTCAATTTCAATTACTGTACATGAAGTGATACCTGCAGGGGTTTCAATTGTAAGTTGATCACCTTTTTCTTTCCCCATTAATGAACTACCAATTGGTGAGTTATATGAGATTTTTGAGTCTAAAGGATTAGCTTCATCTATACCAACAATATTGAAAGTTTTTTCTTTGCCTCCCTCACATTCAATAGTTACTTTGGAACCTATATCAATTTTTTCATTACTCTTTTTCTCTACAATTTCAGCCAATTCTAAACTCTGTTTTATTTCAAGTATTCTTTCTTCGTTGTTTTGAAAATCTTCGATAGCGATAGAGTAGCCATCGTTCTCTCTTAGATCTCCTTGGCTACGCATTTGATTAAGAACATCTTGCAGGTCAGTTCTAATCTTACCCTCTCTCTCTTCTAGTTCTAATTTTAATTTTTTGAAACCTTCTTGTGTGAGCAGTACTTTTTTTGTAACTCCCGCCATTTGAGTATTTCTTAAATTATACTCGTCGAATATTATATGTAATTAATTAGATTGTCAATTATTAAAAGCTTTTGTATCAATAATATATGCATACTATTTCGCGTTTTTATGGTAAAATTCTTACCGAAATATGCCGCTATCGTCTAACGGTTAGGACTCATGATTCTCAATCATGTAATCGGGGTTCGATTCCCCGTAGCGGTACCAATACAAAAATATGATCAAATTTGATTTAATAACAATTTTCCCAGAGTCTCTTAAAGCGTATATAGATAGCAGTATTGTAAAAAGGGCCCAAGAGAAGGGATTAGTAGAGATAAATGTACATAATCTAAGAGATTGGAGTAACAGTAAGCACAAAAGTGTTGATGATACTCCATATGGTGGGGGACCAGGTATGGTCTTCATGCTAGAACCTATATTTAATGTACTTAGAGATTTGAAAAAGGAAGATACAAAGGTTCTTCTTACTTCACCAAAAGGTAAAAAATTAACACAAGATACTTTGTACGAATTCTCAAAAGGCAATGATTCCCACTATATAGTTCTTTGTGGTCACTATGAAGGATTTGATCAAAGAGTGCATGACTACCTTGTAGACTATGAATTCTCAATAGGGGACTATGTACTTTCTGGGGGAGAGTTACCAGCATTGGTATTAGTAGATGGTATTACTAGGTTAATACCTGGGGTTTTGGGTAATGAGGATTCTCTTGGCTCAGAATCTTTTACAGATGGTATTTTAGATTTCCCTCAATATACCAAACCTTCAGAGTTTAATGGATGGAAAGTACCAGAGGTTCTACTTTCTGGAAATCACAAAGAGATAGAGAATTGGAGAAAGGATATGTCTCAAAAAGATACAATATCTAAAAGACCAGACATGAGTAAATAGTTTGCCCTTGTTTAGATAATCTAAATATTCTACAATCATATTAGAAATACTTTAGATATTTTCCCTCATATGAAAAAGCAACATTACAAGATAACTGAAGAAAAAAAGTTCGAACTAGTTAGAGAGCTAGAGGAATTAAAGAATCTCAAATTAAAGGAAATAGCAGATAGGCTAGAAGAGACAAGAAAAGAGGACTTAAGTGAAGATGATATTCAGTTAGGAGAAATATTGGAAGAGAAAGAGTCTGTTGAAAATAGAATTGATGAAATTAATGATATATTAGCTAATGCTGAAATACTAGTAGAAAAAGATTACTGTGAACCTTACCAAGTAAAATTAGGGTCCACAGTGAAATTAAAGCAGGGGGAAAGGGTATTCGATATTAAGTTAGTATCTTCACTAGAGGCAGATCCTGAGAAGAACTATATCTCAAACAAGTCTCCTTTGGGGAGGGTATTGCTCAAATCTAAATCTGGAGATACAGTACACGTAAAGATTAGGGATAATGTTACAGAATACAACATCTTGGATGTTTGTTAGAAATTCATGATTTCGAATGTAAAGAGGGGCATCCGTGGAGGGTCGGGTGCCCCTTTTTGCTATATTATGGAGTCTAAATCTTCGATATTTACCCTTCTTTGCTCCATAGTATCTCTATCTCTAATAGTTACTGTATTGTTTTCTAAAGTTTCATAATCAATTGTAATACAGTATGGAGTACCTATTTCATCCTGATATCTGTATCTCTTACCAATATTTCCTCTATCATCCCAAACGACCTTGTGATCTTCTGAGAGTAGTTCAAATACCTCTCTTGCTTTCGAAGATATTTCTTCTTTGTTTCCAACTAATGGAAATATTGCAGCCTTGTATGCAGCAATCTCAGGATGAATTTTGAGTACAGTTCTTACATTACCATTACCCAAATCCTCTTCCTCATATGCATCAAAAAGCAACATTAGCATAGTTCTATCTACACCACCTGATGTCTCCACTATCCATGGAATATATTTCTCTCCTGTTTTCGGATCTGTATATTTCAAATCTTTACCACTAAACTTACTATGTTGTGTAAGATCATAGTCACTTCTCCAGTGGATACCCTCATTCTCTGCCCATCCCCATGGAGAAAGATATTCAACATCAAATGCTTTCTTTGCATAGAAGATTAATTTCTCTTTTGGATGTTCAAAGAATCTAAGATTATCTTGCTTTCGGTAAAGCTTTTTGTAAAATTTCATTCTTTCCTCTTTCCAATATTCAAACCATTTTTCCATATCATCAGGATGTACAAAAAATTGTAAATCCCACTGCTCAAACTCTCTTGTTCTAAATGTCAATTTGTTGGGAGTAACCTCGTTCCTAAAAGCTTTACCAATCTGAGCTATACCAAATGGAATTTGCTGTCTAGTAGAATCTACAACATTAAGAAAATTCAAATATATTGTTTGACATGCTTCACCTCTTAAATATGCTTCAGTCTTTTCTCCCTCAATTACACCAACCTCTGTCTTAAAAAGCATGTTGTATTTCCTAGAATCTGTGAATTCAGTACTACCACACTTAGGACATTTACCATCAATATCTTCAGGTCTAAATCTTTGATGACACTTTTTACATTCTACAACTTCATCAGCAAATCCACTGACATGGCCAGATGCTTCCCATACCTTGGGATGTGTAATTATAGTTCCATCTATACCCACAACATTCTCTCTTCTATCTACAATATTTTTCCACCAATATCTTTTTAAGTTATTCTTCATTTCTACTCCTACTGGACCGTAATCATAGAAGCCTCCAATACCTCCGTATATTTCAGAATTAGGAAATATGATTCCTCTTCTTTTAGCTAAAGCTGTTACTTTTTGGAGTAGATCTTGTGACATATATATTTTTATTGATTTAAACTATGAATTATACAATATTCTTTACCCATTAAGAAAATATCTGCTATATTATATGTAGATGAAGAGAAGTGATATTACAAAATTGGTTATATTTATTGATGTTCAATTAGCTATACTTTTAGGTTTAGTCTTTTATGACGGTATTTCAAACAAAATTGAACCATCCCAAAACTCAGAAGATGTCTTAGGTGCAGAGTATATTCCTGAAAATCAAGAATATACTGTTTCAGTATGTAATGTCGAAAATTGTGTATATCTTTCGAGTAATGATGTAATGAAGGATGGTGCAGTGGACAAGAACTTAGTATATCAAGCAGTTTTAGAAAACGTATTCCCATACTTTGAAAATACGTATGGAGGGAAGGGGTACGCCTCAAACAGTGGCGGATCATTCGTATATTGGAAAGAGGATGTAAGACCTGATTTAACAAATGTCTTTGATGAGGTATATCGATCTTTTAAGTCTGGGTTAGATACCAATGTAGAGGTTTCATTAAAAGATATGGCAAGTACTGATGGGAAATATGCTGAGAAATATATTGAAGTAGACAACTCGAGACAAAAACTTTTTGTATGGAATGCCGGAGTAGTGGAAAAAGAGATACTGCTGTCTGGACCAAAAGATGGCTACGAGGTCTTTGGTGTGTTTCCAATAGTTGATAAAGGGTTGAATCCAAAAGCGCCTACAGGCGACTATATGCCTTACTGGATGGCATTTTACTATTCTTCAAGCCAAGATTCTTGGTATGGACTACACTCTCTGATATGGTGGTATGATGCAAACGGTAGAGCGGTGTATGAGCCAGAAAGTAATATAGGGGTGAGAAGAAGTGGTGGCTGTATTCGAATGGTTGAAGAAGATGCTAAATATCTCTATGACAACTTCCAAAAAGGAGACCTTATCCTCATCCACGAATAAAGCGTCGTTTGCAAATCTCATAGTCTTTGTTAATAATGGAAAATTCTTTTTTAAAAAGACTTTCTCTTTACCCAAGCTTATTGATATAATCTGCAGTATATATTAATTAATTCATTGCTATAATGGAAGATGCCCAAAGAAGTGATCTCGTAGGTCAGAGGAAATTAAGGTTAGAAAAGATTGAGCAGCTTAAGAAGTTGGGATTCAGTCCATATCCAGCAAAATCTAAAAAGACTAATACCATTGGTGAAGTAGTGAATCAATACGAGCAATTTGAAGGCAAGACTGTAGTGCTAGCAGGAAGAATTAGAGCATGGAGAACCCATGGTAAACTTATTTTTCTTGATATAAGTGATCAGTTTGCAAATATTCAGGTGATGATAAAAAAGGATGCATTGGTTGGCAACGATGCAGATTCAACTCTTGATTGGGAAAAACTCGATTTGTTAGATCTATCAGATTTTGTTGAAAGCATGGGAACCATTGGAGTAAGTAAGAGAGGTGAAATTACGCTATTTTGCAACACTATAAGACTGTTAAGCAAAGCTTTGAGGCCGATTCCTAGAAAGCTAAATAGTAAGGAACAAATTTTCAGAAGAAGGTACTTGGATTTGATTATCAACGAAGATCGAATGAGAATGTTTGAAAGAAAAGCAGCTTTCTGGCAAGTACAAAGAGATTTCTTAAGGAACGAAGGCTTTATCGAAGTAGAAGTTCCAGTACTAGAACCTGTTACAGGAGGAGCAGATGCGAAACCTTTCATTACACATCATAACTCTCTTGATCAAGATTTCTACCTTAGAATCTCTACAGAGTTGTATCAAAAAAGATTGATAGGTGCAGGATTTGAAAAAGTGTATACATTAGGCCCAAATTTCAGAAACGAAGGAATGGATGATGAACATCTTCAGGAATACTACCAAATAGAATGGTATTGGGCATATGCAGATTATAAAGATAACATGGATCTTGTAAGAAGACTCTTTCTTGAAATTGCACAAAAGGTATATGGAAGAACAAAGTTTACAACAAGAGGTCATACATTTGATTTAGCAGAGGAATGGAAAGAAATCGACTATACAACAGTCATAAAAGAAAGATTCGGAATAGATATATTTAAAGACTCGGATGAAAAGATCTTAGAAGTTGTAAAAGAAAACAATATTGAACTAGATGGAGATATTAACAGAAATAGATTAATCGACAATCTTTGGAAAGTAATAAGAGCAACAATATCAGGACCAGCATTCCTTGTAAACCAACCGGTATTCATATCTCCTTTAGCAAAAGCACACGAAGACAAACCAGAAATAACAGAAAGATTCCAAGTAATAATAGCAGGAAGTGAATTAGGGAATGGATACTCAGAAATCAATGATCCCGTAGATCAACTGAATAGATTCCTTGAACAACAAGAATTAAGAGATTCAGGAGATGAAGAAGCACAAATGCTAGATATTGATTTTGTAGAAATGCTTGAATATGGTATGCCACCTACAAGTGGATATGGTCAAAGTGAAAGAATATTCTGGTTTTTGGAAGATGTAACTGGAAGAGAGGGTACGTTCTTCCCACAAATGAGAGTAGAGATTGATTCCACGACTAGAAAGGTATATGGAGAAAGAGTTTCTAAATATCTAAAGCCAAGAAACAAGAAGAAAGCTTAATCAATTTCTTGAATTAATATTCTCAATATTGTCCATAACATGGATTCAATAAAAGATATACTTAAAGAATTGAATACTCCGAAAGAGGAATCAAAGCCTCAAGGAGAGCTTTTTGATGTTGAAAAATATTCAAAGAAAAGAGTACTAATAAATGATAAACATAAGTATATATCAAAAGAATATCAATATTACGGATTAAGATTAGCAGGAAAACTTGGAGATACTAAAAGAGTAACTATGTATATTAAATGGGCTAAAGATAAGCCTAGGGTTATCTTAGAACAAGCATTTAGCTTTGCGATAGACTATCCAAGTGCAAAAGATAGAAGCCGTATCTTTATGTGGAAGGTTAAGGAATTGGAAAAGGAATCTAAGATGAGGGATGATCAGAAAGATACTGGTGTATAGTAGTTAATACAATCTCAAGAGCTTTTTCTACATCAGAAGCTTCTACTCTAGCGGCAGATGAATATTCATGACCCCCTCCACCAAGTAATAGAGCAATCTCACTTACTTTTTGATATCCTTTTGTACTTCTGAAAGATACTTGCCATATATTCTCTTTGTAATATGAAGGTTTAATAACAAAACCCCAGTGTATTCCATGTAAATGTCTCAATACCCTATCTCTAACATGCTGTTGTGCATTGTTTACTCCTGTTTTACTTAACTCCAACTCATCGATATCTTTCTTAGAGATATATGTATATGCCATATCATCTTCAGTATTAATATTTTTTAAAAATATTCTTAATGGCTCTATTGTATCTAGTGGAAACTTACTATTCTTGTAAGTAAAATCTTCTAAATCTAATGCATATACCTTTCTTAATTTACCAAACATCTCATATGTATCAGGGGTAGCATTCTCATAGAGGAATCTACCAGTATCAGATACAATCCCTATCTGTCCTAATTTAGAAATATCTTCGGTAATCTTAAATTTCCATTTTTCCATTTCAAAACAAAGATTTAGTACCTGTTCAGTTGCAGAACTCATATTAAAGTTAATACTTAAATCTGCCACGATATCAACAGTATCATGATGATCAATACTAACAATCTTTGCATTAGAACTTTGTATGTCATCACTATGATTAATACATATTTCTAACTTACTTGCATCTGTAAGTATTATTAATTCCTCATCCTCTCTCTCTATTCTCTCCACTACCGCTATCTCATGCATATGAGGGATGTTTTGTGTAGGCATTTGTCTACTCTTAAAAACGACATTCTTTTTAGGATAGTAGGTATTAAGGAATTCTTTTAATATTAATGCACTACAGAAGGCATCAAAGTCTGGTCCTTTGTGGGTTAATATGAGTATATTTTGAGATTTTTGTATTAGTTTTTTTAATTGTGCTGTTTCTTTTTTCACTAGAGTAAGTATACCAGATGTAGATATATTGAAAAACATTATAAATGAATGGTATATTGAGAGAGTAAATTGTATAGAGATATTGAAATGGGAGACCCTATTGATTCTACAAATCAAACTGATCAACATCAAGGTTCAACAAGCTTCGATCAGAAGGAGCGAGCTGATCTTCTCTACTTTCGCGAATTTCTTCAAAGAAGCCAAGAAGTTTTTGCAGAATCTGAAAATGAGAGTGGAAATTTTTTGCATGATGTAGAAGCTGCTGGTATTATGATGAATTTAAATACTTTTTTTGAAGAAATTGGTAAACCAGAATCAGAGATTAAACCAGGAGATATTGTTAGGGCTTGTCTTTCTGGGGAAACCGAAGAACATGAACCATATATTGCAATCCCTTACACCGGAATTGGTGTTAGAGGTTGGGTTACGTTCTTAAGAGACTCAAAAGGGTGTTTGAATATAAACTGTGTACCAGAATTTGCCATTAGAGGAGAAGAGGGTAGTAATGGAGTCGGGGCATATAACAGAATTATGAGAGCTATTTATGAAAGTAAAATCTTCTTTGGTGCAGTTTTTGGAAGGAATCTTTCTTCTGATTCTCATGAAATCCGTGACTCGCATTCCAATATTGTGTCTACAGGGAATTTTGTTGAAGGGGTTAAACAATTACGTTTGGATCCGGAGTTCAATTTGATGAATGGAAAATATTCCAGGCCATCAAGATCTTCCCTTCTTAATCAAAGGAGAGAGGATATTCAAAATAGCATAGCAGTCGTTTCTTCTGGAAAATAGATCTCCTTGCTAATTCACTTCTCCTAGTAATATAATACAATATGTATATACTAAGGATATTTTCTACTAACACAAACTCCTTTTCATCCGTCCACTAACGTGGACAAATTTCAATACTAAAAACAATACAAAGATTAAATTAGAAAAATAAACAAATGTTAGATATAAAACGAATAATAGAAGAAAAAGAAACAATAAAAGAAGCATTACTAAAAAGAGTATCACCAGAAGAATTGAATTTGGATGAAATAGTAGAAATATATGAAAAAAGGAAAGAATTAGTAAAACAATTCGAAGAAAAAAGATCAGAACAAAACAGTTTTAACAATAAAATGGCTACCGTAGAAAAAGGATCTCCTGAATTCATGGAATTAGTTAAAGGATTAAAAGAACTAGCAAATACAGTTAAAGAATTAGAAGAACAAGTAAGAGAAGTAGAAGAAGAGCTAAAGGAAAAGTTAGAAGTATTACCAAATTTGCCTGATGAAGATGTTTTAGCAGGAGGTAAAGAAAAAAATGAAGTTGTTAAAACAAATGGAGAGAAACCCGTATTCGATTTTGAGATAAAAGATCACGTACAATTAGGACAAGAATTAGGACTCTTTGATTTTGAAACAGCATCAAAGATGTCAGGATCGAATTTCTCTATGTACAGAGGATTAGGAGCAAGATTAGAATGGGCATTGATCAATTACTTCATAGATGCACATATTAAAGATGGATATGAGATGGTAATGCCTCCGCATATTGTAGGAGAAGAGTCTGGATATTGTGCAGGTCAACTTCCAAAGTTTAAAGATGATGTATATTGGTTAAAAGATGAAAATCAATTTTTAATACCTACTGCAGAAACTGTATTAACAAACATATACAGAGATGAAATGTTAAAGGAAGAAGATCTCCCTAAGAAATTCTTTGCATATACTCCATGTTACAGAAAAGAAGCAGGAACATATCGTGCAAATGAAAGAGGATTAATACGTGTACACCAATTTAACAAAGTAGAAATGTTCCAATTCACTAAAGATACTGATTCAGAAAAAGCATTGGAAGAAATGATTGGGAAAGCAGAAAGATTAGTAGAAGGATTAGGATTACATTACAGAACTACTAAATTAGCAGCTGGAGATTGTGCTGGAGGAGCATCTAAAACATTTGATGTAGAAGTATGGTTACCAGCAATAGGGCAATATTACGAGGTAAGTTCAATATCTAATGTTAGAGAATATCAGGCCAGAAGAGGGAATATTAGATACAAGAGTAAAGAAGACAACAAAACTAAGTATGTAAATACTTTAAATGGATCAGGATTAGCAACTAGTAGATTAATGGTAGCTATTGTTGAAACATATCAACAAAGTGATGGATCAATATTAGTACCAGACGTATTAAGAAAATATATTGGGGTAGATAAAATAGAGAAGGTGAAGTAATATGAACTTTTTTCTTGGGTTCTTTCCTGATGAAAAAGCTAATTACAAGATTCGTAAGGTAGTAGGAGAAGTAGGAAGAATATTCAATGATTTTGATATACCCGTTAGATGGGTTAAACCAGAAACATACCATATATCTATATACATGATAGGGGAGGGGTTAAATCCCATTAGTAAAATCTTTCTTAAAAGGAAATTACAAAAGATATCCTTTAAACCATTTAATATATCCCTTGGTAAAGTAAAATTAGGAATATCTAGAAAATATCGAGAATTGGTATATATAGATATTGTAGATGGAGGAGAAGAATTAAGAGAGATATTACATCAGTTAAGAGCAATATTAAAAGGCATAGATAACTCTACATTTGTACCACATCTTTCAATAGGGAGAGTAAGTAAAGACCTTTCTGAAGAAGAATACAGAAACTTAGTAAAAGATATACATAACATATCTAAAGATCTGGATATAGAGGATATATCATTTGAAGTAAAAGAAATGTATTTAGTAAAAAGTGAAGAAGGTAATTACTCTCTCCTTATGAAATTTGATGCTAAATCAAATATGCTTTCATAGCTATTAACATATATACAATTAGGATTTCTCTTAAACCATGTTCTTTGTCTCTTAGCATATCTAAGAGTGTTCCTTAATATCTCATTTTTAACTTCTTCTAAGGTACACTCTCCATTAAAGTATTTTTCAAATTCTTTGTAGCCAATACTGTTTAATCCTTTGTCTTTGTAAGTATATCCCATACTTAGTAAATCTCTGTTCTCTTTTTCTAAACCATTAGTAAACATATTATCTATTCTTTTCTCTATCCTTTCTCTAAGCACATCCTTAGGAATATCTATTACAAAATAAATATGATCCAATTCCTTCCCTTTATTTTTTTCTACTGAATTTCTTTGTATAGCCCTTATTAATCTATGCTTATTCTTCCTATCACTTTCATTCATAGAGTGTATAAGTTCTCCTGCTTTCTCTTGTAATTCGTTCAAAGAGAGATTAGAAAGATCTACTAAGTCATTGTTTTCTTTAAGATCATAGTTAAACACAATACTATCAATATACAATCCTGTACCTCCTACTAATATAGGAATACCTTTTTTACTGTTTAATATTTTTTGTACTTGTTGTTGATATTCAAAGAGAGAGAATTTCTCTTTAGGGTCTATGAAGTCATAGAGGTAATGATTTATTCCAGATATCTCATATGTGCCTTCTTGGGTAATACGGTCTGCAATGGGCTTTGCAGTCCCTATACTAAGATGTTTATATACCTGTCTAGAATCTCCATTGATTATATATCCACCAATATCATTAGCTAGTTTTAATGCAAGATCAGATTTACCGGATCCAGTAGGTCCTGCAATTACAATTATCTTACCCTCATACTGAATCATTTAAGTATATTTTTAGATATACCGTAGAGTATCCACACACTTGCTAAGCATGATATTACACTTGATACTAATATTGCTTGAGTTTGTATAGAGACAAAGAGTAATACAGAAGTACAAAGTAAGAGTAAGAATATTGTTTGTTTTATACTATCACTAAAATATTCAGATCTAACTCTTTCAATTGTAAAATTCTTTTTATGAAGTTTGTGTACATAGAAGCCAACAAAAATACCTAAGTTGCTTATTAAAAGGATAGAGGTTAGTACAGGAACTATTCTAAATATTTCTGTTATCTCTATCTTAAATACCAAATTAAGTATTACAAAACTTAATATGTTCATTATTGCAGCTATTACAAAAGCTATTAAAGAGAGTAGCAGTAATCTTTTGTTTTTAGACATAAAATAGATACCTAACAAAGAGACTAGTAATATGCTTCCAAGCAATATTGCTTCTTGAACTATTTCTAATGTACTCCAGTTGTTTAAAAGGTCAGTAAAGATTCTCATATTTTTAGTAACTTTCTCACTTTATATGTATAGAAAAGGGCAATCTGTTCAGATATATTTCCAAGTATTAATAGGAAGAAGAGGTGGGACGCTAATATTTTTCCATATCCTGTACCTAGTATTGCTACTATTGAAGCAATCAATGCAAGTAATACATTCACTATTATTCTAGATTCTGTATTTTCAGTAGTTATTCTTAGTAATGCAATCATCATTATTACCTCTATTGTTAGAATGAATGTATCTATTGGTAATGCAGATATTTTTAGATATGCAATCCAAAGAGATATTGTAAGTAGGGATGTTAATGCTCCTACTAAGAGTACTTTTCTATCTGTTTTGTTAACAAAGTAAAGATATGCATATATTGCTAATACCGCAACTATTACTCCCTCTATGATTTTTACATAGTCTACCTCAATATTCTCTACTGGTTTTTCTTGTTGATCAATGACGGTATATGTAACAGGTACTACACCAGAGTTATACAATATCGTAATTAATTCAGCTTCTTTCTTTTCTGTTGTAGATATTGGTAATGCAAATACGTATGGTTCTACAGCAGGTATTTGTACTGGTGTAACAAAACCATCTATAGATACTCCAACTTCTCTTCCAGCGTTATCACTTAAATATGTACTCCATTTTGTATTCCATGGCCATGTCTTAAAGAGTGCAAAGTATGAATATTCATTAGAGGAATTCTTTAATTGAGTAATGTAAATATTTCTAAAGGAGTTCCTGCTATATTCTGTTTCATTGTAGTTCTCTGAAAGATATATAGCGTAGGGGTTTTCTGGATCTTCGAAGTTTACATCCTCTTTCCTATCAACAACATTAATGATGAAAGGATTTCTTACTAACTCATCTATATATTCTTGAGGTTGAGAGGCTTGTATTAATACAGAGATATATTCTTTATCATTCTCTGCAAATCTACTCATATCTATCTTCTCAACACCAACTCTACTTACCCTTTTAAAAATTACAGACATGATCTTGTCTATCTCTTTCTCTCTGTTTTCTGAATTGAAATTGTCAATTTCTAAAGTATATTCTTTTGCCCAGTAAAGATCTTTTTTAGTATTAAGATCATATGTAACATTTGAAGAAATCCTTTCTGTAAGGGGTAGTGCTATTAATATGGATACAAGTATTGCAGATGTAAGCAGTATTACTCCTATGTAGTTTAATACATATTTTATATCAATCTTGCGTGTACGAATCTTTGGGAATATTATTTTTTTCATAGCTATATTAAGTCAGTATCTTTTCCAATTATTAATATCTTGTCATTCAAAAGAGCATTCATGAGTATTGGATCTTTCTTTCTCCTTCCAAATTCATAATCATCAGCCTTCATTGCTGCATATTTAATTACTTTGCCAATTTCTTTCTCTAATGAATTCATTGCAGTAGTAAGATCTCTAATCTTCATATCTCCAATGAAAAGCATATCTATATCAGTAGGTTGATCATGTTTCTCTTTAAGGAATGCTTCTGTAACTATTGCAACTTGAATACCATCTACTTCTGAAAGTCTCTCATACAACAATTTACCTAAATCAGATTCTTTAAAAAACATACCTCTTAATTCCCAGAGTATGGGACAACTCCTATCAAGGGTATATACAATTTTGTTACCATCTTTAACGGATTTAAGAATACCAGCACTCTTGAGATTGATCAATTCTCTTCTAACAGCATTGATCTCTTCTCCAAGTTCTCTTACCAATCCTCTAACATGGTAATTAGCCTTCATATTAAGCATATACTTCTCGAGTATTCTTATTCTTACTTTTGAGATAAAAAGATTTTTTAACATAGCCCGTGTAATATAAATATATATTAAATAGGCCTAGCATATTAAACTAGGTCCATGGGGCATTTTATTGTTCAATTATAGCAAATTTTCCTTCAGAACGAGCAAGAGCACTAATCCATATTCTTCCTCTGTTAAATTGTACCTCATTTCCATTGGAATCATAATAGGAAGTTCTGTCTGTTCTACTAATTTTTTCCCATGTACCTTCTGTAATTTTACCATCCATTAGATATACAGCCTTACCCTTTCCAATAGTATCTTGAATAATTCTACCCTTGTCATCGTAGCTAGGACTCATATTAATCTCTTGAACTATCAAGTTCTTTGCATATACCTGAGTATTAGTTTCTTGATCTAAAGAAGCATGTCTACCTGTTTGTAAAAGATAGCTGTTTGTTTTACTGTCATATGTCCATACAGTATCATACATTCCACTGTTGTTAATTCTTTGATGGAATACAATATTTACTTTAGTCTTTTCACCCCTTTCTTCTACAGGAGCATCATTTTTAAATTTCCATGACTCTACATTAGGGAATGAATCCCAATTCATCTTCTCTGCATATTCCCAAGCATTTGTAATGGATGAATATTCATTGTGAGGAGCATACCTTCTTCCATCATTCCATCTCCATGCTCCAATTGTAGCTAATTTCTTAATATTATAAGAATATATATTCCCACATGCATCAGTTTTAGGATTGTCTGTTTCTGCACATCCGTCATATATGTAAAGAGGATCATATGGACTTAACCATTCTAAGTAATACTGTCTTGCACTTCTAATGGGCCCAACCTTTGCAGGTGCTTCACTCCAAAATATTGCTAGATATCTTGTAATACCTGATTCTGCTAATGCTTCATATACAACATCTGCACTGTTTAATCCAGATTGGGGTCTAGCTTCAGAATGATTGTTGATCATTACAGCAACAGGCCTGTTCTTTTTAAGTTTGTCCATCTCTGTTTTTGTAAACAGTAATCCATTAAGAGGACTAACCTCTGTTTTAGGTTCTTGTGGAGGAACAGTAGGGGTATTAGGTAAGAATATCTCCCTAGACTTAGATATCAAATATTCACTGTTTAGGTTAATAACCTCGGAGGGCATTACAAATGGTTTAGCTTTGTATATACCAAAATAGTAGAAAGCAGCAATACCTAGTAACAATGTACATGCCGATACCAATATTATTAATGTCCTTGTTTTAGGTGATAGGGATATTTTCTTTTTAGTTTTTACTTCTCCAACTGGATTATTCACTTCTACAACATCTTTTTTCTCTTCAACGACCTCTCTCTTTTCCACAACAAGATCTTTCTTTTCTATACTCTCTTCAACAATATTTCCCTTCTTTTTAGATATGGTTATCTCTTTCACATTAAGTAATGGTAATAGATATATATGTATAATTTACCATTAGATGTATACAATGTTAAATCTATCTATGATAATATCTAAATATATTAATATGAAAGGCTTTTACATATGAAAACAAGATATCTTTTGTATATATGTCTAATATTACTTAGTTCATTTCTTTTAACAGGTTGTACAAAGAAAGATCCTTCATATGATACATCCAAGATAGATATTGTAGACTCTGATACACAAGAGAAACAAGAAGAAGAGAGTAAGGATGAAAATACCAATTCCGATGATTTAGGATATATATCTAATCCAGAAAATTTTACAAGAGAGAAGCAAAGTATCGGTGCAGAATCTTCCTTGGAATATACCATTGATTCTGTAGAGAATGTTCAATCCGATGGATATCATCTTTTTAAGTTCAAAATATCAACTACCTCTGATCAACCTTCACTACCATATGTAATATTAGAACCAATATTAGACAAGGGAGTATTTAGAGTAACTGTAAAAGGTGTAGCTAAGGACAACAGTGGTATTGGATATCAAACTAGTGTGGCAGTAGATAAAGGGGCAATAACAGGAATATATAGGGCTGTTACATCTGTAGAAAAAACTTCTGTATATGAAATAGGCTTCTTGGGAACGAACAATATGTTGTTAGAATATGAAGAGACTGGTACAAGTAGCTGGGATATATCTGTAAAAGTATCATATGATTTGAAATATTCACCTCCTAGTATAGATTTTGGTAGTACAGAATTTAGTAGTGAGCCTCAAAGTATTGAAGGTATGACTTCTTCAGATGGTGCTAGAATATCTTCATACTCTTACAGTGTATCTGGTGGTGTTTTGAAATTTGTATATTCTGTAGCTAGTGGTACTTCTAATCCAATTCCTTCTGTAGAAGCCTCATATGATGATATGAATATATTAGATGTTAGATTTACTTCTTTAGACTCAGACAAAGTATCTGGATGGGCAAAAACAATATCTTTACCTAGTGGTATTGTTGTAAATGTATCAAGGTCTGGTGATGTAAGTAGTTACAGGTTTGGTGGTTTAGGTGCTCCAAGACCATTCAAATTAAGTGCTACACAGAGTCCTAATAGTGTGATTGTCGAGATTAAATTAAATTAAGAAAATTACTAACATGATATCCAGAGAAAAAGCTCAGGAGTTAATAGGCAAATATGTAACTACACAATGGTTAAAGTTACATATGAGAGAAACAGAAGTAATATTACAAGGAGTAGCTAAAGAATTAGGAGAAGATCCTAATACTTGGGGTATTGCAGGTTTACTACATGATTTAGATTTTGACTATGTTGGTAAAGATCCTGAAAGGCATGTTGTTGAGTTTGATGATATCTTAGCTAAAGAGAATATCTCTGTTGGAGAAGATATTACTCCTGAAATGTATCACGCTATTAAATCCCACTATGAAGATAACCCAAAGGTAGATCAAAAAAGAGAATCTAACTTTGACTTTGCTCTTTCTGCTGCAGAAAATTTAAGTGGTTTTTTAGTTGCTTGTGCATTGGTTATGCCTGATAAAAAGATTAGTTCTGTACAGGTAGATTCAGTTATAAAGAAGTTAAAAAAGAAAGAATTTGCCAGAGCAGTTAACAGAGAATATATATATGATATTGAAAAAACAGGTATATCTTTAGAAAAATTTGTAGAGATTGCATTAAGGGAATTGAATCTGATATCTGAAGAGATAGGGTTGTAAGATGGATATTGTAATTGTACATGGCAACAAGATTCGTAAAGATGGGAGTATATCATTTGATTACAAGAGTAGGTTAGATACAGCTATTAATACTGCTAAAGAGAATAGCTGTGATTTAATTGTAATTACTGGTGGTTCTGTTAGAAAGGGTTTTGAATCAGACTCCTACTATGGTTTTCAATATATTAAAGATTTAACTGATATTAATACCATTTTAGAACAGGAGAGTAAGACTTCTGTAGAGAATATTCTTTTTACAGTTAATATCCTAAAGGGTATTAAAAAGATTGGGAGGGTGTATGTTGTTTCTTCTGATTATCATATTCTTAGATTAAGATATCTATACAAGAATCTTTTTAAGGTTAAGTTTAAAGAGATATTTTTTGTTGGATCTAAATCTAGTTTTAGTATGTTTAAACATATTGTTGATTTTGTAATACTTCTTTACTATCTTTTTGATATATATGAGGAGTATATACCTAGTATTACGAAAAAGATTTTTAGGAGTGGGGGATAGTTCGTGTTAGAAGAAAAAATTCTATGATAGACTAAGACTAGGTCAAGATATATAAACCTATACTTAATGCTTAATAGTAATATTTATTAAGTTCACCTTTGTAAATAATTTGATACATCTCTATATCAATATGAAGGGGGTTATTAAATTTCTAAAGAAATACTATTTACCAATATTAATAGTTTCTTTAATGAGATTGTTATGTTACATAGTCCTTTTCTTTGATCCATTTGTTGGAATACTTCTATCATTTCTCTTAGATTTTTGTGACGCTGGTATTCTTTACATCTTCAATGTTCCTAGAAATGATTACGAAAAAGAATATCATCATATTGATAAGCCGTTGGATTACATAATGTATCTCTTAATACTTCCTCTTACATACAATACCCCTATCTTTAATTTGATATTGATATCTTTAATTTTAAGAACAGTAGCTACATTTATATATGCTAAGAGTAATAACCGTAAAATATTTGTATTGATACCTAACTTCGTTGAGTATATATATCTTGTATATTTGTTAGGTATAAAGATTGGATATGAGGGTTTGATATTTGATTACAGAGCTTGGATTGTCCTAATTCTCTTTAAATTAGGTCAAGAGATTGTTTTACATATCTATGGATTTAAAACAAATCGTGGATATACTATTTGGAAAGCTCTTAAAATACCACAATTCTTCAAGGATTTTAGATATTAATGTATAATTTGGGTACTCTATCGGGGTGTAGTTCAGTTGGCTAGAGCGCTTGCATGGGGTGCAAGAGGTCGCACGTTCAAGTCGTGTCACCCCGACCAATTAAGACGAGACCCTCCCAAAGTATTGATACATAGGCATTATCAGTGTGATACATCATATGTATCAGATTTATCAAAATTTCAGTAAAGTAACGCAATATCCCTATATATAGGCATTTCCTCCGTTCAAGTCCTGTCAGGTGTTATGCTGTTTTCTGTTCGTACAAATCGATATCCTTTGTTCATATAACTTTTTACACAATTATATATGGATAAGATGGATTTAATAGATTCAGAGGTAACTCTGGATGAGCTATTTGAGTGGTTGAAGGACGAGATTGGAAAAGGGAACTTCCCGCAGTTCGAGAATAAATCAGATGGGGAGTTACTTGAACTAATTAAGGTTGCGAAGCCTTTGATCGAGATTGAGCTAAAATTGGCTAATGCTTTTGCATGGGAGCAGATAAATTCGATTAAGAAAAAAGAAGAGAAGTTGATATAATACTTCATATGAACCACATAGCAATAATGAAAAAATCATGGGGCTTAATACCTAAGATAATTTCGGGCGAGAAAACAATCGAATCAAGGTGGTACAAAAATAGAATCGCACCTTGGGATCGAATCCACGAAGGGGATACTGTTTATTTTAAAGACTCTGGAGAACCAGTTTCAGCAGTTGCAAAAGTATCTAATGTCTTACAGTTTAGTAATCTCGACAAAAAGCAATTTACAGAAATTATGACTAAATATGCAGATCAAATCTGTCTCAAAACACGTGAGTACGATGATTATTACAAATCGAAGAATTATTGCATTTTGATACTTCTAACTGAACCAAAAAGAGTAGAAAAAACTTTTAGTATAGACAAAACTGGATATGGTATTTCATCAGCTTGGATGTGTGTTGAGGATGTAGAAAAGATAAAAAAGTAGTAAAGCTTAGTCAAATCATTAATTCCCTTTCGGTAAACAAAACTTTACTAGATTAACCTGTTTTAGTTAGATACAATTGTTTAGATATGAAGAATATACACGAAATACAACTAAACATTCTGAGAACGCTTTTATTTGCCAAATCAAAACGATATTCAGAAATAAAACCAATTGACATGGAAGGTAGCCAGTTCAAATTCCATATGGACACCTTGATATCATCAAACTACATCGTAAAAGACTCAAAAGGATTATATTCGTTAACACCTGATGGTAAAGAACTTGCTAACCAAATGGATTCAATAGAAATCCTAATGAAGAAGCAATCCAAGATTACCGCAAAGATATGTTGTATTAGAAGTATGAATGATGAAAATGAGTATCTTTTGTATAAGAGACTAAAAAATCCATTTTATGGCTCTCAGGGTTTTCCTAACTCAAAGATATGGTATGGATCATCCTTTACTGAAGGAGCAAAAAGTGGACTATATAAAGAGACCAACTTAGTTGGTGAACCTGAACTATTCGCAATACGTCACTACACAGTATATGACAAAAACAATGGGGATCTCTTAGAGGATAAAACAATGTTCCTCTTTAAAGTAATCAATCCTTCTGGTGAACTTCAAAGTAAAAAGGATGGTGAATTTTCATGGGTTAAGGAGTCAAATATATCTAACTTTGTGAAGAATCCGCTTCCTGAATTTCGTGAAGTTTTCCAATTATTGAATAAAACTCCTCAAATTGATTTCTTTAAAGAAGTTGCACACGAAGTTAATATAGATAATTTTTAGAAAAAGTAACATGAAAACGATAACAATCTGCGGAAGTATGCTATTCCATAAGGAAATGACAAAGTTTAAAGAGATTCTTGAAGCAATGGGCTATCACGCTAATGCTCCAAAGTCTTTTGAGGAAATGGGGATCATTAATTACAATAAATACACTCAAGAGGAAGGGAAAGAATTAAAGATTAAGTATGATCTTATCAGAGATTACTATTTAAAAATTATTGATTCAGATTCAGTATTAATCGCAAATTACGAAAAGAAAGGCGTTAAAGGATATGTGGGAGGAAATACATTGTTAGAGATGGGTTTCGCTTATTCTAACCATAGAAATATATTTATGGTAAATCCTTCCCCTGATATGCCCTATAAAGCGGAAATCGAAGCTATGCAACCAATTGTTATTGGAGAAGATCTTACACAAATTCAAAAGTATTTTGAAGCATTGCCAAAGGTCTTTGTAAGTTCTGATAACAGCATTAAAGTACAATCAGTTTCATTTAGTTTAAGGGAGAGTGGTTACAACTATGACGTTTTAGGTATTAAAACTTCATCTAAGGTTAGCGAGCAACCTATGAGCATTGATGAAACATATAATGGTGCAATGAATAGATTAGCAGACCTTAGAGAAAAAGTTAAAGATAAAAAGTATCAATATCTAGTCTCCATTGAGAGTGGATTGGCAAAATTACATAAGGATCATAATTATTTCAATGTGACGGTTTCCATTGTCGAGGACAGCGAAGGAAATTCAAAAACAAGCATAGTATCTGATATCGAATTCCCTAAGGAGATGACAGACTTAGTACCAAGTAAGTATCCAGATTTGGGAGTACTTGTACAGAAAGAGTACAATTCAAAGTATAAGGATCCATTTCAATATTATACGGATGGTAAAGTCAAAAGAATTGATTTACTGAAATACGCTGTTAAGAACACTTTGTCTCAATTTAAAACAAATCAAAATGATTAATGTTTTAGAATCACTTAAGAAGGTTTCTGAAAAACTTTCAAAGGTTGAAATCAACAATAATAAAATAGAAGAGTTTGCTACTAAAGTAACCTCTGTTGATCTAAAGATCTCAGAGATTGCACTTGCAAAGTATGATTGGACCCTTGAGCAACTGATTGATTTAGTATTTACCTTCAATGTGATTAACTATTGTTTTTGGGCAGAGAAAGACTCCCCGAAGTGGACTATTGAACTTGAAGGGAAAATGTTAGATGGCTCAATTGCATTGTTTAGAGCGTTAGAAGTGAAGAAAAAAGAAGTTGATTCTTTTACCACAGGTGAGTCTTTAGCGAACTTGTCTAGCAATGAGCTCGCAAGAATCCTAAAAGGTAATATAAAGATCCCATTATTCATGGAAAGGCTCAAAGGTCTTAATGAAACTGGTGGCGTTTTAATTTCAAAATACAATGGTAGATGGAGTAATGTATTAGAAGAATCACGAAATAATGCCAGTTTATTAGCGGAAATTCTTGCCGACAACTTCCTATCTTTTGAAGACAGTTCGATTTTTAAAGGTGAAAAAATTGGTTTCTACAAAAGGGCTCAATTGAACTCTAAAATGATAAGTGATGCACGAGTATTAAAAGGTAGAAGTGAGTTAGCGGATCTAGCGAAATTAACAGCATTTGCTGATTACAAAGTACCGCAGATCTTGAGATCACTGGAAATACTTGAATACTCGGAGGATTTTGCTAGTAAAATTGATTCTTTACATGTTATTGAAAAAGATTCAGATGAAGAAAATGAGATTAGAATTGCTACAATTTTGAGTGTAGAAAAAATGTTAGAGTTATTATCAGAAAAATTTTCAAACGTCACATCTTCACATGTTAATAGCTTATTATGGAATAAATCTCAGAATTTGAAACGCGATATTAATCCTTATCATAGGACATATACAACTGCTTACTAACGATTTTTAAGCTTATTAAGGATTTTAGCAAAAGCGTACCACAATATCTGGAACGGAAACAAAAACAAACTCATCAAACAGCCGTAATTCCTAAACCCCGAATTGTAATAAACACTCGCCCCTTTTCCTCTTCTGTAAATCATAACAATCGCCCTAACAACTTAAATCTAAAGTTGGAAGCTCAAATAGGAACTTCCACTTGTACTCAAACTCTTTAACATATGAGATAATGCTATCAATGAGAGGGAGAATCCGTTCGTACATAGTACGATCGCCCCGATTAATACAAACAAAACATATGAAAATACTACTGTGTGCAGGTACTAGACCAAACTTTGTAAAGATAGCTCCACTGTATACAGAAGCGATTAAACAAGGTATTGATGTAAAGATTCTTCATACAGGTCAACACTATGATTTTAGTCTCAATCAAGTATTCTTTGATCAATTAGGTTTACCAAAACCAGATATACAATTGGAAGCACCTCAATCTCAAGGTAGGCAATATGTTGATGATATGGCTACTCTTGTTAAAGATTCTTTAAGTAGAAATTCCTTTGACTATGCACTTACTGTAGGAGATGTATACTCTACACTCGGAAGTACATTAGGATGTAGAGCAGCTCATATACCTGTTGCTCATGTAGAAGCTGGACTTAGGAGCCATGATGAAAGAATGCCAGAAGAAGCTAATAGGTTGGAGGTTGATCGAATTGCTGATTTTAAATTTATATCTGAACCTGATGGGGTTATTAACCTCAAAATTGCAGGTCTTTACAACGAAAAAACTTGTTTTCTTGTTGGTAATGTCGTTATCGATAACCTACTAAACAATATGAGTAAGATTGATAATGCAGAGATGCCAAGTAATCTTGTACTCCCTCCTAAATCATACATACTCACCACACTGCATAGGCCTTCTAATGTTGATGAAAAGGAGAGGGTTGGTGATTTACTTAGATTCCTAGATGATTTGTCTAAGACAATTAAGATTGTTCTACCACTTCATCCACGTACTAAGTTACATATTGAAGAGTTTGGGCTTACACATTTGCTTAAAAATATCATAGTAGTAGAACCTTTAGGATATTTCCAATTCTTACATCTTTTGAAAAATTCTAAATTCATAATTACTGATTCTGGAGGTGCACAAGAAGAGAGTTCAATATTAAATATCCCTTGTATTACTATCCGTTGTAATACAGAAAGACCTATTACAATATTAAAAGGTACGAGTGTTTTAGCAGGTGAAGATATTAGGTTATTAGATTACTATACTACATTAGCTATGGAAGGGAGGTTAACTAAACAATTCAATTATGAATTATGGGATGGTAAGGCTTCTGAAAGAATATTGAATATTTTAAAAGATCTTTAATAAAATTCTTTAAGTGCTATCATCTATATATTTAATATTGATATATTTAAAAAATGAAAAAAGTGTCTCCATTAGTAATAGTAATAGGTATTGTAGGATTACTACTTACATTAGGATTAGTATATTTCTTTGTATTTAACAAAGATGTAGAAATATCAGATACAGGTAAAAGGTTGATATACAAATACAATGATTCTTCTGTATCTTCTGAATATCAAAGAAACTATGAAATTACATTAACAGAAAAGGGTGTAAAGATAGTTGTAGATTCATATGGTGATGTTCTTGAAGAAAAGAGTTTCTCTCTTTCAAAAGGACAAACAAGTAAATTCTTTGATGGACTAGAGGAATATAGCTTAGAGATATTAGAAGATGGTAGTGAAATGGACAATGGTTGTGTAGGTGGTACATCAGATACTTTAAAGATATATGATGAAAAGAACTCCTTAACATTAGATGGTGTTAGATCTAATTGTGGTGGACAAACGAATGGTAATATCTCTGGTGATTTTGATTCATTAGTAAATGATATTACTGAATTAGTACCAAACTTTGAGAATTTAGTTAAGTAGGTATTTCTTACTAAAGGTTTTTTAATATATTTCACATATTGTCTTTTCTTTGGTATGGTAGAACTTGTCTTTGCTTAAATTCAGTACTACTAGATCATGGAAAAAGACTTTAACGACAAAATTTTAGGATATCTTTTAATATTTACTCTATTTCTTGTATTAATTACTTTAATATTTGCTGTTATTAAATTAACTAATACTTCTGATGAAGTAAGGGGTGTAGTTAGTGATGTTGTTACATATATATTAAAAAGTAAGGATCTCTTACTTTAGTACTCATTTCTTTTCTCAAGAAGGTATATAATATGGGTATATTAATTATGATTTTTCAAATATGGATTTGACAATAGAAAATAGAGAATCTACGTATGTAGATGGATACAATTTCTATTTAGGTACTGTCTCTGCGAATTCAGAAGAAATAGAAGAAGAAATTAAAAACTCAAAGAGACTTGTTAAAGCAAATGATTTGAACGTATTTGGTCCTGTGGGAACATATGTTGATGATGAGAAGAGTCTTTCGACACCAATTTCTACTCAAGGGGGCGAAGCTAACTTTGAGAGTGAGGGAGAGTATCAATTAGCACTCCTATCTAATGAACCTAGTACAGAATATACTGGCCCCGATGGTTCTAATAAATATTATAAATGCTATATTTCTAATGGCCTTGAGGTCGTTGATTGTTATATCCCTGAGAATTACCTTCAGACGGTATTTAAATACAAAGAGATGCCAGATGAACTTAAAAAAGCTTCTAAACCAGAAGATGTATATGAATGGATTAATGGCTCAGAGAATTCTTTAGAAAGGGGTATTCGAACAGTTGCTTTTGTTGAGTATACTAGAGAATCTTTTACAAGAGAAGAGTTCTTAAATGTTTTGAATATGGTATATGGTGAGATGCCTTCTCTTATATTTAATTCTACTAACTTTGATTTTCTAACTAAAGAATTCCAAAGTGGAGGTATGGATAGTGGTCGGGTTGTAAGAGATAGTATGGGATTGATTAATCAAGCAGTTGAATATATTAAGAAGAATCCAGATCAAATGCATATAGTTAATGGATATATAGATAATCTTAAGAATGCTGTATTGGATGGCTTAGGATTAGAAAGAGGAATTGGTGAATATATTACTTCTCCCTATGATGATACTGTTAAACAGTTAAGGGGAAATCAAGGGGTTTAAAAGAGGTTATACTTTATGAAATGAGTTAGAGAGGCAAGGTGTAGGTCACCAGTTACACCTTGCCTCGTCATGGCTCATATTCTAAGGTGCTAATTGAAGCATCATGGGAGAACTCGCTAGTTGTACTAGCAAAATAGGAAACGATACAAACGGGGGGCTCATTAAGTAAGCACCTTGGTCTGATTCCCTATATTCCTCTAAAAGAGAATTGATATTTTCATTCATCAATTCCAATTCTTCTGGAGTAATGGGGGTTGCAACAATGACCAAAACCTCCCTATTTGGGAATCCGTATCCATAGAGTACATTCCCACCAGCTGTTGCAAAGTAATATGCGGGCAGTGCCATATTTACTTCCGGTTGCTTTTGGGTTTCATTCATCTGAACCCACTTTGGCAACAACACACCGCCTGGCCCACAATGGTAATTCCGGAAATTTTGATTTTCCGATTCTACAGCATCTGCCCAATTCTGGGAATTTTTTGGTTTAGACCTTTTTACTTCTTCCGCAAAACCCTGTGTCTTTACCCTTGCTTCCGTCTTGTCGTTTCCTTGCAGTTTTTGTCCCCACGTACGGGATCGTTCTGTCTCGTACATGGTTGTACTGAAATCTTCTGCCGTATACGGGGAGGTTAAGAGATAGTGCTTGTTTTTTAGCACAATTTTAACTTCATTCCGGTAGTAAGTTACTGCAGGATCGTTGCTAATGATCAAATCTAGGATTTGATCGATAATATCCCAGTCGAGAGGGTGGTTCCCACAAAAATTGTGAGCCCACCAGTGTCCAGCTCTCGCTGGTTGCGCAGCAGCTGGGGCAATGGGCCCTGCAGCAGGAAGTGCTGCACAGCCATACAAACCGACCATCATTAAGATGGTCAACCCGGTTAATAACTTTCTCATTTTATTTCTCCTTTTTTTTTTGTGTTAGTTGGTGACCTACACACTAATATTACTAAATAAATTAGTAACAATAATGTGTAAGCCACATCAATACACAAAAGGAGAAATTTAGTATAACCTCTTTTTTTAAAGAGCAGATATAGGTATAGTTAGAATTAACATATATTCCTATATGAAGCTTTATTATACCCCATAGTAGGTATCTGTGTCCATATTACCTTACTTCTTGAGCATACCCATATTAAGCTATAGGTTTGACTAAAAATACATATTTCGATATGTGAACAATATATATTCCATAATATTAGCCAATGGACCTGTAGTATGTTGCTTGAAATGCGTAAACATGCCTCCTAAAGCTTTGTAGTACAAAATTAAAAGACAATATAGCATAGCTATAACTTAAAAATAGTAGAAATTCATACAAAAGATATATAACATATAGTCATATATAAATTGTCATTGATATTTAATATGACAAGTAAAGAAAGAGTATTACTACTCTCAATATTCATTTCAGTATTCGGGTTCTCACTCTTTAGTGCATTTAATCCATTAAAACAAGAGGTAGGAGTACCCAAGTTTGTAGTAGCTTCAGAATATATAACTAAGGTACCAATATCGCAAGAACAGTATGCATATGACGACAATTTTGAAGTAGACAGAAAATATAGTAGGTATGATTCAAGTAAATCTAGAATGGTAAATATGTTAAGTATATCCTTGGGTATGTCTACAGAGGATGTACAGGAGGCTTTAGATGGTGGAGTTAGACCAAGTGAGATGTTAGCAAGTAATGGTATATTGCTTTCAGATTTAGAAGAGGATTTTAATTTTGAATTGGTTGGAGAGAGGGGTTTAGTGAGGTTTTTCAGTTGAGAAATATGCTTAAATTTGGTATAACTACATAGCTATATCGCCTTGCGTCATATGACGAATTAAAACCGGCCAGCAGTGGTCGGTTTTTTGTTAAACCGACCTAAGCCTTGTACTAGTTGATCGCTAGTACAAAGTACTAAAGAAGAGACGTTTTCTTTAGTAAAACTACCTGTCGGGCAGTGTGAAAGTAATTTCCACTGGAATGGAATTCGTTACATGGACGAATTCCATACCCCGAGGGTTGATATCTTTTTCCTTTTTTGAAAGAATTAGAGATATATATAATTTGAGGGAACTAGAATATGAAAGTTTCAATAGATCAAAGTAAGTGTGTAGCATGTGGATCATGTGTAGCAATATGTCCAGAGGTATTTGAAATGAAAGAAGATGGTACTGTAGATGTAAAAGCCGAGTGGAAGGGTAAAGAGATTCCAGAAGAGCTAAAAGAGAAAGTACAAGAAGCACATGATATGTGTCCTGCAACTGCAATAGTGATTGAGGAATAGGGGATGAAAGAAAATCTGCTTAGAAAGATATTGTGCATACAAGGTGATGTACTTTTTAAAGAAGGTAAATGGAATGGTCTAAAGAGTACAGACTTAGAGAAATATCTAGAGTTAATAAAGAGTAAGTCAGAGTTTAGAGTAAGGGATACTCTTGAACAGGATCCTTCATACAAACAAATAGTTGCACAAGTAATACTTAAATACAAAGATAAATATTACCTACATAGATTAGTTCAAAGAAATGAAGGAAGACTCAATGGACTATGTCCTTTACCACTAGGTGGACATATTGATGAGGTCAAGGATTACAAGGGTGATGACTTAGTGGAGCATGCTTTAATGCAAGAGCTAAGTGAAGAGGTTACACTTAATTCTAAAATATTAAGTAAAGAATTCTTGGGATTAATATATCTTGAAGATGAAAATCCTGTTAATCATTTACATGTAGGTTTTGTGTATGTATTTGAATTAGATGGTGATGATGTACATGTAAAAGAAGAGGGTTTGGAAGATATTGGTTTTGTTAGTTTAGATTACCTAAAGACTAACAAAGAAGAATTAACATATTGGAGTAGAGTAGTAATATATCATTTATAGCTATATGGAAGACTGTGTATTTTGTAAAATAATTAAGGGAGATATACCTTCATACAAGATATATGAAGACGAGTATGTAATATCTTTCTTAGATATTTCTCCAACAAGTAAGGGACACACACTTGTAATACCTAAAAAACATTACAAGGATATCTTAGAAATATCAGAGGAAGATCTCTGTAATACAATGAAAGCTCTTAGAAAGGTATGTAGTAATATTAAGGAGAAATACAATCCTGAAGGATTTGTAATAAGGCAGAACAATGGAGAGAAAGCTGGTCAATCAGTATTCCATATTCACTTCCATATTAAACCAGTATATTCTGATACAAAAGTACTCTCTGATGAAGATAGTAGAACTACTTTTACTAATGAAGAGATGGGAGATTTTGTTAATCAATTAAAAATGATTAATTAGAGAAATATTCTAATATATCTTCCATATATTCAATATCTAAATCCCAATGGGTTTTACCCTCTAGAGTAATGAAGGTAACTTCCTTACCGTATTTCTTTAATGTATTTACAAATGTATTTGTACTACTGTAAGGAACATTAACATCTGCATTACCATGCCATATCTTCATATCAATATTCATAATCTTGTCTACTCTAGCTTGATTCCATTGAGAACTTTTAGTAGTTGGAGCAAGTAATGCTATCTTTGATATTAATTCAGGATATTCAGAAGCAAAGTTCATAGTAGGTAAACCACCCATACTATATCCAATCATATATATGGTAGGTTGGATAGGGTAATTAGCCTCTACCCAGTTTTTTAGGTTTAAGGTATCTCTTACGGAAGATGCGTTACCCCAGTTAACACCATGCTGATTAGAAGCAGAGAATATATAGTTGTGTTGTGTGAAATATTTCCCATATTCTAATAGATCTTTCATAAAGGGATCATCCATATTCTGTGTAACAGTAGTATTTGATCCATGACTATATATCACCAATACAGGAGGATCATCTCTGTCTATTTGAGATGGTAAAACAATATATGCTTGTTGATCATCTATTACTGGAAAAAATTCTTTGTACGCATTCTCTTCGTCAATTACCAAAATATCTCTCTTTGGTTCTTCTTCTTGTGTTTGGATATCTTGCTCTTTATCTACTACCTCAATATTTGTGGGTATTGATACTTTGTCAGCAAAGAATGTTTTGTAACAGTAATATGCGGGGATGAGCAACAGTAATACAAGTACTACTATTAGTAATATATTTATGAAAACATCCTTTATATTCCTACTACTGTTTGTCCTCATATATCTGAGTATATCATATTTTGAAATTGACATACTTTGATATATGAAATATCATTCTAGTTAATTGCCCTCGATTTAATCTATTATATTTTTACCCAATGTCTAAAGAAAAAAGTACAAGTGTAGAGAGTAAGGAGATAGTGTTGGATATGGATAAATTACTTATCCCAATGTCCATAGTGTTAGCTGGTGTAATAATTGCAGCTACAATATTTTTAACTAACAAAGACAAGACTCCACAAGTAGAAGGAACAAACGATGGTGGAAATGTCGCTCAAGAAGAGTTCCCTGCAGCAGAAACAGTAATTGCGGATGCTCCATATATTGGTAATATTGAAACTGCAAAGGTAGCTATTGTTGAATATACAGATTACCAGTGTCCATATTGTCAGAGGCATGATCAAGAAACTAAGTCTGATATTGTTAAAAACTATGTAGATACAGGTAAGGCTATCTATGTATTTAGAGAGTTCCCATTGGATTTCCATGGTCAGATAGCTATTGATAGTGCAAATGCAGCTCTTTGTGTTAATGAGATTGCAGGTATTGAAAAGTTTGTAGAATATCATTCACAAGTATTCTTGGTTGCTTCAAAAGATGAACTTACAACTAAAGCTCAAGCTTTAGGAGTAGATATGAACAAATTTAATACATGTGTATCAGAGAATAGGTATCAAGCAAATATAGATAAGGGATTAGCTGATGGTGCAAGTGCAGGTGTAACAGGTACTCCTGGATTTGTAGTCGGTGTATTAGAAGATGATGGATCAGTTAAGGGTAAGTTAGTAGCTGGTGCATATCCATATGATTCATTTGCTCAGATAATTGATGAGTATTTGAAGTAAGGATATCTTTAGTAAATGAAAAAGGGGGCATATGCCCCCTTTCTTTTTCTTTACATTTACTTCTTGTTTGTTACCTTCTTGGGTGTAACTTTTTGTGATACTTTGAATGAATCATATTTCATTCTAGCAACAGCTCCAACAGTTACCATACTAAGTAATACTGAATATATACCATTCACGATAGGGACCAATCTTACAACGGAAGTAATCAACCTACCAATTAACAAAGATACATACCTATGGCTATCCTTTTGATTAAAAAGCTCTAACAATTTGTGACCCATTGCAGCCTCTGTCCAGAGAGTACCAAAGGTTGCTAAGAATACGAGTACTGCTAATATTAAGAATGCTAGAGGAGCACCTACCAATGTTAAAGCAAGTATGAACAGTGGAAGTGGAATCATGAAAAGAATTAGTAAACCGATTGCAAAACTCTTTAGTAAATCATCCCATGAAGATACTATCTTTTTCTCTATACTTAATGTTTTAACAGGAGCAGAATATATTAATATTACTCCAACTATATACATACCAACAAAACTAATCATTGCTAGACCTAAGTTAAAGCCCAAAAGATCTCCCTTTTGAATATTTACTTGAGTATTAACATGTTGATTAGTACTAGCTACTACAAAATCTCCTGTAATACTCTCTTCGTCCAAACTATAGCTTTCAGAGGAAAGAAGCATATCTCCAGCAACAGTAGCTTCTGAAGAAAGCTGACCAGTAGCAACTCTAACATCATCACCAACACTACCTAAAATCTTTGTAGTACCAGATCCGATATTAAGATCTTTACCAATATTTGCATCTACATCAACCATCATACCTGCTAAATATACACTCTGTCCTAATGTACCTTTTACAATTACATTAGATCCAGCAGATATTACATTTCCATATATACTTCCATTAATACTTACTGAATTACCAAACACATACAGATCTCCTGTAACAGTACCATCTATAGTTAATGTCTGTCCCATAACTATTAGATCTCCATCAACTACACCTTTTACAATTACATTATCACCAGTTACATACAGATCATCCTCTATGACAGATTCCTTCTCTAGTGTGTAATCTCCTGTATGAAATTGTGCTGCATATGTTTGTATTGGTAATAATGCTCCTATTACTACTGTCAATATGGGTAAAAGTATGTATTTTTTTATCATTTGATAAATCCACAAAATTTATTTTCCCTTCTAAAATATATCATATATATTCATTGTTAATATATATCGGTTCTGAATATATTACCCAGTTTCTTTTACTAGAATGGTATAATAATTGAATAAGATTACTCTAAGAGATATGAAATTGATAATATATATGCCTGCATTAAATGAAGAAGATTGTATTACAGACGTAATTAAGTCATTACCAAAGAAAATATCAGGAATAGATGAGATTAAGGTATTGGTTGTAGATGATGGAAGTAAAGATAATACTGCAAAGATAGCTAAAGAAAGTGGTGCAGATGTAGTAAATCACAATGTTAATAAAGGAGTAGGTAGTGCATTTCAAAGTGCTGTTACATACTCTTTAGAAAAGGATGGAGACATATTAGTAAGTATTGATGCGGATAGGCAGTTTAATAGTGATCAGATACCAGAAATAATTAAACCGATATTAGAAAATACTGCTGATATGGTAACAGGTAATAGGTTTGACAGTGGCATTCCAGAGAATATGCCTAAGAGTAAATATTGGGGTAATGGACAGATGTCTAAACTAATCTCCGTTATCAGTGGTCAAAAGTTTAGAGATGTATCTTGTGGTTTTAGAGCATACAACAGAGAAGCATTACTAAGATTAAATCTTTTAGGAGCTTTTACATATACACAAGAGAGTATCTTAGATATGGTATTTAAGGGTATGAGAGTAGTGGAATTTCCTGTAGATGTAATATATTTTCCAGAAAGGAAATCTAGAGTAGCTGGCAGTATTGTTAAATATGCATTTAGAACATCCAACATTATCCTTAGCACACTAAGAGATTACAAGCCAATGATATTCTTTGGAGGTATGGGTGGTATGTTAATACTACTTGGTCTCGTTATGGAAATATTCCTAGGTATTCACTATTTAATCTCTGGTGATTTTACTCCTTTTAAGTTTGTTGGTTTTACTGGATTTGGTTTCTTAGTATTTGGATTACTCCTCTTTATCGTTGGACTACTTGCCAATATGTTTAACAGAGTAAGAATTAATCAAGAGAAAATCCTGTATGAGTTAAAGAAACAGAGGTATGATAGATAGTATGAAAACTCTCATAGTTATCGTTAATTACAATGGTTTACACTTACTTAAGAAACATTTACCTTCTGTATTAAAAACAGAATATTCTACATATGATGTACTAGTAGTAGACAATGGGTCTAGTGATGATTCGGTATCTTTTCTTCAAAATGAATATCCTAATGTAAAGATATTACAAAGTGAAGAGAATTTAGGTTTTGGAAGAGGTAATAACTTAGGGGTATATGAATATCCTCAATATGATGCATATGTATTTCTTAATAATGATATTTCTGTAGATCCTAACTGGTTAAGCGAATTAACAAAAGTTGTAAATGAGAATGAAAATATAGGTGCAGTAGGTCCTAAGATTTTGTATTCAAAGAAGAAAGAGGGAAAGTATGTAATCAATTCTGCAGGGATTGTATTAGACAAACATTACCTAGGATATGATAGATATGATGGTGAGTATGACAGTGAGAAGTACAATATTGTTGAAGAGGTTGATGCCCTATGTGGGGGTGCATTACTCATCACTAAGAAAGCATGGGATACAGTAGGTGGTTTTAATTCACATATGTTCATGTATTACGAGGATGTAGATATTTCTCTAAGGCTTAGAGATTTTGGTTTTAAACTGTATTACTGTGGTAAAAGTACTGTATATCATGATCATATGGGTAGTACAGGTAATATGGGTAGTTTTAAAAGAAATTTCTTAAGTATGAAAAACAGATATATTAGTATTGGAAGCAGACTAGGATTTCTGGTAGGATTAACGGAAACCATTTGGTATATTTCCCATTGGTTAATATGGAAATTAATATATTCTAAGGATATTACACTTAAGGAATATTTAGAAAAAAGAAAATGAACAGAAACGATTTAGACCTCTACAAACAATTTGTAAAGACAATCTTTAAGATGAGATACAAAGGATCTCTTTTAGGATTCCTTTGGGTGCTTCTTAAGCCATTCTTTCTTTTCATGATATTGTATGTGGTGTTTTCTTCTTTCTCTAGTTCAATTGCAGATATTACTGCTAATCAATATGCAATATATCTACTCTCTGGATTAATCATATATACCTTCTTTAATGAGGGTATTACATGGGGATTGAATTCGATAATGGAGAGGTCTAGTTTGATTGTGAAGATTAATTTTAAGAGAGAGATTGTAGTTATCAGTGCTCTTACAATGTCTTTGATAAATTTGTTCATCAACTTCTTTATCATCTCCATTGTTGCATTGTTTTTAGGAATAGATTTCTCCTTACTACATTTAGGATATATATTTCTTGTATGCTTTACAATGTTTTTGGGTATGTATGGAATATCATTTTTTACGAGTATTTGGATGGTACATCTAAGAGATTTAGCACATATATCTGAATTAGGTCTTCAACTCCTCTTCTATGCTTCTGCGGTATTCTTCCCTGTAGCAATGATTCCTCAACAGTATCAATTCATAGTGAAGTACAATCCGATTGCTTTGTTCATTCAATCTGTTAGAGAAGCTTTAATACATCAAGATATTGTTAATTTGAAATTTGTATTAATATCATTGATATTTTCAATACTTTTAGTAATAGTTGGTAGATTGTATTTTAAAAAGAATATATTAAAGATAGCGGAGCATTTCTAATATGGAAAATATTGCAATTAGTGTAAAAAACGTAAGTAAAGAATTTAAAATACCAGTTAATGGTCAAAGTAATACTTTACAGGAGAAGTTTCTTAATCCTTTTAGAAAGATTGAGTACAGAGAATTTAAAGCATTAAAGGATCTTTCTTTTGATGTAAAAGAAGGAGAGTTCTTCAGTGTAATTGGTCCTAATGGAGCAGGTAAATCTACATTACTTAAGATTGTATCTCAGATATATGTTCCTGATGAGGGAAGCGTAGAAGTAAACGGTAAATTAGTTCCATTCTTAGAATTGGGTGTAGGATTTAATCCTGATCTTACCGCTCGTGAGAATGTATATCTTAATGGAACAATATTGGGTTTAACAAAAAAAGAATTAGATGAATATATTGATGATATTTTTGATTTTGCAGAGTTAAGAGAGTTTGCAAACATGAATATAAAGAATTTTTCATCTGGTATGCAGGTTAGGTTGGCTTTCTCTATAGCTATCAGAGTTAAATCAGATATTCTCATATTAGATGAAGTATTAGCTGTTGGTGATGGTGAATTCCAAAAGAAGTGTTACAACTATTTTGAAAATATTAGGGGTAAGAAAACAATATTGTTTGTATCTCATGGATTAGATTCTGTAAAGAAATATTCAGACAGGGTATTGTGGTTAAAGGAAGACAAAACATATGAGATAGGGAGTCCTGAGGATATGGTCGGAGAATATAGTAAGACTTTTTAGGTTTGTAAACCTAAAAGTATGTAAAAATTGAAAGTTTTAGGTTTGCAAGACTAAAACTTCTTCAAAAATTGAAAGAAATATCAAATAACTATAACTATGAAAATTTTAGATGTTTCCAAAAGGATTGTAAGTAGATTACCAATATATTTCACTCAATTTAAAACCTTAGTAAGAAAACAGGGCTTGTTTTTTACAATTAAAAAAGTACTAAAAAAGATATATAGGTATGTTGTAAGTGGGGGTAAAGCATCAAAATTAATGGATATTACATATGGTGAATGGATGAGTAATGTAGAGGGTAAATATCTAAATGAGCAGAGTATGTTAGAGGATTTAAAATCTCTTAAGATTAATCCGAAGTTTAGTGTCATATTTCCTGTATGGAACAAGAGTGAAGAGATGCTAACTCAGGCTCTAGAGAGTATTGTAAACCAAGTATATGAGAATTGGGAGATATGTATCTCAGATGGATCTAATGAGCATGTAGAGGAGACTAGGGAGTTTCTAAGGGGGTATGTAAGTAGGTATGAGGGTAAGATAAAATTCTCTACCATTGATGTAGATGGTATTAATATTATTGAGAACAGTAACAATGCACTCTCGCTAGCTACTGGTGAGTATGTAGTATTCATGGATTGTGATGATGAGATATCTGTTAATTGTTTACTAGAATTAGCTAAGAGTATTAACAGTAATCCTAAGGTAGAGTTTTTGTACAGTGATTTTGACAAGATAGATGAGAAAGGTAAGAGGTTTGATCCTTCTTTCTGGCCTGATTGGTCTCCACATACTTTAACTGCACAGATGTATACTACTCATGTTACTTGTTACAAAAAAGAAGTAGTAGAAGAGTTAGGTGGATTAGTTAAGGGTACGGAAGGTGCTCAGGATTGGGATTTAGTACTTAGGTATGTAACTAAAGGTAAGTGGAATGTAGTACATATTCCAAAGATATTGTATCACTGGAGAGTGTATCCTGGTTCTACTGCTTTAGCTAACAGTGGTGCTAAGGATTGGGCATATGAGAATCAAAGAAAGGTATTAGAGAGGTATTTAGAAAGAAGAGGATTAAAGGGGGAGGTTCATGAGGGTCCTTTCGAAGGGAGTTGGAGAGTTAAGTTTGATATTATTAGTAATCCTAAGGTTAGTATTGTTATTCCTACTAAGGACAAGGTTGAGTATTTAAGTAGGGCTATAGAGAGTATTAAGGAACATACTAAATATGGTAACTATGAAATAGTTATTGTTAACAACAGGTCTGAGGAAGAAGTAACTAAGGAATATTTTAAGGAGATTTCTAAGGGAGAGAATATTAGGGTTATTGATTTTGATCAGCCTTTTCATTTTGGAAAACTCTATAACTGGGCTAGTAAGGAAGTTGATGGTGAATATATGTTGATATTGAACAATGATATTAAGGTGTTAAATGATGGTTGGTTAGAATCAATGTTAGAGTGGGGACAGTTACCTGAGGTTGGTAGTGTTGGTGCTAGGTTATACTATGAGGATGGTAGGATACAACATGCTGGTGTAATTGTGGGGGCAGGGGGTGCTGCAGCACATAGTCATAGGTTATGTGATGGTGATGACTTTGGTTACAATGGAGCTGTTGCCAATGTTAGGAACTATTTAGCAGTTACTGGTGCTTGTGTATTGGTAAAGAGGAAGTTGTTTATTGATATGGGTGGTTTTGATATTCAATTTGATCCTGCTTATCAGGATGTAGATTTAGGTATTAGAATATTTGAGAAGGGGTTATACAATGTTTATACTCCTTATGCGCAGTTAATACATTATGAATCTGTTACTAGATTTAGTACTAAGGAGAAGCTGGAGAGGGATGAGGAGAATGCATTAAAGTTAAGGAAGAGATGGAGTAAGTATATTATTAAGTACAAAGGTGGTAATGACCCATTTTACAATCCAAATCTTTCATATTCCCATGAAGATTATAGATTAAGAACTAATTAGTACTGTATATAAACACAGAGATATCATTAAAAGTTTTATCTAATCTCAGACATTCTTCATTTAATGGTTTTGTTGAAAGGAAATATTTGATTCCCAGTTTTGATAATCGGTCATCACATGGATCTATATTTAACGTTAGAGCATCCATCGCTGTAAGTTCAACTAGTGATTCACCTTGAGTAAATTCAGAGACCATAACATGTGCATATCGATTATAAATATCTTTGTGCTTTCCTTCTGGATCTAATACTAACCATGTCTCAAACTGAGGATATATATGTATTCCATTAAAAACATTGGCGTTATTTGCCAGGGCATATTGAGCAAAGTAATGATTATTGTAGAAGATCCATTTTGAATCATCTTTTGTACTAACTTCTTCTATATAGTTGGCTAAATCAGTATTTATCAATATATCTAGACCTCTATACAATGGATTTATATAAACAGTTGAAATAAATGCATACCCAAGGAAGAATAAAAGAAATATCTTTCTATATCCCATAAGTAATAAACCTAAAAGTAGTGGGACAAAGATCGATACCATTAAGATTTTCATGTTTGAACTGACAATCTCGGGCCAAAGGAAGGATATTGGATTAGAATTGTATAAATACTTACCTGTAAAATACATCGATACTCCGGTAATTGACACAAGTAAAATAGTTAAAATCCAATCAACTAAATCCTTCTTTTGAATAGAATATGTTTTTTTACTAAGTGTGTAGAAGATTAGAAGATAGTTCATAAATCCCAAACCAATGATTAATCTCTGTGGAGGGACCATATACAAGAGCGAGTATTTTGAAAAGAAATCCGGAAGTGGAAGAAAATACCAAAGACTCATTAATATGAGATAGAACGATATTGATAATCCGAAGACATCGATCTTCTTCCTTTGAATATAGGTACGAATATTTTTATAAAAGATCCATACTAATAAAGGAATATATAACATGAAAAAATTTGAGGCTTCACTTTGATTTGCATATGGAGCTCCATTAGAATCTTTTTGCATTAAAAGATTGTAAAAGCCATTATTTAGATGATGAATATAGCCTTGCCCTGGAGGTATAAATCTTGCTCCTGGATACACAGTATTGGTCATGATCTCAATTACTTCTTTAAACATGTTCATATAGGTAATCGTGAACAATGCAACTACAAGAACTATTCCTAATAGTACAAACACTAACCTTCTTACTTTCTCTTTGTTTAATAGAAGTCTCTTTTTTAATAACATTCCAAGAGCAATAAATATTGAAGCGTACATCATAGGTATCTGGAATGGTGGATACAATATCAATACGAAGGAGATGATCCAGTATGTTAATCCAAATCCCCATATTAAATCTGAGAGTATTTTTTTAGATTCCAATAGCTTAACAAATGAATATAGACCAAAGGATATTGTAATTATTCCATCAACAGGGATCCACCATTGAATGAATGGTGTGAAAAAGAATAATAAAGATCCCGTTATTGATAATAAGAGATTCTTCTTTGTTAATTGAAGTAGTAGTAAATATGTAGATATTAATAATAAAGCGAATCTAGACCACCAGTAAAAACTAAAATTAAATTCAATATTGTTCGAAAGAAAGAATATCCATACATTTGGTCTAAAAAAGGTAAAGATACTTTTTGTTGGCTGGTTATTTGTACCTAGATTAGTTCCATCTGCCATATCAGTATTTACCAATGGTTCATTGTTAATATCCTGGGATACTAAATTAGGAATTTCTATTAAATATTGGTCACTTCTTATTGCTCTTGGAGATCCAAAAAGGATATTAGTTTCAGTAGTTGAAGGGAAAAGTTTTATTCTATACATTCCAACTGATGAGGAATGTAAATGAAAAATACTAAGAATTATTAAAAGAATGAAGAGAACAAATGGGTATATCCAGTATTTATATTTACTTAGAAAACTAATCATATATTTTCTTCAGAGGTTATATAGAGATTTTTCTTCTCTTAAACTATAATCTACATATTAACAGAATTAATTTCAATCTAAGACATATTGAAAAATTCACTATCTGCAATTGTAATGTTTGCATATGCAAGACTAGAGCACACGATAGCTACTTTAGAGGCCTTAAGTATGAATGATGGTTTTAAAGATCATTCTGTCATTATCTTTTCTGATGGGCCTAAGGCTGGTCATGAAGAGAAGGTTGAAAAATTACGAGAATATTTAAGAGAATTCAAATCGAGATATTCAAATGTTCAATTGCTCGAAAGGGACAAAAATATGGGTTTAGAAAAATCCATAATTACAGGTGTTACCGAAACACTAAAGGAATACCCCTCAGTAATAGTTGTAGAGGATGATATTAAGACTTCGCCTAAGTTCTTAACGTACATGGAAAGTATGTTAAGAAAGTATGAAAAAGATATGAAAGTAGGGGGAATCTCTGGTTACAATGTTCCTGTTGAAAGAATGGCAGTTCCAAAATCATATGAGTACGACATCTTCTTTGCTCCTAGAACATGTTCTTGGGGGTGGGCTACATGGAGGAATCGATGGGATAACGTTGATTGGAAAGTTGAAGATATTGAATCTTTCATCAAAGATAGAAAGATGCAAAAAGAGTTTAATAAAGGTGGAGATGATCTCTCAAGGATGCTCATCAATCAAGCTACAAAGGGCATCGATACTTGGGATATACAATGGTGTTATCATAATTTCAAAAAGAACAGACTAACAATATATCCAACTATTTCATATGTAGAAAACATTGGTATGGATGGAACAGGTGCTCATTGTGGTAAAACTTCGGGATTTAAAAATAACAGTTTGAATACAAAGACAGATATCAAAACACCTAATAAGGTAGAAATTGATGAATCAGTACTCAGAAGTTTTAAAAGGGCTCAATCTCTTACTTTAAAAATGTATGCAGAATTAATCTATGATAGGGGAATTAAAATACTTAAATCATTGTTTAAATAAATGAAAATCTCAATAATAACAACAAACTTTAATACTGACAAATACTTAGAAAGAACAATTAGAAGCATTCTCAGTCAAAAAGGCAACTTCAAGTTAGAATATATAATTACAGATGGGGCATCTACTGATAAAAGTATAGATATAATTAAAAAGTATGATAAAGAAGTAAAAGAAGGTAAATGGGGAAAACATATTACATATAAATACATATCAGAAAAAGATAAAGGACAATCAGATGGAATAAATAAAGGATTAAAGATGGCTACAGGAGATTTAGTAGCATTCCTTAACTCTGACGATGTATATACAGAAGGGACATTAGATAAGGTAGTAAGATATTTTGAAGAGAATGAAGAGTGTATGTGGTTAACAGGATATTGCAGAATTATTAATGAGAATGATAAAGAGATAAAGAAATATATCACTTTATATAAGAATTTCAATTTAAGGAGATTTACATTCGAGAAACTTTTAATAGAGGATTCTATACCTCAACCTGCTACATTCTGGAGAAGGAAACTACATGATGAGTTCGGATATATCGACGAGAGTTTACACTTTGCTATGGATCAGGACCTATGGGCAAGGTTTGCTAGCAAGTATGAATTACATTTAATAAGGGAGTATTTAGCAGAGTTTAGATTTACATCTGATACGAAGACAGGCTCTAGTGTACATAAAACATTAAGAGAGTCTAAATTGGTTGCAGAGAGATATACAGACAATAAGTGGGTATTAAGAAAACAGTGGTTTAGTAATTTAAAGAGGATTGTGGTATATAAATATTTAGATCCAGTATTGAAAATGATAAAGAAGTAGACTACTTTTTTTCTTCTTTTACTTCATTCAAAGCTAATTTCCTATTCAACAAAGTAATCTCTCTCTTTAATTCATTCATATGTATTTTTTGATTAAGAGATACATAGAGTAGGTATACAATAGATAAATATACAAAAGCATCTATACTTCTTCCTACACCTAGGCCACTACCAATGAAATCTATTATTTCAGGAAACCATATTATCACTAATCCTATGGCCCAAAACAATATCCATAGTCCAGCACCAAATGGTGTTAAAGATTTCTTCTTGTATGAGGAATATATACTTGGTAATACTAATACTAATACTCCTAATGTAACTACTATTTGAATAATCATATATATGTGTTTATTTAATTAAAGAATTCTCTATTAACCTTATTACCATCTTAATACCATTTGTTAATCCTTGAGCTGAGAACTTACTCATATGTTTGTATTTGCTCTTAGAATATTCTGTATATATTACTTTAATGGGTACTTCTTTTATCTTTAGATTAGCATCTTTAATCTGTCCTAACATCTCTGATTCAAATTCATATCTATCCATATATGTATATACAGAGTTATATGCTTTCTTAGAATATGATCTAAATCCAGATTGACTATCCTTTACCATTATTCCAAAGAATATATATGTAACGATATTAGCTATCTTGTTCATTAGTATTCTTGATTGAGGCATATCCTTGTTATCTATCATCCTACTACCTATTACTACATCTGCTTTTTGATCTATTATCGGTTTTATCAACTTCTTTATATCTTTAGGATCATGTTGTCCATCTGAATCCATTGTTACAATGATATCTGCATTTAGTAACTTAGCAGCATCTATTCCTGTTTGAGTAGCTGCTCCTTTTCCTCTGTTTATTGGATGACTTATGGTTACTACTCCAGTACTCTTAGCTTGTTCATATGTATTATCATTACTTCCATCATCTACCACAATGATATTGTTATATCCTTCTTTTTTTATTGATTCTATTACTTCTTTTATTACCTTACCTTCGCAGTAAGCTGGGAGTATTATGTAGGTTTTTGGTGTTTTCATATTGTGTGATTATACATTATTTATAGACTACAAGAGGAGGGTATTGTATTATCTCCATATGCAAAGGAAACTAAAAATCTTTATTGATCATCAGATCTTTACAATGCAGAACTTTGGAGGAATATCTAGAGTATTTACTGAGTTATATAAAGAGTTTGAAAAGAATCCTGATGTTGAACCTCTCCTCCCTATCTTACTTTCTGACAATGAATATCTTGTTGAGATTAAGAAAGTATGGTCTATATTTCCAAAGAACAAATCTTTTTTAAAGAGACTCTTCTATTATGCAATTAACAGAATATATTCAACCTTTGTATTGATGAAGGGAGATTTTGATATATTTCAACCAACCTACTATGATCCATATTTCTTACCTTTTCTAAAAAAGAAACCATTCTTTTTAGTACTACATGATATGACTCATGAGATATTTCCCAATACTGTATCCAAAAAAGATATGACAATTCAATGGAAGAGGATGCTAATTAACAAGGCAGAGAGAGTTATTACTATTTCTGAAAATACAAAAAAAGATATCCTTAAATATTATGATATTGATAAGGATAAGATAAATATTGTATCTTGGGGTACATCGATTAAGGTACCTAAAGAAGAATTAGATATTGAATTACCAGATAAATATATTCTATTCATTGGAAATAGGGCTACTTACAAGAATTTTGAATTTTTTGTTAAATCAATATCTCCTTTGTTAAAAGGAAAGGAATCTCCATTTCTTGTATGTGCAGGTAGCAGTGGTTTTAATGAATATGAGTTATCTATTTTCAAGGAGTTAGGTATTGATGAGAAGGTTAAGCATGTAAAATTCAAAGATGATGAACAGTGGGGATATATATTTAATAATGCAACGTGTTTTGTATTTCCTTCTTTGTATGAAGGTTTTGGTATTCCTGTTTTAGAAGCTTTTGCTTGTGGTTGTCCTACAGTACTTAGTAATTCTAGTTCTCTTCCTGAAGTAGGTGGAGATGCTGCTGTATATTTTGATCCTGAGGATAGCGATTCTATTAAGAATGCGGTTAGGCAAGTCATTGAAGATTCTAAGCTTAGAAAAGATATGATTAGGAAAGGTAAAGAAAGGTTTAAGTTGTATAGTTGGAAAATAGCTTCTGATAATTTTATTTCTATATACAGAAAAAATGAAAGAATTTTTTAAAAAATTGTTAGGTAGGAATTTAGCATATAAATTATATATGCTTAAGAGGGAATATATAGATGGATTTACTACAAAAATATACTCTCAAGAAGGTGAAGACATTATTTTAAGTGAATTCTTCCCAAACAAAACTGATGGTTTCTATGTGGATATAGGTGCACATCATCCAATGAGATTCTCTAATACATATATGTTTTACAAAAGAGGTTGGAGAGGTATAAATATTGATGCTATGCCTAACTCTATGAAAGCTTTTGAAAGAAAAAGACCAAGGGATATCAATCTAGAGATGGGAGTATCAGGAAAAGAGGGAGAGATGACATACTACATGTTTGATGATCCTGCACTAAATGGATTCTCCAAGGATTTATCGAAAGAGAGAGATACAAATTCTAATTTTGAGATAGTTGAGGAAAGGAAGATAAAGACATACCCATTATCAAATATTTTAGATGAGTATCTACCTAAAGGACAAAAAATAGATTTTATGAGTATTGATGTCGAAGGATTAGATTTAATGGTATTGAAATCAAATGATTGGAAGAAGTACCCTCCAGAAATTATTCTTGTAGAGAGTATTGGAGATGAAATGGATAGTATCATGCAGGAACCTATATACCTTTTTTTAAGAGAAAAGGGGTACAATATAGTAGGGAAGACTTATAGGACGATGGTATTAAAAAGGAAATCCAAGAAAACTATTATTTGATTTTAAATAATTTCTTTATAAAAGATCTCAATTTTATCGGAAGGAATATCCTCCATAATCGGCGAAGGCGTCTTGGTTGTTGAGGAGCTATTTCTTTAGTTCTTGAGGGATTAACGTAGAAATTATTTATGGCTTTATATAAAAGATCGAGTGCAGCACTTTCATTAAATATTCTATAATTGTCGTTAATTTTATAGAGAGGTTTGACCATTTGAAGTGCAAGATATCCAGTTAAAAGATTGTTTTCTTGGAAACAGGAATTGATACTTTCGAGAGATTTTAATAAGGATTCGTGAGTAGATACCTTGTTCATTTCCTGAATATATTTATCTAGTATAAGGATTAATTCAACTCTAATTCTATTATTGTTTACGCTTGTCTCATTTTTATCGTGCCATCTATAGTATGTCAGAATGCTGTCTACTCTAGTGACTTTTGCTTTTTTAAGCATTCTTAGCCATAATTCTAGATCGTATGCAGTTAACAGCTCTGTATTAAAATCTCCATATTTTTCAAATAAATCCCTTTTTATCATTAATGAAGATTTACAGAAATAATTTTTGTGTAAAAATTTGTATATCATATCCTTCCCAAAAATTTCATTTTTATCATATAAATTCCACGATTCATTAAAATGCTCTAAGGGAGAATTCTCATCATGTCCGTCAATTGCTTGTACTTTCGAAGTAACTATATCAAACCCAGCATTCATAGCTTCAATCTGAGCCATTAATTTATCTGGATGGTATTTGTCATCAGCATCTAAGAAACATATAAATCTCCCCTTTGAGAGTTTTAGACCTTTATTGAGTGTTTTGGTAACACCTTGATTCTCTTGTACAAAAAGGTGAATTCTTTTATCTTTGTATGTTTTAATTATCTCTACAGAATTGTCTTTTGACCCGTCATCAATAATTATTAACTCCCAATTAGTAAAAGACTGATCAAGGACAGAATCAATAGCTTTTCGAATAAATGCTTCGTAGTTATACGAGGGAAGTAGAATGCTAACCTCTGGTTTCATGATTAAGTATATAAATTTATAATATATCTATTTATAATATTTCTGGTACAATAGGTCAATCTTAGTTATTGTCAGTATGAAAACCGAGCAATTTGAAAAAAATAAACAATTTGTTTATAAAAATATAAATAGATTTCTTATAGGAATTTATTGTCATATACATCACAAGATTCCTTTTCCTAATGATGTTGAACTTGTATCAGTCATAATGTTAAGTTTTAATCGGGTTGACGATACAATATTTTCAATAAAACAACTATATAAACACACAAAAGTTCCATTTGAATTGATAGTTCTCGATAATAATTCCGAAGAGAGTCAAAAGAAAGCTTTGAAAAATTTTCTAAGTGAAATTCCCAATGCAAAACTTATAGAGTCAGATACAAATCTAGGTTGTGCAAGGGGTAGGGTTGTTGCTGCTCAGTATGCACTTGGGGAATACCTCTTATTTATTGATAATGACATTGTTGTTACACCATACTACTTAGAAAATATGCTTGAAACACTTATTGGTGACCCTAAGACGGTTGCAGTATCCTCAATGGTCGTTTTCCCTGATTGTACTATTCAATTTAATGGGGGAACAATGGTTGAAGAAAGTGATGCGGATATTTATAACTTACGAGATTCTGGAAAACTTCTCTGGGAGGATGATGTAACTAGAGAATCAATAATGTGTCCATGGGTACCTGGAGGATCGACTCTTTGGAAAACTGAGTTCTTTGAAAAATTCCCAATTGACGAGAAGATGCAGGGTAGCTTTGAGGACAATGAAGTATCAAGGAGGATAGGTAAAGTGGGATATAATGTCAGAAATTGTCCTCATTCTATAACAATTCATTATCATATGAATTTTAAAGATACTCAGTTCTCAATAAGAGAAAAGCAATATATAAATGGTAGATATGATAATGATAGAACAAAAAATGCTTTGAAAAGATACTGGCAAGTACATAATAAGATTTTTATCTTCAATTGCGAGGAAGCTGTATATGGTTTCTTAAGTGATCTCTCTAGAAAAACAATAAAAAAATTCTTAAATAACACCAATGAGGAGAATTAAAAATTTCATAGAAAATTATAGAAAACTGGGAAAAAGGAAAGTTCTTGAATTCTATAGTAAGAATATTTTGTTTAACGAGCAAGTAAATTTTAACTCTTCACCATTACTCAAATGCATAATTAAGGATTTAATTTTAATGCTTAATAAAAATTCGAGAAACATTGTTCAAAGAATTCTTACCAGTTTACGTATCATACCTAAAGTTTCGGTACTAATGTCTGTCTACAATAGCCAAAATTATTTGAAGGAATCAATCGAAAGTATCTTGAATCAGAATCTGAGAGATTTTGAATTTTTAATTATGGACGATGCAAGTTCTGATGGCTCATATGGCATCCTGGAAAATTATGCTAAGAAGGACCGTAGGGTTAAACTTTTTAGAAACGAAAATAATCTAGGATTAACTAAATCCCTAAATATTCTTTTACGTTATGCTAAAGGAAATACTATCGCAAGGATGGATGCTGATGATATTTCTCTTCCCACAAGGTTATCAAAAGAATATGAGTTCTTAGGAAAAAACAAAAATGTGTTCCTTGTAGGAACAGGGATATATCATATTGACATTAAAGGGGCAGTTATTTTGAAGCCAACCTTGCTAACAGGTACTTTGGAAATAGCGGAAATGTTACCTATTAATAATTGCCTTTATCATTCGACGATTATGTTTCGAAATGAAGGCTTTCGATATCGAGAAAAATTCCTTTATGCTCAAGATTATGATTTCTATCTTTGTCTTCTCTCTGCTAAAAAAAGAATGTGCAACTTAAAAGAGAGATTATTACTATATCGAATTTCAGACAGTTCAATATCGAAGAAAAAGAAAAGAAATCAAGACAGGTTTGCTCAAAAAGCAAAAAGATTTTACTATGAAAGACTGAGCTCAAAAAAGGATAGTTATGAAGTTTTTTAGGACATTTCCGAATGCTAATAGCTTTTAATTATTAAGAATTTCATTTCTATTAATTATGCGAAGGATTTCATTCGCAATTTCTGTATCTACATCGATTGCCCCAACCCTTTCTTCATATTTATTGCCATTCTTTTCTAGATGTGTTGGGCAGTTTAGTGCAGTAAGTAATCCAAAATGAGTAACCTGATATTCACCTAGGTATATTTTGAATTTACTTTCCATAATATCTAGTGATACCCAAGGACAATTTAGGGCATCTTTAACTTTAAATGCAAAGTCTAAAATCTTTTTCGAGGGAAATATGAATTGGAAATTTCCACTTCCGCTTGCTCTAAAATCGTTCGAACGAACCTTTCGGTATAATGTAGATACTTTATTCCCAAATATAAGTATCTTCCAATCTCCTTCGAGATTCTTAATATATTTCTGAATTATCATTTTTCCGACTTTTGATTCTGGATAATCTTCTGAAGTCATATAGTTATTTATTAATCTCTCACCATCTTTGTAATCTAATACTAAATGAACACCAAGAGAACCCCATCCCTCAGATGTTTTTAATACAACTGGGAAATCGGCTTTCTTCAATACATCAAGACCTTCGTGAATATTGGAGATAATTCGACTTCGTGGGTAGTGGATATTTTTATCCTTTAAAATCATTGATTGAAATGCTTTATTCTCATGGGCTAAAAAATGCTCAATTCCAGGTATTAAATATTTACCTTGTAACGAAAACCTTAGAATATGATCTAAAATAAAATCTTTATATATATGATTCTGGGAACTACAGTAAAAAATATATTTAAACGATTTCGCTAAATTGGGGTTATTATTTAATTCATTATAATTGATAACCTTTGCTTGAATAGAATTTTTGTTGAGGAAGTCCTTGATTTCCTTTATATCTAGGCTCTCTGTAAAGCTAATTCTCTGGGGGAAGATGTCTAAATAATTCGTAATAATTAATATTTTATTAAATTTTCTTTTCAAGGGTATTTTCAATTATTTTTTCATAATAAATATCTGCCCATTAGAGAAATATATCCCATGTATCATGCTTTTCAAATTAGCCAACTCATGATTTGATTGTTTTATGTCATCAATTGCTAATTCGTCAATTAATTGTTTCCCAAGTCCTACCATTCCCATATTATGACTACAGTAGCTTTTTTTATTAGGATAATCATAACTGTTGTCTAAAGTAAATTTGCGCCGTAATTTGCATATTAAGTGATCCTCAGATAAATGGAAGTTTTCTCCATCTGGCCAATCTTTCCAATATCCTGTGCCCCAATCCTCAATCACAAAAATACCCCCAGATTTTAGTAATCTCGTAAAACAAATTAAAAATGTGGCTTCTGTAAAATTTGCATAATGCGATGCATCATCAATAATAATATCGAATCCTGCTTTGGTATACTTTGTATTAATATAATTTAGAAATTCTGAATCTCTTTGGTCGCCCAATTCAAAGTATACATTTGATGGTAACTCGATTTGTGGATCTTTGATATCTACACCAACAATTTTTCCATTAATAAAATATTCTCCCCACATCAATATTGAGCCCCCTTTCAAAACACCAATCTCTAAAAGGTTTATTTTTTTTCCTTTTAAATGTGAAAAAAACATTTCATAATTATTTAGAAATTTCGAACTTTTGTCAGTATTAAAGCGTTTGAAATTTAAAGAATCTGTCATAATAATTTATACGAAATGCATTTAAATTATATTGTTACTTGAGTATATAGCATAATTATCAAAGAGTATATATGATATAATCCTACTAATTGGGTATTGATAAAATATATTATTATTACTTTATGATAGATTATTCAATAATAGTTTCCTCAGATAGCCAAGGAATGTACACGTATCAAACCCTTAGAAATATCAAAGAAATTATAAATATTACTAAGCAAAGGATTGAAGTTATATGCCTAGTGAATAAGAAAGATCGTGAAACTATAAGATTCATAAGTAAGGCCAAAGAATTTTTAGAGAATTTAACTATTCTTGAGCATGAATTTACTGAAATAGGAATTGCAAAAAATTTTGGTGCAGAGCAGTCCAAGGGGAAATTTCTACTATTTCTTGATGGTGGAGAATTTGTCTCTTTTGACATAATTAATCAATTTATTTCGGCTTCCAATCTTTTTCCTTTTGAGAATACACTTTTTGTACCAGAGGTGAAGATATATTTTGGAAAGAGAAATGCCATAGAAGAAAATATTGATTCGAAAGACCCTTCTTTTACTAAGAGTGTTTTACTCTTTAGAAATCCTTGGGGTAAAAACTTTTTAATTAGCAAGGTTAATTATAACAAAGTTAGATTTAAGAAGACGAATGTTGCTTATAAGCTTGATCCTCCTTTATTAACTTTTTTTGTTGATTGCCTTGATAAAGGATTTCGTGTTTCGCCGATTCCGAAAACTGTAGCATTCGTAAGGATATTAAATGACGGAAACGATGAAGAATCCTTAATATTATCACCAAATAATCTATTTAATGAAAAGGGCTTTAAAAAATCTAAAGAAACGAAGGAGGATATTAGTTTAATCGACAATAGGGCTTTTATTAAGAGATTTTTTTCTTCTAAATTCCCCAGTTTATACAAAGAACTTTTCATAATAAAGAGAGAAATAAAAACTATCGTTGAAAAAATCAAAAATAAAGGAGATAACAGAAATATTCTAAAAAAAATTGCGTCCTTATTATTTCCTAAAATTTATATTAAGTTATTTATTTTAAAAGAACGATTTTTAAGTAAAACAAAGCAAACCCAAAACTTTGAATATCCCAATTGGCTGAGAAATAATTGGATCAAGATTAATTCAATTGAACATACTCTTTTCCCGCCAATGGGAAAAATTGAAGAGTATAAATTCGGGATTAATCCCAACTTTGGTTCTTACCTTATGGAAATGCTTTCAAGTATACCTGAAGAAATTGATTATTTGATATTTTGCCCATGGCTGAAACTCGGTGGTGCAGACAAATTGAGCTTAAACCTCGTACAGGGTCTAAGAGAGAATTTTCCTGACAAAAAGATTGGTATAATTATCACAGAGAGAGTCAATTCTGAGCTATTAGGAAATTTGCCTGAAGACATTTATTTTTTTGATTTCGGAAATAACTTCATTGATCTAAACTATCAAGAAAGAGAGATCTTATTTCTTAGATTTCTTATTCAGGTTAGAGCTAAAAAGATTGTAAATATAAATTCTCACACATTATTTAACTTGTTGGGGAAATATAGCAAAACGATTTCGTTCTTTTCAGATATTTATATCTTTGGTTTTTGTGTTTACATAACAGAAGAAGGACAAACACTCGGATTTGTTTTGGATCCACTGCCCTTAATCTTTGATGATATTAAAATGGTTTTGACTGACAATAATTTTATTATTCAATATCTCTGTGAAAGATATGGGTTAGAAAGAAAAAAATTCATTACCGTATACCAACCGGTAGATACTGACAAATTTACACCAAGAAGAATAGATAATAAGGATGTTATAGATATTTTATGGGCTTCTAGAATTGATGATCAAAAATTACCCTATGTGTTGGAAAAAATCATTGAAAAAAGTCAAAATAGAAATTACAGATTCCATGTATATGGAGGGTTGGCAATGAATTATTCTTACGATACAAAGAATATGGAAAAGTACCAGAATGTAACCCTTTATGGCCCTTATAGAAATGGTTTACAAGGGATTCCGGAGCAAAGCAAATATGATCTCTATTTATATACCTCCCAATTTGATGGTATGCCAAATGCTTTATTAGAAGCAATGAGTTTGGGCTTCCCCGTAATAGCCTCGGATGTCGGGGGTATTCATGAAATTGTACGTGATGGAGAAACTGGGTTTTTAGTTAAAGAAATTTTTAATGAAAAAGAGTATCTGCGTAAAATAGATAGAATCTCAAAGAATCCGTTACTTATTAAAAAATTAACAAAAAATTCTTTAACCGCTATCAAGGGTCAACATTCTTGGGCGGCTTATATTCGTACTATAAGAAAAATCTTTATATAATAAGTTTTTAGAGCCAAATATATGAAACTCCTAATAACAGGTGGTGCAGGATTCATAGGATCTAACTTCATAAGATATTGGTTAAAAAAATATCCCAATGACCATATTACTAACCTAGATAAACTAACATACGCAGGAAATCTAGAAAATCTCAAAGACATTGAAAACAATCCCAACTATAAATTCGTTAAAGGAGATATCTGTGATAAAGAATTGGTAATGGAATTGACTCGGGGAATGGATATCATTGTACACTTCGCAGCAGAATCACACGTAGATAGAAGTATAGAAGGACCTGAAGAATTTGTTAAAACAAATGTAGAAGGAACACTAAACTTACTAGAAGCAGCATTAGCGAATGGAGGAATCAGATTCCATCACGTATCTACAGATGAAGTATTTGGAGAACTACCCCTAGATGAACCTAAAGCTAAATTCCATGAAGAATTGGCATATGCACCAAAGAGTGTATATTCTGCATCCAAAGCAGCATCAGACCACTTAGTAAGAGCATATTTCCATACACACAAACTACCAATTACAATCTCTAACTGTTCTAACAACTACGGACCATATCAATTCCCAGAGAAATTAATTCCACTAATCATTACTAGAGCTATCATGGAAGAAGAATTACCAGTATATGGAGATGGTATGCAAGTAAGAGATTGGATACATGTAGAAGATCATTGTAGAGGTATAGAGTTGTGTATTAAGAAAGGGGTAATAGGGGAAACATATCTCTTTGGAGGTAATGGAGAGAAACCAAATATATGGATTGTAAAGAAGGTATTAGAATATCTAAAGAAACCAGAATCATTAATAGTGCATGTAGGAGATAGGAAAGGACACGATGTTAGATATGCAATAGATTTTTCTAAATCTCAAAAAGAATTAGGATATGAACCTAGTAAATCAGTAGATGATTGGCTAAAGGATACAATAGATTGGTATGTAAACAATCAAGATTGGTGGAAACCTCTTAAACCTAAAGCAGATATACAAGCAAATAAATATTTAGAGAAAAGAATATGATTGAAGGAGAGTTCTCAAATCCTCAAGAAGAAAAAAAAGACATCATACTTGATCTTAAAGAAAAACTAAGACCATATATATGTCCATATGAAGAAATATTGAAAGAAATAGGGGAAGGTCAAAGTATCCTTGATGTAGGATGTGGACAAGGAGGCCTTTTACAACTCTGTGCTGAAAAACTTAATCCTACGAAATTAGGGGGTATAGAAATTAAAGAGGAGTTGATATTAAGAGCTCAAAGAAATCTAGAGAATAGCGGAGTTCCAGTATCTCTTCACGTATTCGATGGAAAGACAATACCAGATGACATATCAGAATATGATGTTGTAACAATGATAGATGTATTACACCACATACCACCTAAACAACAATTACCATTCCTAGAACAACTAGTTGAGAAAATGAAACCAGGTGCAAAGCTAGTTCTTAAAGATATTGATGGAAGCAGCCCTTGGGTAGTAATGAATAGAATGCATGATCTGTTAATATCGGGAAATATTAGTCATGAGCCAATACCAGATGAATTAGAAGCATATTTAAATAGTTTAGGTATGAGAACAGAAAATAAATTTGATAAAAGAGTGTATGTATATCCTCATACATTCTTAACTACCCAAAAAGCAATAAATTAAGATATTAATTAAATTAAGCGTATTTTGGTAAATAAAATACTTGATTTAGGCCTAGAATATAAGATTGGGTACGAAAGGGCTTATAAATACTGGGTATATCAAACTTTTATATTAGCAATCCGTATTGACAAGAGTACAAAATCGGCGTAATATGTACGGTATAATGTACAAATTAAGCATAAAATATGCAATATCAAATTGAAAGAACAATAGAAGAACCCATTGTAAAAGATTTTTTTAAAGGAAAGGTTGTAATCATTGCAGGACCAAGACAAGTTGGTAAAACCACTCTAGTTGAACACATCCTTAGAAAATATCCTAGTGTAATTACATTTAATGGAGATAATAGAAAAGATCGTAACGCTCTCGCAAAAAATGATTTTGAGTTTATGGACAAGCTCATCGGCGAAAATGAAATTGTATTTATAGATGAAGCTCAAAAGATTGAAGAAATAGGGAATACACTTAAATTACTAGTAGACAATTATAAAGAGAGAAAACAAATAATAGCTACCGGTTCTTCAAGTCTTAACCTCCTTTCTAACACTTCAGAACCTTTAACAGGTAGAAAATATGTCTATGAATTATACCCTCTCTCAGTAGGTGAAATATATGCTAAAAGACATCCTCTGGATTTAGATAAAGAATTAGAAAATCTCTTAATATATGGATCATATCCAGATATATATAAGGGGAGTCTTAAGGTAAAGGAAAGTCTTCTTGTTGAAATTTCTAGAAGCTATCTATACAAAGACATCTTAGAGTTAGAAGAGGTCAGAAATTCCTCTTCGATAGATAAATTACTTTCTGCTTTAGCTTTACAAATTGGTTCTGAGGTATCCCTTAGAGAGTTGAGTACTCTTTTAAATTTACATATTGGTACTGTTGAAAGATATATAGACCTTTTAGAAAAAAACTATGTAATATTTAGATTACCACCATATTACACAAATGAAAGGAAAGTACTTTCTAAACAAAACAAAATATATTTCTATGACTTAGGAATTAGAAATGCATTGATTAATAACTTTAATCCACTTAGCAAAAGAAGTGATAGAGGTGCTCTCTGGGAGAACTTCCTAATATTGGAAAGGATGAAAATGAATGCATATTCAAAGAGGTATGTATCAAAGTTCTTTTGGAGAACATACGATGGTGCAGAGGTTGACTATATTGAAAAGTATGCAGATTCTCTAGAGGGATTTGAATTTAAATGGAGTAAGGTTAGGAAGGCACCAAAGAGTTGGTTAGAGTATCCAAATGCTACATACGAGCTAATTAATATCGATAATTTTAAAAAGTTTTTAAATATATCTAATTAAAATATTTTTAAATATATATATGAAAGCATTAATACTCGCAGGAGGAAGAGGAACAAGATTAAGACCCCTTACACATACAAAAAACAAACATATGTTACCCTTAGGTAATAGACCAATGATAGAGAGGATAATATTGGATGCAATAGATCTAGGAATAAAAGACATCATTATCAACATTAACAAAGGAGACAAAGAAATGCCTGAATTACTTGGAGATGGTAAAAGATTCGGATGTAAGATTTCTTACATAGAACAACCAGAACCAAATGGAATGATGTATCCAATAAAGTTAGCAGAGAAACTAATCGGTAACGAAGAGTTCCTCTTCTCAGCAGGAGACAATATCCTAACAGGAGGTCTTAAACAACACTATGAGGATTTTAAAAAGAAGAAATCAGATGCTCATGTATTAGTAGTTAAAAGACCTGACTATCAAAACTTTGGAGTAGCTGTAATGAAAGATGGAAAGATTGTAAAAACAGTAGAGAAACCAAAGGAGTTTGTAAGTGATTTAGTACTCTCTGCTATATATTTCTTTACACCTGCAGTATTTAAAGCTTTTGATCATGTAAAACCAATAGATCCTAAAGGAACAGGAAAACCAGAATACTACCCACCAGTAATTAATAACTGGTTAATAGAGAATGGATATACAATGACAGCATCAGAAGTAACAGGATGGTGGAAAGATACAGGAGCACCAGAAGACCTGATACTTGCTAATAGATTAATATTGGAAAGAGAAGTTTTAGATACTTGTGAAGGAGAGTTAGTAGACTCACATATTGAAGGTAATGTAGAGATTAAAAAGGGGGCTAAGATAAAGAATTGTACGTTAAGAGGTCCAATCTCCATTGCAGAGAATGCTGTTGTAGAAGATTCATACATAGGACCTTTTACATCCATTGGTGCTGATAGTGTGGTTAAGAATGTAGAAATTGAAAATAGTATTCTAATGGGTAATTGTAATGTACATGATTTAGATAGGAGACTTGATAGCTGTTTAATAGGATGGAATGCGGAAGTAACTAGTAAGAGTGGCCATCCTAAAGCAGATAGGCTCTTTATAGGTGACGACTCTAAGGTAGAGATAAGTAGATAGATTAGAAATATCTACCAGAATGTTTACCATATTGAATAATCTGATCTAATGCGGTACGAATGTTCGGGAATTCTTTTAATAGGCTTCTTTTGCACTGAATAGCCACTACAGTGCGATTACATTCAAACAAGTTCTTCATCTCTTCTACAAAAGTCCCAGTATATGCTAAATCCCAATTAACAAATTGTTTATCAAATTGCTTTATTTGTAATTCTAAATATTTAATAGGAACAAGGAGATGGCCTGCAAAAGAATTAGCATCTTTTTCTATTTTATCGTATACAGAATTTTTGATACTCTCCATCCTCTTAAGATATTCATCCTTGTCTTTAATATCTGAGAAGAGATCCCTATGAAGAATATAGTGGCCGATTTCATGGCTAAGTGAAAACCTTAGTCGTTCTCTGCGACTATCCTGTGTGTATAGGGATTCATCTATAACTACAACCTTATTACCCACTGTAAGAAAAGCTTCACCTCCATTTGAGAATTCAGATTCAAGTTGAGGTAAAATGTAGGGTTTAAGCTTCAGTCCTAATTCCATAATTTCTTCAACATCAATAGGGAGAGGGACTTCTTTTTTGTAGTAATCTTCTATCGTAGATAGTGCGAGATTTTTAATTTCCTCTTGGGTTCTTTGGGGGGACACGATCTGGTGCAGTAATAAGTTTAAGTAAATCTTTTAAATCTTTCTCAGTAATTTTCTTTCCTCTCGCTTTTCGAAAAAATGCAGGTAAAATTGATAAATTGGATTGTAAATCCTGCGGTATTTCACCTCTGCTAATATCGGCTAAATCACACATATATCCATATTCTTCTGAATCGATTTTTACACCAATTGCTTTTGCTACTTTCTTTAAGAAAAGCTTGCTCTTAGGTACTTTAAGAAGATTGTTCTCAATTTTACTTACTTGTGCAGGATCAAAATCATACTTTCTACAAAACTCTCTTAGGGTAAGATTTTTTGAGACTCTTTCATTGTAAAGCATCTCTCCAAATGAGGAGTAATCTTTTTTCATACTGTTTGATATTTTTAACTTAGGCAGTTGGTACATTCTAATACAGAAGTTCTGTGTTGTCAATTTATTACAACAGTGTGAACTCTCTTAGAACTTTTTGATATAATCTGTTTGATGAGGAAATATCAACATAAAAATCTTGCAAGTGGAGATTGGAATAAAAAATCATTCCTCGAACAAATGGCAAACATTGGTAGTGAGGTATACCGAGCTATTAACTGGAAGAACAAGGGTAATGAAGAATATGCACATATGGCATTTGTAAGATCACTTGAACTTTTTGATTTAACTAAGGATTCTAAACTAACATACCCTCAATACAAAGAACTTTTAAGAATGAGAGAGATATGGGTAGACTTTTTCAAATATGAAAATGAATATAATTCTACCGGAGAGTCTCTTAATACATACTTTACAAACCTTACAGTTGCTTTTAAAAACAGATAACTTTTTTACTTATATATAGAATTTAAACCATTAAGTATTCCTGGATTAGTACTAATAACACCGAATGTGTTTGGAGACAGTAGAGGCTTCTTTAAAGAAACATACAACAGAGAAGTATTTCAAGCAAATGGAATAGATATAGATTTTGGTGTACAGAGTAATCATTCTAGATCTTCAAAAGGTGTGCTAAGGGGTATGCATTGGCAAAAAGAGCCATTTGCACAAGACAAATTAGTACGTGTTTCAAGGGGAAGAGTATTGGATGTAGCAGTAGACATTAGAGTAGGTTCTCCTACATTTGGTAAGTATGAAGCAGTAGAGCTTTCAGATGAAAACCACTATATATTCCTCGTACCTAAAGGTTTTGCTCATGGCTTTTTTGTATTGAGTGATATCGCTGATTTTGAATATCAGGTTAGTGCACCATACAACAAAGAAAATGAGGTGGCTCTTCTTTGGGATGATCCAGATATCGGTATAGAATGGGGATTTAGTGAGGGAGAGCAACCACTTCTTTCTGAAAAAGATAGAGTAAATAAATTACTTAAAGATATAGATCCAGAAGATCTTTTTAAATTTGTACATAAATAGGATGGAAAGAATATTTGTATTTGGTTCAAGCGGTATGTTAGGAAACTACCTTTGTACACTGTTAGAAAGTAAAGGATATGAAGTAGAGAGAAATGATAGGACTTCCGGAGGGATAGATATTACTAAAGATGATGATGTAAGAACGGTAGTAAAAGATTCTGATGCAAGATTTGTAGTTAACTGTAGTGCATATACAAATGTAGAAAAGGCCGAAGAGGAAAGTGATATAGCTTTTGATGTAAATGCTAATGCTCCTAAATATATGGCACAGGCTTGTAAAGAATTTAATATTCCATTTGTTCATGTATCTACCGACTATGTATTCGGTGAAAACAAAGAGGATGGATATACGGAGGATTACAAGACCTTTAAGCCATTGAATGTATATGGTGAGTCTAAATTGGAAGGAGAAAAGGGGGTTCTAGAAGTCGGTGGTCAGGTATATATCTTTAGAACATCATGGTTGTTTGGACCTAATGCAACAAATTTCATAGAGAAGATATCTAAATATGCAAGAGAATTACCCGAATTGAAAGTAGTTACAGATGAGGTCGGTTGTCCAACATACGTAGGAGATCTTTCTAAGCATATACTTTCTGCAATACAAGGAGATATAAAACCTGATATATACCATGTGTGTAGTAGGGATATCTGTTCCAGATATGAATTTGCAAAAGAGATATTAAATATTCAAGGTATTGATACCCCAGTATTAGAATCTAAGTTAAAGGATTTTAATAGAAAGGCACAAGTACCTAATCGTTCTCAACTTCTTAATACAAAATTACCTGAAATGAGAACATGGAAAGAGATGCTTAGGGAGTATTTTGGTGTTCCGGATATTTCGGTTGTTGAAAAATAGTGTTTTTTTTTGTACAATGAAGAGAATTACTAGGAGGAATACGAGCCATTGTCTATGTGACAATGTGTGTACGCCCTCCTTTTTTGTACCTCAATTTGTCCTTTTCATATTGTATGTAGGTTTTGTATTGGGAAAAACCTTTTAGTAGAGAAGATTCCGATTTTGAATTAGGTATTATTATTGATTTTAATTTGTTCTCTTCCTGCAAAAATTTGTGTAAACAAAGAAAGTCACCATCTCCGGATACAATTACTGCATTATCAAAGTTTTCATATTCTATTCTGCAGGAGTATAAGACGAGTTCTGCATCTATATTTCCTTTAGATTTACCATCTTTGCTAATTACAGTTGGTTTAAAGATTAATTCGTAACCAGATTTTTTAAGTGAAGAATAAAGGAGCTCATTGTTTTTTAGGTAACCAATAAAAAGGAGAGCCTTCTCTACAAAGAATTTATGCTTAAGGTATATTCTAAATTTCCTAAAATCTAATTTCCAACCTCTATATATTATTTTATTACCTCTGTATATAGATTTTGATGTTCCGAGATTTAAATTCTGACTATCGATAAAAGCATAAGTTCGCTCTCTTTTTTGTGTTTTTTTCGTTTTTATCATTTAAATATAGATTTTAGTATTGAGTATTCTTAGTGTAAATAGAAAAGCAAAATATAATTATTAACTTTTATCCTTGGTAAGAGATATCATCTTCTGATAATATGTACACATGCATCTAATAGTTGACTGTACAACTACTCAAAATCAATTAAAGTACAATGGTGTAGGACAATATACTTTAAACATATTAAAAAGATTGTTTAAATCTTCCGACTTTGATATTACACTCCTCCTTTTTGAAAAAGAATCAACTCTAGATCCATATATTAAAAAATTACCAGAGAATATTAAAGTAGAGAGAATAGGGGGGTACAAGGTATCCAACTATCTTAACCCTATATGGTATGTAACTAGGATATTACCAGCTATTAAAAAAGTTAGAAGAGAGGATAGTATATATTTCTGTCCTTACTTTTGGGCTGGTATTCCATCTTTACATATACCTACTGTACTAATGGTCCATGATTTCATATTACCTATATTCAATATATATTCAGAACAGAGTGTCTTTCACAATTTAATTAAAAAAATACAATATTGGGTAGAAATGTATAAGGCGAGATATTGTAAAGCGATAATTAGTAATTCTAAGTGTACTACAAGAGATTTTAGAAAATATTTTCCTAAATATCCTAAAGAGAATATATATACAATATATTTAGATGGACAATTAGAAGAAGGTGGGGATATTAATGGATGGGACGAATCACTTCCTAAAGATTACAAAGAGAGAGGATATTTCATATATATGGGAGGTACTCCTGCTGTTAACAAAAATTCAGAAGGTATCGTTAGAGGGTATCGGGAATTTCTAACTATGGCAAAAAATGATACTAAAGCTCCTTACCTAGTAATTGCAGGTAAAAATTTTACTAAGGAAGTAGATAGAAGGGTAACTAAGTTTAAAGACAAAGTAGAGTGTCTAGGACTAAAAGAATATATTAAATATACAGGATTCTATGAGGATAGACATGCATTACCTTTGCTTCAGAATTCAATCTCCTTTATTCATTTATCTTTGTACGAAGGATTTGGTATAGCTTTAGTAGAAGCTATGAGATCTGGTACTCCAGTTATTGCTCATAACGGATCCTGTTATCCTGAGGTAGTTGGGGATGCAGGGATACTAGTGGATGGTAGTAATGCTAAAGAGGTAGGGGAGAGTATGTACAAAGTATATACGGAAAGAGGCTTTAGGAAGGAATTAATTGAAAAGGGGAAACAGAGGAGTAAGCTATTCTCATGGGATGATACTGTTGAAAAGACTGTAGGGGTGTTTAATAGTTTATAATTTAAAATACTTTACAAAAGGCTTTCTGTTCAGTAATATACAGGCATCCGAATATCTAAATCAACAATGGTAACGATATGAATATCTTACTTGTTCCTTATTCACATCAGTTAGGCTCTACGCACGTATTAATATCTATTGGTAAATTTTTGAAAAGTATTGGGCATAATGTCTGGATAGGTGGTAATGGTAAATATATGTATCTCGCAGATCAAAATGGTTTGGATAGGGTAGAATTAGTAGAAATACCGATAGAAACATATAGGCAAAAAACTGATCATGGGGATATGTCATATCTTTCTGTGGAAGAAATCCGAGAATTTGTTAATGAAGAGGTAAAGTTATACAAAGAGTTAAATATTGAATTAGTTATATCTACTCTTAGACCCAGTTGTTCATTGTCTGCAAAAGTAAGTGGTATTAAGCATATCGCTTTGACGTATTCATTCTTAACACCATATTTCAAATTTTTAATTAAAACTCCAGAGTCACATGTTTTGTATAACATAGCAAAACTTCCAGTAATTGGTCTCTTGTTTAATCTTCTATGTGTAAAACCAATATATTCACATTTAAAGAAACAATGGGCAAAGAATTATAATATTGTAGCAAGAGAGTTAATGGTAAAGGGTTTTGCAGATCTCTATGACGCATATTGTGGAGATATTACTTGGCTTTTTGATATAGAAGAGTTTGCACCTCTTAAATCAAACTCTCCTAAGACTTTAAAATTTTTAGGTCATGTTTTTAATTCTGTTACAGGTTCTGTACCAGAATGGATAGGGAAGGTTAAGACATTGAAAAATGAAGCACACAAAGATGTAATTTTACTATCCATGGGAAGTAGTGGCACAAAATTCCCTAGAATACTAAAGGATTTAGTCGAATATTGTACAAAAAATGATAAAGTACTTATGTCCACAAGTTGTAACCATTTAATCTCAGAGAGATATACAGATTTTGACAATATCTTTCTAACAGATTTCGCTGATATGAAATCTCTTTTGGAAGTAACAGATATTGCAATTATTCATGGTGGAAGAGGTACTATTTATGATGCTCTTACTATGAATAGGCCAAGTATAGTAATTCCTCATCAGGCTGAGCAAGAGACTAATTCTGAAAGAATTCAAGAATTAGGATTGGGTTATAAACTAAGTTTATACAACTACAAGAGAGAAGATCTTTATAAAACATTGGATGAGTATTTTAATAATAAAGAAAAAGTTCAAAAGAATGTGGATAGATTTGTAAAGAATTTTGAAAAATATGATTGGAAGAAAGTTGTAGAAGATACTATCGCAGAACTTTAATGAAAGGCTTTATTCAAAGAATAATCAAGATTGAGAATCAGGAGTTTCGTATATATGTTAAGGAGGTAGATCCTTCATTACCATTCATACTGTTTGTTCCTGGTTTTAGATCTTTGGCAATAAATGCAGAACTTCTTCTTAATGATCTTGGAGGAAACTGTATTACCTTTGATTTCCCAGGTATAGAGTCAAACAGTGCTATAAAGAGATTTGCCGATTTTGGATTTGCTACAGACAAGATAGTGGATTTAGTAATTGAAGAAATACTAAAAGTATATGAAGTAAAAACTTTGATTTGTGCTTCCTTAACAACCCCTTATGTCCTTTACAAGTATCACTTGAGGAAAGATATGAATATATTTCTCTTATCACCACAGTTTAAAACGTCTTTAATTGATTATGTGCTACTTTATTATTGTAAATTTAGTTTATTATTACACAAACTACTTAAAAAGAATGTTTATAGGTATTTGGATAGGGTTTTATTAGCTAAAGTATGGATGGGAATATTAGACTCTCAGACTAGCAACCCCTATACTACTGAGATATTAAAAAAAGATTTGGAGTCATCTGTTTCGCCATGGACTGAAAATCAATTTATAACATTCTTCAAATACAAAAAAAAGAGTGTATTATTACTTAGCGAACTTAAAGATATTTCTAATATATATATACTGATTGGAACAAAGGATCCTATTGTTGAAGAATCAGTTATACGTTCATATGTAAATCATATTGAGAAAAAGAATATAATAATTATGGAATACAATCATATATTGGAAACAGAAGCTACAAAAGAAATTGCTAAGTTGTATAATTCAATTATATGATTTTTGATATTGCAGTAATTACAGTACTATTCGTGATAGTAATAGATATTGTATTTTTGTTTCTTTTCCTTTTTGATAAAAAATTCGCAAAGATTAGGAAATTCTCTTTGGTAATATTCTCTGTAATTCTTTGGGGTGTTACTCAAATATTGGTATATATTTCTAGGGACTTAGAATATAGCTTGCTTTACGCTAAAATAGGTTATGTAACGGTATTGCTACTGGTAATATCCTTTTATTTTTTTACTGCTTCTCTAACAAACCTTCGTTTAAAGATTGGTCCAATTATTTTTAGTGTAATATTTTTCGTTCTTAATCTCTTTACTCCTTTTTTAGTTTCTAAAGCTGAACTGATTGATGGGAAATATATAGTATTTACAAATACTGCTATTGGTCAGATTGTATTTTTATTATTAATTTTTTATTTTATCTCTGTAATATTGATATCTTTGCATAGATATTTTTATTTAGAGAGTAAAAAATTAAATGAGAAGTTTGCGATTCTTTTCCTTATCGTTTCAATTGTATTAAGTGCTTTTTTGATAATCATATTTAACATCGTTATTCCGACCTTTATTAGCGGTAATCAGATGATGTTTCCATTAATTGGATTCAATTCATCCTTAGTATTCACTTTAGCATCTGTTTATGTTTTCTCAAGAGAGTCATATTTCGGTTTCCGTTTTATTTTCTTCAAAGCTGTTATCGGTGTTGTATTAGTAGTTTTTGCATTTATTTTCGAGATGTTAATTATGTTATTAACTAGTTCTAAGGCAAATTTGGGGGATATTAATATATTCTTAAAACTTCTTTTTATTAATATCATTTATTCAATTGTATTTTCATATGGGATATTTACTTTGATACCGAAGTACAGGAAAGCGTTTGTTAATAGGGGGATTGAACCTGATGAATATATTATGGAATTAGAGAATGAATTGATTCCTGTTAATACGATAAATAGGGCATTGTTTACGGTTGAGAGGCATATGGAAAAGTATTTTGATATTTCTGATGTTTTCTGGATTACTCCTACAAGTGATGGTATATCAAACAAAGAAGAAATAGATTTGTTTGATAAATTTAAGGATATTAAATCTGATCCTGAAGAGCTTATTGTCGTTAGGGATACTAAGCTACGTGATGATAGTGTATTAGACAGGATGGGTGCTAATATTATTATGCCTGTGCAAACGGGGGATAAATTGTTTGGTTTTTTTGTACTGTCTACTGATAAGTCTAGACTTTTTTATGAGGAAGAGTTGAGAATTCTTAAAAAGCTTATGATTTTTATTGTTTCCTCGTTTATTAGAATTTCGCTATATACAGAAATTGAGGTATTTAATCAGACTTTAAAGCATAAGGTAAATGAACAAACAAAAGAATTACAGGTAAAGATTAAAGAATTAGAAGAGGCTAGAAAGAAAGAAGCAGATATGATTGATATCATGGGTCATGAATTAAGAACTCCTGCTACTGTAGTTAAACTTAATGCTGAGTTGTTAGAGAAATTTGTAGGTAGTAATCCTGCAGATTTTAAGAAATATTTGGATAGGATTAAAGATTCTGTACAAACAGAAATTGGATTAATAAATACACTACTTACTTCTGCTAAGTTGGAAGGTGATAAGGTTGAGATACAGGCAGGTAAGGTAGATATAAAGGCAGAAATAGATATGGCTTTGCATGGTCATGAGGTTGATTTAAAAGAGAAGGGGTTAGAGTTTGTAAATAGGGTAGATACAAATACTCCAGAAGTATATGCAGATAAGGTAAGGGTAGTTGAGGTATTAAATAACTTAGTGAGTAACGGTATCAAGTATACAGAAAAGGGTAGTATTACAATCACTACGGAGTATGATGACAAGTTTGTAAAGATATCGATACAAGATACAGGTAAGGGTATACCTAAAGAGAATTTAGAAAAGCTTGGTGGTAAGTTCTATAGAATTGACAATTATCTTGGTTCTGAAATTGTTAGACCAGGTGGTACTGGTTTAGGTTTGTATGTTACCTTTGGTTTAGTAAAGTTAATGGGTGGTGATATATGGGTAGAGAGCGAAGTAGGGAAGGGTAGTAAATTTACATTTACCTTACCTATATACAATGGTCAGGTTATTAAATCTTCTGATTCTAGTAACATGTTTGAAAAACTAGGATTAAAGAAATAGAATTGGGGAAAGTATATTATACGATAGATACTTTTATTTTTAATCATTCTTTGTATGAAGTTTGATGTTTCGATCGGAGACCAAAAGGATAGTAAAAATTATGAAATTGAGTTTTTTGTAAAAGCCACTCAGGAAGCTTCAGATAAGGATAGGGAAAAGATATATAAAATAATCCGTATTATTGACTCTCTTGGAGATGATACTGTAGACGAAACTAGTGATAAAGATTATCGATTCCAAACAGATCAAGATGAAGGTATCGATTTGTTAAATGGTGTTCTAGAAGAGAATTTGTCACAATAGGATTTTTCAATTGAAAAGCTAGGATTAAAGAAATAGAATTGGGGAATGAATATTAAGGAGATATTAGTAAGTAAGTATAATAATAACAAGGAGTTGTCCTCATCCTTTCTATGGAGATTACTTCAAGTAATCAGTAAACAAGGTTCTAGTGCATTGATGTTTTTCATTGCTACTTTTTTTCTTTCTAAGCAAGAGATGGGTATATACAATTACATATCTTCTGCATTATTTCTGTTGGTTGCTTTTTCTGACTTTGGTATCTCTACTGCAACTTCTAAGTATGTAGCTCAATACAATACCTCACAGAAAGAGAAGGTGAATAGGGTATTATTTAATTCTGGATTAATAATTTTTCTTGTATCGATAGTAGTAATATTTTTTATGGTTATCTTTGCAAAAAGATTACTTCCTGATTACTATTCATATCTCTACTATTCCTTATCTTTTGTATTAATATATCCTTTTACTTCTTTAATTGATGGAATATATAGGGGTTTAAAGAGGTTTAAGATATTAGCTATTGTATCTATATTAAATGGATTCTTAGGTGTTCTGTTTTCATATTTCTTTGTAACTAATTGGGGATTGATAGGGGCATTGTTAACTCAGGTATGTTTCTTTTCTACATATGTAATAGTTTTATTGGTATTAAACAAGAATATAGAATTTAAAGTAGATAAGGGAATACTTAAGGATATTGCTAGTTATTCTGTATATTTTGGAATTGCTTCTGTAGGATATTTCCTTATATCAAAAGTAAATATCATTATCTTGGGTAATTACAATTTACTTGAGGAGATTGCTGTATATGAGTTATTAAACAAAATATATATCATATATCTAATCCCGTTATCTGTATTAGGGCAGGTATTAGCTCCTAATATTGTGGAGATATTTACACTTAAGCAGTATACAAAGGTCATATCTCTATTTAAAAAAGTATTAGTATATTCTCTTGGATTAACAATATTGTTCATCCCTTTGTCCATTTTGTTAACAAATATTGTGTTGCATATATTCTTCCCTGGTTATGTAAATGAAGTATTGTATGCATTACTTTTACCTGTTACTTTGACATTTGCGAAAGCTATTCCTGTTGTAGTTATCAATACCTCGATGATTACTTCTACTGGTCATGCAAGATATATGGCTGTAGAAAATGTAATAGTAGGGATTTTGAATGTTCTTTTAAATATATTTGTTGTAAGGATATATGGATATGTAGGTGTAGTATGGGTGACCATGGTATTACAAACTCTCTCTATGTCTATTTTGTATGTTGTATATTACTTCGCTCTTCTTAAAAAGAGTAAAGGAGTGTAAAATATATATATGGAAATATTAATATATATATTAGTAGGTTTACTTTTTTTAGGTGGTATATTACTTACGGTATTTACCCTACCTGGCGTATGGTTGGTATATATTGGAGTTTTACTTCTTGCTACACTTGATAGCTTTACGGTTATTACTCCTACTCTTTTAGTTATTCTTTTCTTACTTTCTCTTCTTTCTACCTTTGTTGACAATATTGTAATTGCTTTGGGTGCTAAGAAATTAGGTGGTTCTAACTGGGGTATGTTTGGTGCAATTGTAGGAGGTCTAGTTGGTATGATTATCGGTAGTTTTGTAGGTATGTTACTTGGTCCTTTGCTAGGAGCTACAATATTTGAGATTGTATTTGCTAAAAAAGAACTTAAAGAGGGATTTAAAGCTGGTATTGGTTCTTTTATTGGAGTCTTTGTAAGTATATTGCTTAGGTTTGTTTTTACTGTTGGTATGGCAGTATATGCTCTAACGGTTGTGTTCTAAGGTATATTTTTAATAGCCTTTCATCTTCCAAAGATACTATATATTTACCTCCTACTGAGATATTTTTGTAATTGGATATCTGCGGATATATTTTCTCCTTTTTCTCATATTCTTTAAATTCCCCGTCCTTTGTATCGAGGATATATATTTTTTGCTCTAAGAATGAGTAAGCACTTTTTAAAATTAAAGAATCTTTTTTACAAGATATTGGTATTACAGTGGGAAAGAGATCTTGTTGAAAAATCAATTCGTTTTTTGAATTGTAAACTGAGATTGAAGTACTAAACTCCTCTGGGGAGGATATCTCCCTATGAACATATTCACATCTTAATATTTCTTTGTCATATCCATATATACAATTTGTACAATCTTCTAATTTGTTTCTTTGTCTTGATTCAAGGTTAAATATTTCTCCTTGGTTAGGATATGAGATTAATATGTTGTTTTGAGATATCCAATATATATTTACTGGGTTACTCTCGATAGGCAATACATATACGAAGGTAGGGACTGAGTATGTATTAAAGAGGGTCACCAACGAAAGAAATATTTTGTTAAACATATTTAAAGAAATTAAAAATTAGGATGTGGATTGTCACCACTTAATCTGTCAGGATATACATCCTTTCCAATGGTATTGATCATATTCCAATCTATATTTATATATTCAACGGGGTTTACATGAGTTGATGAAGGTACATCCTTTCTTGTTTCAAAATGTAAGTGATATCCCAAATTCTGACAATTCCATTTTCCACTGTTTCCACTAACTCCAAGAAGTTGTCCTTTTAAAACTGGATCACCTTGCTTTACATTGTAATGGTCAAGGTGAAAGTAGGTTGAATACATTCCATTCGTATGTTTAACGATTACAAAATTGCCTCCTTGTTTACATTCTCCTCCATATTTGTCATATCCTACTTGTATTACAGTACCATCTCCCACTGAGATTACTTTGTTTAGTCTTGCTCCAAAATCTATCCCTTTGTGCGGACATTGATATTTTGTACACCCATGCCATTGTGTTACTCCAATATATCTATCTAATGGAAATGAGAATGGTTTTTCTTGTTTAGTAATTTTCTCTAAGGAAATATCCTTCTTGAAGGAATATTCGAAATCTATCCATGCTTTTTCTTTAAAAGAGATGTACATATTAAGCAATATTGAAGGTTTCTTTTGTTCTATGGTTTCCTTGGCTATTGATGAAATGGAGAAGGTATCTTTGTTAAAAGAAAAGCCTTTGTTTCTCAGTAAATTATTTTCAAGTAGGATATTCCCTGAATATATTGGGTATATATCTGTATATATTTCTCCTGTTTTCTTTAATTTGCATTTACCCCATGTCTTAAAATCAAAGAGATTAAATGGCTCGCATTGAAAGAGGAAGATATTTGAAGATATCTTCTCAGCATATTTTCCTTCCACTAGAATTGATGAATATCCTTCATTCTCTATATATTCTCCCCTCGAAATTCCGAAACCAATATTACAATCTATATGTATTACTTCATATCTCTTTTTCTTAAGTAAGTGTATCTCACATTCCTTGGGTATTTCTTCGGATATTCCTAATACGGATTCTTGGATATTAGGCTTAGGTATAACTTCAACGGTTTCTTTCTTCTCTTCCTTTGGTTTTGAAATGGGTTCGGGTATTTCTTCTTTTACAATTACCACAGGAATATCATTTGGTATTTCCTGCGGAGGTGGTAAAGGGGGTTCTTCTTCTGGAGGCTCTTCTTGTGGAGGAGGGTCAAGATATACCTGGAAGAAACCCAAGTCTAAGGTCTTGTTTTTTCCACTATCAGGATCTACCAAGCATGTCGCATATCTGTAATATATTCCCTCTTTAGGAGCTATCCATATCTGTGATGTTTCTCTCGTTGGAAATGTAGTATATACTACCTCTTGCTCTGATACATAAAGTATTGAGCAGAGAGCATTTTCAACAGGTGCTTCCCATTGTGAATATACTTGTGCGTTGTAATATATTGGCATTTGATCCATGTATATATTGTTTCAAAAAGAAATGAACTAATCTTTAAATATTTGATTTGTACTAAAGTGAAATATTGATATAATCGAGAGCGATGCTAAAAATACTAGAAGGTCTTTTTGACTCAAACGAAAAACAATTAAAGAAAATTCAATTGATAGTTGATAGGGTAAGTGAATATGAGGAAGAGATAGAGAAGCTCTCTGATGAAGAGTTACGTTCAAAGACTCAGGACTTTAGAAATATCCTTAATGTTAATTTGGAGAATGCAAGAAAAGAGTTTAATCTCCTTAATAGGGAGGAATTAAAAAGAAGGTTGGATGAGGAAAAGGGTGTGTTAAGAGAGATATTACCTGAGGCTTTTGCAGTCATTAGGGAAGCTTCAAAGAGGGTTGCGAATCACAGGCATTTTGATGTTCAAGTTATGGCTGGATATGTGCTGTTTGATAACAAGGTGGCAGAGTTGTTTACAGGTGAAGGTAAGACATTGGCTGCTAATATGCCTTTGTATTTGTATGCATTAACAGGTAGAGGTGCACACTTGGTTACTGTAAATGATTACTTAGCAAGAAGAGATGCAGAATGGAATGGTCATATATTTAATAGCTTGGGGATGAGTGTTGCTGCTATTAACTCTGGTACTCAATATCGATATATTACAGATGAGGAAGTTTTAAAGATTAAGGGTGATGAGGGTAAGAAGTTAATTGCAGAAAGAGAAAAGAAAGCTAAAGATGCAGGTAGGCTTAAATATGATCATATGAGTGGGGTTAATCTCATTGAATGTAGTAAGAAAGAGGCATATGCATGTGATGTTGTATATGGTACGAACAATGAATATGGTTTTGATTACTTAAGGGACAATATGGTTTCTAGTTTGGATGAACGTGTTCAAGGTCCTAGATATTTCGCTATCGTTGATGAGGCTGACTCTATCTTAATTGATGAGGCTAGAACACCTTTAATCATTTCTACTAGTGCTCAAGCTTCTAATGATATGTACAAGCAATTTGCAAATATTGTTACGGCTTTGCAAAAGGAAAGACACTATACCGTAGATGAAAAGAGTAATTCTGTATCTTTAAACGATGAGGGTATTGATGCTGTAGAAAAGGCTTTGAAGGTAAAAAATATATATGAGAATGCACAATTGGCATATCATTTAGACAATGCTTTGAAAGCAAAAGAGCTCTACAAATTGGATGATGAATATATGATTAAGGATGGTGAGGTATTAATAGTTGATGAATTTACTGGTAGAGCTTTACCTGGGAGAAGATATAGTGAGGGTTTACACCAAGCTATCGAAGCCAAAGAAGGTGTAGAGGTAAAAAGAGAGAGTAGAACAATGGCAACAATTACTTTACAGAACTACTTTAGATTGTACTCATATCTTTCTGGTATGACAGGGACTGCATTAACTGAGGCTGAAGAATTCTCCTCTATCTACAAACTCGATACTATTGTTGTTCCTACTAACAGACCTGTTGTAAGAAAGGATTACAATGATGTTGTTTACAGAACTATGATGGGTAAGTTCCAAGCTATTGTTGAAGATATTAAAGAACACAACGCTAAGGGTCAACCAGTGTTAGTAGGTACTACATCAGTAGAGAAGTCTGAGGCCCTCTCTATGCTTCTTTCTAAAGAAGGGGTTGCCCATGAAGTCTTAAATGCTAAATACCATGAGAGAGAGGCTAAGATCGTCTCAGAAGCAGGTCAAAAGGGTGCGGTTACAATTGCAACTAATATGGCTGGTAGAGGTACAGATATCGCACTGGGAGATGGAGTTAAGGAAGCTGGTGGTTTGTATATCATTGGTTCTGAACGACATGAATCTAGAAGAATTGATAACCAGTTGAGAGGTAGAGCCGGTAGACAGGGAGATCCTGGAGAGTCAAAATTCTTCGTATCTTTCGAAGATGAACTAATGAGACTCTTTGGTGGAGAAAGAATGCAAATGATCATGACTCAGGCCGGTATGGAAGATGATATGCCAATATCAATGGGTATATTGGGTCGAACTATAGAGAATGCTCAAAAGAAGGTAGAATCTCACAACTATGATAGCCGAAAAAGACTTGTTGAATATGATGATGTATTAAATCAGCAAAGAAATATCATATATGATCTTAGAACTAAAATACTTGAGATATCCGGAGGGTTAAAGAATGTAAAAGATATCTCTTTAAAGGATGATCTTAAATTTGTATTAGGTTTGGATATTGAAAGACTTCAAGATGAACTCGACGGTTTTGGATTGACTAGAAGAGATTCTTGGAATATTGATATGCTTAATGGTTTGAAATTTTCTTTAAATCCATTAGATATTTCAATATTGAAGAAAGTCTTGGACTATGTAGATATGCTTGTTGAGTCTCAACTTAAAGATGATATGGAGATAGATAATGTGGAGGAGAGGAATTTGTATATGCAGATTAAAAATCTTCTTACAGAGGAATTGTTTGAAAAGAGTGTAAAAGATCTTTCATACAAGGATAGTGTAGAGTACTTTAGATCTTTAGATGGTATGAATATGGTAGAGATATCTAAAGAGCTTAAGAGATTGGTTGTAGTCGGATATATTGAGCATATATATGGTATTGGAGTAGAGCCTATGAGAGAACTTTCTAAGGTCTTAATACTTCAAGGTATTGATAGATTCTGGATGGAGCATTTGGATAATATGCAAGATTTAAGAGAGGGTATATCTTTGCGTAATTTAGCACAGAGAGATCCATTAGTAGAATACAAGAATGAAGGTTTCAGATTGTTTGATACTATGCTTGCTAGTATTGATGAAAATACTGTAAACAGATTCTTCAAGGTACGTGTTGTAAGAAACACATCTCCATTGTCTGCTCCAATTCAAGCTAACAAAGAGGAAGTGAAGAGTATCTCTGATTCTAGACCTGGAAATGTTAGTAAGCAAAAGACTGTTAAAAAAAATCCTAAGGTTGGTAGGAATGATCCATGCCCATGTGGTAGTGGAAAAAAGTACAAGAAATGCTGTTATCCTAAGTTTGAATAGCTATTATTATGGGTTTCTTGACCTATATCTCTTAATTGTAATATCCTAGATTACGTAATCAGTTAAAGGTTGAAATATGTCAAAACTAGAAAATACAAAGAAGGTTGTTACTCAGAGGCAAAGTGTACATGTTGTTTTCTTCTCATGTCCTGACTGTGGTGAAGAGACTGAACATATTCATTTCTGTCCAGATTGTTCTAAACCAATGAGGGTCATTGATGTTGTAGAAAAATTCGGAGATGAAGCAGATGAGTTCTTAAAAAAGATACAAGAGAAAGTAGAGAATGGTACTTTAAAGAAGGATGATTTCGTTAGTGTAGAAGAGGATGATGAACAACCAAATGTAATTGTATTAACGGATGATGTTTCATTAGATGATGGTGCTTTAGTTGATGATGGTGTTGATACATTGGGAGATATCTTTCCCGATGATGATGAAGAAAAGGTTTCCTCCTCTGCCCCAGAGGGTCTTACTGATTTGGACGATATTGTCGCAGAATTAGATAAGGAAGAGGATGACGAATTCCCATTGGTTGATGATCTTGGGGATGAAGGTCTTCCAGAGCTTTAATGCTTCAAAACAAATTCAAAAGGATTGCTGTTATTGCGGATCAAATGACTTCTTTTGGTGGTGCTGATAGGGAGATGTTCTCTATGTTAAAGCTTTTTCCTAATGCTGATATATTTACGATCGCCTTTGACAAGAGTGCATATGAGGGTATCTCTCAAAATGTATATACGAGTTTTGTACAGAGAATTCCAAAACCAAAGAGTTTTTACAGACATCTTAAAATACTCTCTCCTTTAGCATATGAAAATTTCAATTTGGAAGGGTATGATCTTGTAATTAGTATTTCTGCTGGTCCTGCAAGAGGGGTTATAACTGGGATATATCAACCCCACATAGCTATGGTTATGACACCTCCTCGTAGTCTTTGGGATCATGAATTGAATGTTAGATCTTCTAGATTAAGAAATATATACAAACCAATTTCTACTGTCTTAAATACATACATGCGTATTTGGGATTACTCAATATCCAAAAGAGTAGATTACTGGACGGCTAATTCTAAATATATAGCTTCAAAGATCAAGAAAAGATATGGGGTTAATCCTACCGTTATATATCCTGGTATTTCTAAAGAGTGTTTTGAGGATATATCTGAAAAAAGGGAAGAGGATATTAGGAGAAAATATGATTTACAAGGAGATTTTGTCTTGGTTGTTTCTCGTTTGTATGATTACAAAAGGATAGATTGGGCCATTAGATCTTGTATATCTGTTGGCAAACAACTGGTAATTGTTGGTGATGGTCCTGACATGAAATATTTAAAAAAGGTTGCAAATGGGAATCCTTTAGTAAAGTTTTTAGGCTTTGTTAAAGATGATTCTGAGGTTCGGGTGTTTTACAAAATTTCCGATGTATTACTTTTTTGCGGTATAGAGGATTTTGGCCTAGTACCTGTAGAAGCTATGGCACAGGGTACTCCTGTGTTTGCATATGCTAGAGGTGGTGTACTTGAAACAGTTAAAAGAGTAGTATGTGGAGAGTTTTTTAATGATGAGGAGGAGTTGGTAAAATTACTTAAGAATTTTCAAAAGAGAGGGTATAATCCTAGAGAGATTGTTAAAAGGGCCAATGAATTTAGTGAAGAGAAATTTTTAGATAATCTAGAGAGATATATTTCAAAAGTATATGACACAGAAAGAAAAAAGTATTAAATACAAAATCGCTATTGTAAGTGACCCTTTATACAAATATGGAGGTGCTGAGAAGCATTTAGGAGATATGATAAGGGCATTCCCTAACTGTACTTTGTATACGGCTTTTTGTGATAGGGAATTTGTTAAGAGATATTTCCCAAATGTTGAAATCAAGACTTCCTTTATGCAATATATTCCTGGTAAGTTTAAGTTCAGATATTTTTTACAACTTTTTCAGCCATTGGCATACAGATCATTTAGGTTTAAAGGATATGATGCGATACTTTCCCTCTCTATCGCTTTTGCTAAATATGCAAATGGAGATATACCACATATTAATATCTGTATGTCACCTACAAAATTCTTCTGGGAGAAAGAGGGTCGATCATTAAAGAGTAGCAATCAGCTAAAAGGTTTCAACAAAGTCCTTTTTAATATATATTCCTTTTTCATGGATACCTTCTTGGAGGATATTTGGAAAGATTGGGATAGGAAAGCTGCACAAAAAGTAGACCGAATGATTGCAATATCTAATGTTGTTAAAAAAAGAATTAAAAAGTATTACCAAAGAGAAAGTGATGTAATATATCCTCCTGTTGAAGTGAAGGCTATTGGAGAAGTGACAAAGGTTAACAGAAAAGAGAATTGGTTTTTGTATTTAGGTCGAGTTGAAACCTACAAAGGTGTTGAGTTAGCTATTAGAGCAGCCCATGATGCAAAAGTTCCACTAAAGGTTGCTGGTGCAGGAGATGATTTAGAAAGAATGAAATCGTTGGTTAAAGAATTAAATGCAAAAGGTTTTGTTAAATTCTTGGGTTTCGTATCCGAAGAAGAAAAATTGGATTTACTTGCGAAGGCCAAAGCTTTGATATTTCCAGTTCAAGGAGAAGACTTCGGAATTGTACCTGTAGAAGCTAATGCAGCTGGTACTCCAGTTGTTGCATACCAGGATGGAGGAGTTACCGAAACAATATCCGATATTAATCCGAAAAGTGGTGAGTTCTTTGCTAAATATGATTACAAATCTCTTTCAAAGATATTAAAGAATTTTGACGGTAGGCAATACAAGAGTGAAAACTGTAGAAAACAAGCTAGTAACTTTGCTGTAGAAATATTTATTTACAAACTTCAAAGGTATGTCGATGATGTTATACAGAATAGCTAAAAGGATAATCGACTTGATTGTTTCAACTATTCTTTGGATATTAACTTCTCCCTTAATGCTTGTAATTTCTTTTTTAATTAAAATATCAGATGGAGGGGAAATATTTGTAGGAACTCCAGTCAGATATGGCTTCGGAAAGAAATCTTTCTTTATGTACAAGTTTCGTACAATGATACCTAATGCTCATGAAAGAGCCATGAGTGAAGAAAACATTAGGGAAGAATTGTTAAGCAATCATAAGCTAGAAAAGGATAGTAGAGTAACAAGAATAGGGGGATGGCTTCGCAATACCGATATGGATGAGCTACCTCAATTGATAAATGTAATACTTGGTCAAATGAGCATGGTTGGTCCAAGACCCTTTTACGACGAAGAGATAAAGTATCATTTAGAGAAATATCCGAATGATATACAATATTTTAATGATATATTTAAGGCGAAACCTGGATTAACAGGAATCTGGCAAGTCTCTGGAAGAAATGAAATACCCTTTAGAAAACGATTACAAATGGAAAGCTACTACGCAACTCACCCAAATATCCTAAAAGACATCTATATACTTCTTAAAACCCCCTTTGTAATTCTCACTCGCAAAGGTGTAAAGGGAAGAAATATATAGACCCAGGTCTGTTAATTTAGCTCATACCTAAGATAAAAGGTTAGACTAGGGTCTACCAATGATATGCGAGATGTTGTTGTAATAATAAAATCTGTGAACTATTCCGAAGCCGATAAAGTTTTGACTGTATTTGGTCGAAATAGCGGGAAATTTACTCTTTTTGCAAGAGGTATTAGAAAGATAAATAGTAAAAACAGGGGGAATATGCAAACTCTTTGTATCAGTGATATATCTTTTCATGAAGGTAAGGGACTACCTTTGTTAATAGAATCTTCTTTTTTGTTTACACCTAACACTGATGTATTAAAGAATAGAACTGAAAATCTAAGAAGAGTATTAATCATGTTGAATAAAATTCTTGCTGAAAATGATCCTAATGTAAAAGTATTTAATATGCTGAAGAGCGTTTTAGAAAAAGATTTCAATACAGAATCAACAAATCGTTTCAGAGTTATCTTTCTAAAAGAGATGGGTTTTCTTCAAGATTTTAGTATGTGTAATATCTGTGGTGTTAACGAAGGACTCGAATATATGGATGTTTCCAGCTTTGCTCTTCTTTGTAAAAACTGTTACAGTAAGGTAGGAAAGTGTTACAGATTAGGTAAAAATCCATATACAGAAGAATTCTTTACGCAGGCTTTAGATATATATGTTAAGAGAGTAATAGAAGAGATATAGCTATGAAATATACTGCTGCCCTAAAATATATATTTCTTTTTTTTCTTACAATCTTTTTTGTTCCAAAAGTTTTTGCACAAAATTATATTGAAATGAGTTCTGAGGGTGTAACTGTTGAAGCCAATATTAATGTAGATTTCTATTCCATTGTTAATGCAAACCCAATAACTGTAGAGATAGGGCAACCAAGTAATGTTGAGATTAGAGTTTTGTCACCTAGTGGATTGGGTATTTCTGGAAGACAGGTAGTAATTGTTTCCTCTGGATTAAATATTACTCAACCTGTGACATTAACGAATGCGACTGGTAGGACAAATGGCTCTGTATATTCGAATGTACCTGGGACATATACAATCTGTGCTAAGGATACAACATTTGGATATGATATTGTCATACAGAATTGTAAAACTTTGTATGTAGTGCCTGTCCCTATACCTTCTATTTTACCTGAACCCCAATATACAAAAGGTTTAAGTAATATGGTTATGTGGAGTAGTTTAGGTAATAACTATCGATACAACGTTCAAGTAAGTGAATTCTCTGATTTCAATACAGTACTCAGTGAGTCTGGATATACAACAAATACCTCTTTTGAATTTAATGGGCTGGAAGATGGAAAGATGTATTTTTACAGAGTTAGAGCCCAAAATGAATATGGTGGTGTAAGTAGTTGGTCTAATATTGTTTATAGTGTACAGGATAATGTGCCTCCAGTTATTGAAGTATTAGATCTTGGTAATGTAGGTGAGAATGATACTGTTAACTGGAGTGGAACTGATATTGTTACTATGATCTTTAGGGTTAGTGATAACTTGCAGTTAGCTAGTGCAAAACCAATTTGTATTACCTCCTATGACATGAGCTATGTATGTACCAATGATTACGTGCTAGAAGGAGATATTCTAACAGTTAATGTAAGGTTGGGAGATTTAGAAAGAGTATCTGGGGTATATTTGAGAGATAGCTATGAATTTTGTATAGAGGCAAGTGATACAGCTACAAATATTACAAAAATGTGTGATATTCGTATAAATATCTCACAAGGAGAGTATCCTGTCGAACCAGCAAAACCACCTGTTATAGATAGAATTGAGAAGGGTTTAGAGGATTTAGATGTTATTTTGGATAATACTATCGGTAAATTAGATCCTACGGATCTTGATAGGGTAAGTACTACTACATCCATAGTTACTGCTACGTCAGCAATCGCGATTGCTGCTGGTAGTTTTGGTAGTATTCCATATTTCTTTCTTCAGTTATTCCTAAATCTACTTTCTTGGTTGGGCTTTAGGAAGGGTGTTAAACCTGTTGGTTTTGTATATGACTCAGTTACTAAAGAACCTATTTCTCAAGCCATTGTAAGAATCTTTGATGAGGAAAACCGTATTGTATGGTCTGATGTTACTGATTCTAAGGGATATTTTAGTGCTAGCTTAAAAGATGGAAAATACAGGATTGTTGTTCGTGTTCCTGGGTATTTGTATCCTTCTAATGTTGTATTTGGTAAGGAGGATTATCCTTTAACCAATGTTTACCATGGTGAGGAGTTTACAATAACTTCAGATGATGAACCAAACTTTGCTGTTCCTTTGGATCCTCTCGAAATATCAAAATTACGAATATCTTTTGAAACAATTTGGGCTAGATTTAAATTTCTAATTAATATATTGCATGTTTTGTTGTTTGTATTTGGTCTAGTCTTTGCTTTGTATACTTATTACAATTTCCCTTCTACATTGTCCTTAATTGTATTACTTTTGTATATACCTTCTTTCTTCTTTATCTTACGATATATTTTTGTTGTTTCTGATGAATATGGAATTGTTAAAAACAAAGATGGAGAAAGGCTTGAGGGGGTAGTTGTTGGTTTGAGGGAATCTGAATTCGACAAGATTATTGCTAAAAGGGTTACTGATTCTAGGGGTAGGTATAGGTTTCTTGTAGATGAGGGCCGTTACTATATTGAAATATTAGATACTGGATACAAAGTAGAGGATATTGAGAGTGGGGATGAGGTATTAGTTAAGAAAGAGGAATTGGTTACAAGGGATATTGTATTATCAAGGATTGAAGAGTGATTTGTATTGAAAAATCTTTAATCTATTGGTATTATTCTGTGTTCATTGAACTGGGTGTATAGCTCAATTGGTAGAGCAAACGGCTCTTAACCGTTAGGTTCAGGGTTCGAGCCCCTGTACACCCAAAGCTAAAGCGTCTCTTGTATATCCCATAGCTATTAATTCCCCTACAAAGTCTTTATTTTAAATAGACAATTTGTTTCCAAGCTTACTAGCTTTTATAATTCTTACTGCAAAGTGGTAATATTGTTTATATAATCTCTTGAATTAAAAACATGATAGAAAACAATCGATTAAAAAGCCTTTTAAGAGAGTTTAATATAAAAGGTTATGCAGATTCAAACTCAAAATATATTGATAACGGTAAGAATGGGAAAGTTTTAAATCTTGTAATTGGTAACTATACATATGAGGATGAATTCTACGGAGGAGAACCATATTCAGGAAATGAAACTATATGGGAAGAAGGTAAGGATATCTTTAGATGTGTGTATTGGGGGAAGGTAGCTAATGGTATCAATTTCTCTGATATTTATAGTTTCCTCAGAAAAGCATTATCAAAAGGTCCAGATGGAGAATTAGTACATAGGGGACCTAGTGAATATGTAGAAGGTAATTTGAAGTATACAAACAGTGTAGAAGGAAATATTGAAGAGTTTAGACAAGTAGAGAAAATCTCTATGAATGAAAAAGAGGTCTATGTCGCATATTTTGTCGGTGGTAGAGTTAATGTGCAGAAGGAATAGCTTCTGAAATCGAAATGAGAATATAATTCAGGGTATTCATATTTTAAACCTTTTACTCTATCTTCTGATATCCCATTACTTCAAAATTGCCACCATCTCTTTGTATTTCCTCCATGAAGACATCAACCTCTTCCTGAGATAGGACTCCACCAGCCATATGTTCTTCTAAAGCAGATCTCTTTTCATCAAGAAAATCAGATATCTCTATTCCAACAGGGTTATTTCTCATATATGAGTCAGAGAGAAGGAATTCGGAGACATAACAAGGTTTTAGACCATCCTTAATTTGTTCAGGAAAAAACCCGTTATCTCTACAATATGGATATGTAGCATCAAAAACAGTAGTTGCTAAATTTCTATGATCTCTGTGATTAATCCACCTTATATCCTTTGAAAAATCATTTATTATCTCGAAAGGGTTATGTGTTATTACGATATCAGGCTGAAAATCTCTTAAGTGGTATACTATTTTCCCTATATTCTCTATTGAAGCTTCAAATTCTCCATCCGGAACATCAAGATTAAAAATTTCATCTTCTTTCAAACCAAGTTTTAATCCCGCAGAAATTTGAGAATTAAGCCTAATCTTTCTAAAATCGTTATTTGAGAAATTTCCCTCGTGCATTCCTTTATCACCATTTGTTGCAATTATGGTTCTTACTTTCTTCCCATCTTTTATTAATCTTGTAATCGTTCCTCCACATATGATTTCAGCATCATCCGGATGTGCTAACACTACTAATACTCTCTCTTTATTCCCAAATATTTCTAAGTAAGAATCAATCATTATTTCTTAAAAGAAAAATATTAATACCTGATTATATCACTTACAATTTAAAGCTTCTCTTACATATCCTATAGATGCTCAATTCCATCTTAAATGTTGTCATAATAGTAAATATTTCTCCTAGGCTTACTCTATTGTTGTCTTGTATATTTGAGATATAATAAATGTATAAATTTAGGATAGTAAAAATGGAAAATAGTAATGATCAAAAAGTAAATGGTAAAGAAATGAAAGAGAAGGAAGTAGTTAAATCACCGAAAAAGAATCTTCTACTATATATAATTCTTGGAATAGTCTCTTTCCTTTTCATTTCGTTTATATGTCTTGTAATAGTTCTTTTTGTTACTCATAAAGTGCAAATTATAAAAGATGGAGATAACAATCCGTATACTCCAGAAATAGTTGAAGACAAGGATAAAGATGGAGTTGATGATTTACTACCAAATGATGAAAAGGGTGATGAATCTAATGAAGAGAAGGTAGAGAATACTCCTGATGAGGTCAGTATTAAATTGGTAGATGGTAAGGAATTAGTTGTAAACATTGAAAACTCTGAATGCGATAATACAGGTTTTCAAATTATTGAGCACAATGAAAAAATGACTAGGTATGCAGATAATCAGAATATGTATTGTTCATCATGGTACGAATTAGAATATTTTGTTGATGAAAATGCAATGACGAACTACTACTCAAAAGGTACCGCAAAATATCCATTGGAAGCAGAAATAATTGAGGGTGTTACATATACGTATATTGCAAAATATGAAGGTGAGACTGAGGATGATTGGGGATATGGTCTTGCATATCAATGGTTTCCTGTAACGAAGGTTAAAGGATATGAAGCATCAAAGATTGTTAGCTATGAGAATAGATTGTACAGGGAAGCGAATATTAAGGAAGGTGCTTTGAAAACAAATCTTTGTGTCTTTAATTTGAATAAAGTAGATAACAAATTGTCTGGATATTTGGTATTTAGTGGAGCTGCCTCATATGGTAGTGAAGTTAATTACTGTAATGATCTTAGCGACATGGAGACTTTTGGTTTAAAGCTTGGTTTGTAAGACTTGTAGTATGTAAAATATGTGTAAAATCTTTTCTTGAAAAGGATATCTTCTATACAGGCTTAGACATGTACATTCCAGTTTCATTAAAACCTCTCTTTTTATAATATTGTTTAGTTCCGATAGCAGTAATTACGGAAATCTTTTTAAATCCTTCATCTTTGCTTATTTCTTGAGCTTTCTCTATCATTTTCTTACCCAAACCAAGATGTTGAGATTCTCCAGAGCTTTCATCCCCAATATTTACTAAAGAACCATATACATGTACCTCCCTTATTATTGCATGTCCATTAATCTCATCAATATATGAATCTTTAAGAGGTAATGAAAGTCTTAAAAATGAACAGATCTTGTCTGATGTTTTAGTTTTGTATGAAATGAAATATTCATCTGAAACTGTAGTATGGTAATTGAGTATCTCTAATTCTAAATCCTCCCATGTCACTCTCTCATCCTTTATTTCTCTACTTCGGATATCTTGAATACTTAGACCTAAACGTTTAATTTCCCTCTCTGCTATTTCTCTAAAATTAGTAGACTTATTTCCATCCACTATCTCATTTGAAGGAATATCTCTTACAATCCTGGTTAGTCTTGTATATCTAGGTGTATTAGGAAGGATATTTACAAACAAATTCATTAATTCATCTTTAGAATACGGCTTGTATTTACCTTCTCTGTAATATTTCTCAAGCAAAGTATTAGATATTATCGAAGTAGGGTAGATCTTTAATTCATCTGGAGAATATTCTTTATTCCAAAGCATATTAAAATCCAAAATATCTTTTTCCACTGATGAACCATATAGATTGGGCATCCAATGAGCATGAATTTTAAAACCAGCAAGTCTTAACAATTCAAATGCTTTTTTGGTTTCGGTAGTGCTATGACCCCTTCTATTAAGTTCTAAGATTTTGTCATCTAAACTCTGTATCCCTATTTGAATCTTAGTAGCACCCAACTTTCTTAACCTAATGACTTCTTCAGGTGTAATGTAATCAGGTCTAGTTTCTAGAACTAATCCTACATTTCTACATACCGTTGTTTCATTGTATTTTTGGACTTCAAGAAGTTGTTCCCAAGAAATATCATTAATCCCTTCCTCATTTTTTTCAAAAGAGGAATCACCAAAGCTATTCATAGCATCAAAACATCTCTTTACAAACCAAATGATGTATGATTCGGGGTAGAAGGAACAAGTACCACCTAAAATTATCAACTCAACCTTGTCAGTATTATGACCAATATTTTGCAATGCCTTTATACGATTGTATGTTTGGTAGAATGGATCAAAATCATTTTTAAAAGCCCTCTGAGCCCCTGGTTCACTAGCTATATATGATTTAGGCATACTTGGGTCATTAGGGCAGAATATACAGTTCCCAGGACACCCAAAGGGCTTCATGAGTACCGTAACAGTAGCCACTCCAGATTGAGTTCTAACAGGTTTCATCCTGATTCTCTCCTCAATATCCTTGTTTAGAGTAATCTCCCCATCATTAACCAACACTCTATATGCTTCTACCAGTTCATCATGTCTATATAACCCTTTCCCATCCTTTGGAAAACGCTTAAGAATACCCTGAAGAGAATTCTCCCTCCAAAACCTCGTACCCTCAATCTCTTTGAAAATCTTTTTAAAATCATCCATACCCGAATTATATGGTAAACCCTAGTCTAATAGAAGGGGGTGTGGGAAAGGGTTAACCTACTGACCTGGGTATGTTTTTTGCATCCTTGCAGATATTACTCCGGTACTCCAGCAGATCTGAAGGTTGTACCCACCTGTTGGGCCGTAAACATCAATAATTTCCCCTGCGAAGTAAAGATTTGGGACAAGTTTAGATTGCAAAGTCTTAGGATCTATTTCTTTTATATCTACTCCTCCCGCAGTTACAATCGCTTTATCCCACGACCCTATCTCTTTTACCGCTATTCTAAAATCCTTTAACAGCATGAGAATCTTTTTCCTTTCATCTTTGTTAATCTCAAAACCCTGTCTAGAAGAAGGTATTTGAGTTAATTCTATTACGGTTGGAATTAATGAAGAGGGTAAGAAACTTTTTAAAATGCTTCTCAAATTCTTCTTACTGTTGACCTTTAACTCTTCTTGCAATCTTGAATCTAATTCTTCTAATGAAATTGCTGGTTTAAAATCTATACTCATCCAAACATCTCCCTTTTCTAATGCATCCCCAACTATTCGTGACATATCAATTACAATGGGACCACTTAAACCTTCATGAGTAAAAAGTGCTTCTCCAAATTTGCTTACAATTCTTTTCTCATTTTGTAATGCTGTGATTCTTACATACTTCAATGACAAACCTGCAAGATCTTTTACCCAGTTTTCTTTACAAACGATGGGAACTAGAGCTGGTTTCGGTTCAATTATTGTGTGTCCTACACTTTTTGCTAATGAATATCCATCACCATTTGATCCGGTTTCTGGATATGATTTTCCACCAGTAGCTAATATATATCTTTTTGCTTTAAATTCACCCTTGTAAGTGTTTACCGAAACAATTTCTCCATTCTCAATTTTGAAATTTAAAACAGAAGTATTAGGAAGAATATGCTCATTAAGTAGATTCATGAATGAATATACTATATCCAAAGCCTTGTCACTTTTTGGAAAAACTCTTTTACCCCTTTCTACCTTTAACGGTACTTTCAATATATCTTCAAAGTAAATAAGCGTATCTTCTACAGAAAATCTTGAAAAAGCACCATACAAGAATTTTCCATTCCTTTGATATTTTGAGACAAGATCATCCAAATCAAGATTGTAATTTGTTACATTGCATCGACCTTTCCCTGTTATCAAGATCTTTTTACCTGGACGTGGGTTCCTTTCAATTATCAAAAATGAAAGACCTTGTCTTAAACATTCTACACCAGCAATTAAACCAGCCGCACCACCACCGATAATTATGACATCAAATTCCTTCATATATGCCCATTATACAGTAGACTAGAGTCTACTAGAATGGCTATGTTGCAAGGTGGGAGCGGTGACCTGGGTATGGTAAAATATGTAATTAATTTGAGGTATTGTATGGTAATGATATCTAAGAATAAAGAGAAGTCTTTAGTAGTTTTTAAACCTGATGTAGTTCAGAGGCAAATAGTTGGAGAATTAATCTCAAGGTTTGAAAGAAAAGGTTTCAAGATCGTGGGAATGAAAATGCTTGTTCCAAGCAGGGAACTCGTTGGTAAGCACTATGAAGATAAGAAGGAATACCTAATTGAGACTGGGGAAAAAGCAAAGAAAGGAGCTATTGCAAGAGGTGAGGATGTAAGTAATTGGGACTCATTAACTAGGGAACAATGGATCCGGGAATCAAATATTAACTATCTTACTTGTGGTCCAGTTATTGCCCTTGTTCTCGAGGGGTTTGGAGTTGTAGCTGGAGTAAGGAAAATGTTGGGTAGCACTAGTCCTGCAGATGGAGATGTTGGAACAATTAGAGCGGATTTTTCTCTTGATTCTTTCGCATTGGCTGATGAACAAGGGAGGGTAACTAGAAGCATGGTTCATGCATCAGATAGTGTGGAGAATGCAGAAAAAGAAATAGGGCTTTGGTTTAATGCTACTGAAATTTCAGAATATGAAACCGCAGCAGAAAAGATATTCTATGATGTAGGGTGGAGTAATTAAAGCTTAAGAATATCTTCTACAATTAATCGTTTTTTCTCACTCAAATTAGAATCTTTCTTTTCGATCTCTACTTCCTGAATAGAGATTTCTCCATCAAAAAATTTCTTTAATCTTTCGAAATCTTTCTCGAGAATATCTTTCAATGTAGGATTGTAAAGTGCTACGGCAGGATGATACATTGCAAAAACTGGGATACCTGTACTATGTTTATATACCTGCCCATGAGCAGAAGATATTTTTAAATCAGGAACAAACCTCTCAAGTGCATGTTTCCCAAGTGTAATGATAATCTTTGGTTTAATGAATAGAAGTTCAGCATTAAGCCATGTTCTACAAGCATCTTTTTCTTCAGGTAAGGGTTCTCTATTAGCAGGGGGTCTGTATTTAACAATATTTGTTACATACACATCCTCTCTTGAATATTTAACAATCTTTAGTAAGCTATCAAGTAATTTCCCTGCAGCTCCTACAAAAGGTCTTCCTTCTTTATCCTCATTCATGCCAGGTGCTTCTCCAACAAAAACTATACCTGATTTTGGTATCTTCAATTCATATACAGGTTGTGTAGCAATATGCTTTAGTTTACAGCTGTTATGTAATGAAAAATATTCATGTATTTCTTTTAAACTATTAAAATCTTCAATCCTCATATCATCATTATATCAACGAATGAAGAATTCCATACTATATACATTGGAAATTGATTTACGCTCTTTCTACTTTAAGTCTAGTATTTATATATATCTTACCCTTTGATTTGATAGTTGTCTTACCATCAATGATCCTAATGCTGTTATCAGCACTTTCAATTGCAAAATTACCGCTCTCATTGAGATCAAATGAATATCTACCTTTTTCATCAGTGATTCTCTTTGCAACAATTTTTTCAAAATCTTTATCCTTAAGAACTAATGTAATGTTTGAAGCTGGAGTACCATTTGGATATGTTACTTTACCTAGTTTTTTACCCCTTCCACTAATACTTTTTATCAAGACAAAGACTGTAGGAATATACAAAAGAAGAAGTACTAGGTTAATGAGGTTTGATTCTTTGTTGTAGACATATATAGCAATGGTTAGGCCAAGTAGGAAGATTGCACAGTTAAGCAAAGGTAATATTAAGGATATCCCACTTCTTAAGACTGTTAATATTTTCTTTGTAGCTATATCTTCTTCAGGATCTAAAGGTATTACAATGTTTATTTCATTTTCTACTAATCGAACTTTTTCTCCATGGTAAACATTTGAGAAAGGATAGTCTTCTTTTCCAAGGATTAATCTTGAAGGGAATTTGAAATCCCTTTTCTTAATATCAAGTATGTAATCCCCTGTATTTAGACCGAGACGGAATTTACCTTGTCCGTCAGTAACGCTTGTATCTACTAATTTCTGGGAGAGATCATATACCCTAACGATAGCTTGTTGAAGGGGAGCTCTCGTAATAGAATCATATATATATCCAGCTGGTAATCTCTTCCTTCTAAATCCCAATGTACTTAATATATTTACAAATATTTGAGATATGGAATATCCTAATTGACCAATATTTCCGAATATCGAGGCAAAACCAACAGATACTGTTACGGCTGTAGTCGTTGCAGCCACTGTTGTTAAATCTTCAGTCTGAATGTTTCCCAATGGCGTGTCATTTAAAGAATCTAAGGCTTTTGTTAAGGCACCTTCTACAGATTCTGTAATGTTCTTGAAAAGATTTGCACTGCTTGATGGAATATTCACTATTTCTTTTGATATCTCTTCTCCTTGTCCACCAGTACCACTTAGACCATCTGCGATCCAATACATAACCCCAGAGATACTAGCTTGAGATACGGTGACATTAGAACCCTCAACTTCTTTTTTCTGAGGGAAATTACCAGTGTAAAGTATTCCATTTGGACAATCTTTGTTTACCTCTTCTAAGGAAATTGCTTCTGGACATATTCTAAATGCATTATCATTATCCTTTTTGATAACGTAGAGGGTAAATTTATCAGTTAATCCATGGGATTCATTTATCTTTACAACACTCTTACCCTCTTTAGGGGATGATTTAATTATTGCATTACTCCAATCTCTGTTGTCAGTGAATGAAATAGGGAGATCAGCAATTATATATTCTTCAGTAAGAACCCTTATCTTCTGTACTCCAGTTTGTGCACCTTCCAGACTACTTACATCAATATCTGTATTGTCTAAAAGTATTGTGGATATATCTTCTGGTTTGTTTACAATGATAGAATATGTTTTCCCTGTATTACTCTCAATGTAGTTAGTTTCTACATTTGCTGAGTTAATAGCTTTAGCTCTAAAGGAATATTCAACACCTGGTTGGAGATTTCTAAATATTACTCCACTTGTATTGCCCCAAGAGGCATAGCTCCCCCAAACAGGAGTATCTACTAATGATTGAGTAGAGTAATCAAGATATTTTCCAGATATTTTATCCTGTATTGCAAATTTAGTTGCGGTAGGGTTTAGGTTCCTATCAAACTTTATCCTTCCGGATGTACCTCCAACAATTTCAAAGGTTAAATCTTTTGGTGTATTAGCCCATGTTGTAACTGAGATATCTTCTGACCAAGAAGAGTAGACCTCTTCGGAATTAATACTCCTTACTCTAAAATTGTATGTAGTATTTGGTGGTAAGGTATTTAGTTTAAATACCTGAGATATCCTTTCGTCAGTATGTATCACTGCAGTATTTGTAAGTGTTCCATCATTAGTAATATTCCCATTTGTATTTATGTCTACTATTTGGTATCTGGTATTAGAAGGGTTATTATTTTTGTTTACAACTACCTCTATTGAAGAAGAGCTTATAACTCTAGCCGAAAGGGTTGTTGCATTGGAAAGGGTATATGTACTTACAACTTGAGAACATTCAGTTTCAATATTGTTAATATTTTTTGCTTTTACACAGAATGAATATTGAGTATTAGGAGTGAGACCTTGAAGAGTAATACCTGTATTTCCCCCTATTTCTTCATATGTTTTCCAAAGAATTTCAGAAGAGAGTGTATTTGTTGAAGGTGTAACATATTTTCCACTCTTTGTTTCGGTAAGAGTATATAGAGTTGTATTTATATTTCCTTGGTTGTTAACTACAATTTTTAATGTTGTAGTATCAATTGCTTCAACAGATACAATACTTGGTGCTTTTACTAAGGTTGTAAATGTTACTTCATTACTAAAGTTTGTATCCACTAAATCAATATTCTGAGCTTTGGCTCTAAATACGTATGTGCTGTTTGGAATTAAACCATATATTCTTTTACCTTCAAGTGAACCTAATTGAGTGTATGTGGAATAGTGGGGGGATTCTTGCAACAACTGTGTCTCGGAGTTAAAGTAAAGACCTGTATTTTTCTCCTCGATCAAATATTTTGTAGAAGAAGAGTTGTTTAAAGGATCTATTTGAATGTTTACACTCTCAGCATCAAAATCTTCTGATGTAATCTCTATTAAGGAAGGTACCTCTGCAAAGGTAGATGCAGAAACGGTATTAGAGAATGCACTCTCTGCAAGATTGTTGTAAATCTTGAACTTTCTTACATATGTTGTATTTGGAATTAGTGAGTCTTCAGTACATGAAGTAATATCACTTCCTAAACATGTTTTAATCAAATCTCCATTTTCATTGTATACCTTAATTCCTAATACTGAATCTGTATATGCAGAAATATTCCAAGTTATTTGATTCTTTGAATCAACTGTAGGAGTTAATGCCGATATTGATGACAGAGAAGATGTAGATGAAACGGTTGAGGAGTATGCAGTTTCAATATTTTCTGTATTTCTACCTTTTACTCTAAAGGTATATGTTGTACCCGATTGTAATCCCGTGACTGTAATGGAAGGTGTAGCTCCTTCTAAATGCCCCCAGAAAGCAGTAGGTACCAATTCCCCTGTCGTTAGATTTACGTACATTCCTGTAAAAGTTTCTTGTATTAGTAATTCTGTTAGATTAGGGTTTGTCTCTTTATCAATACCTACAGTCATTTGTGTACTCCCAATTGTATTTACTGAAGAAATACTAGGTACTACTGCTAGAGTATATGCATTTACTTCTGAAGAATATGCTGATTCCTCACCTGCGAAGTTTCTTGATTTTACTCTAAAGGTATATTGGGTATTTGGAGAAAGATTAATAGCGACATCAGTAGTACTTTGTATCCAATCTTGAATTCCATTACTACAATTAATACTTACGCATTCAAAGAATATTCCAGAATCGCCAGAGGAGAGATTGTTTACTCCTGTACCACTTAAAGAAATCGATGTTGTTGAGAGTGGTCCTGCATTTAATACAGGTACTGAAGAATGTGTATATATTGTTAAATCAAAGGAATATGCTGTCTCCACCTGATCATTGTTTCTCGCTTTTACCCTAAATGTATATCCCGTATTGTTAGAAAGGCTTGTTACATTCGCAATGTTTGTTGTTGTCCAGGTATTAATATTTGTATCACATGAACCTTCACAATCGAAGTAAAGTTCTCCACCATTTACTGGTTGAGGTGCAGATATTGTAATCGAGTTTGATGTCTTTGTTCCTTGATATTGGATCTCTGGTACAGAGATTAATGTGTAAACAGAATCTGAATTTGATGCTTGGCTTTCAGCCTCTGAGTTGTAAGCTTTAACATATCGAGTATATTGTTTGTTTTCTAAAAGACCAGTCTCATCACAATATGTGAGGTTTTCTCCAACACATGTTTTAACAAGATTGTTTTCCTCATCATATATTCTAATACCATCTTCTCCATTCGCATTATCTGTAAATGACCACCGAATTGATGTAGTTGAAAGACCAGTACCTGAGAGGGTAGTAGGTGATACTGGAATATCTAATGTTCTAAATGTATTTGTCGAAGACCAATTACTTACTGATCCACTACTATCCCAGAAGCGAATTCTCCAGTAGTAGGTTGTACCATTTGTAGTTATTGCTGTTCCAGCATATGGTATTTCTGGTGATCTTGAATTGCTTGGTATTGGTGTTACTGCAGTTTGATTTGAATCCCACATTACGGTACCAGTGAATGTTGCATTACTGTTTACCTCTATCTCGTAATATGTTGCAGTATCTCCAGTATCAGAGTCATTAAAGATTGCACTAAATTCAGGAGTAATATCTGTAACTCTAGTTGGATTGGTTAATCCTTCAGTTTGAAGAGAAGTAGGTAGTCCTGGGGTGGTGTTCATACCAAAACTGCTAGTAGTAGACCAATCAGAAACAGTTCCACTGTTATCCCAGAACCTAATTCTCCAGTAGTAAGTAATACCATTTAATGTAAGAGTAGTACCTGCGTATGATATATCTGAACTTCTAGCTCCAATGGCTATTGGTGTAATTGCAGTTTGGTTGGAGTCCCACATGACAGTACCTGTAAATGTGTTGTTAGTATTAACCTCTATTTCGTAGTATGTTGCAGTATCTCCAGTATCAGAGTCATTAAAGATTGCACTAAATTCAGGAGTAGTATCTGTAACTCTAGTAGGATTGGTTAATCCCTCAGTTTGTAGAGAAGTAGGTAGTCCTGGGGTCGTATTCATCCTAAATGTTGCAGTAGAGGACCATCCTCCAACAGTTCCATAGCTATCAGTAAATCTAATTCTCCAGTAGTAAGTAGTACCGCTTAATGTAAGAGCTGTTCCTGCATATGTAACAGCAGGAATTTGAGATCCAGAAGCAACTGGAGTGGAAGCAACTTGTCCTGTATCCCACATTATTGTGCCTGTGAAAGTGTTGTTGGTATTAACCTCAATTTCATAGTATGCCATATTATCGCTATCAGGATCAGAGTAGGTTGCCTTAAAATCGGGAGTGATATCTGTTAATCGAGTAGGGTTTGTTAGATCATTTACCAGAAGTGCCGAAGGTGTCGTAGGAGCTGTATTCATTTGGAAAGTTGATACAGTAGACCATGCTCCTACAGTTCCATAGTTATCAGTAAATCTAATTCTCCAGTAGTAAGTAGTACCGCTTAATGTAAGTGCAGTACCTGCATATGAAATATCTGAACTTCTTGTCCCAATAGCTATAGCTGTCATTGAAACTTGTCCAGTATCCCACATAACGGTACCCGTAAAGGTATTGTTAGTATTAACTTCAATTTCATAGTAGGTTGCAGTATTCCCTGAATTGGGATCATTAAAAATAGCACTAAATTCTGGAGTAGTATCAGTTACTCCAACAGGATTTGTAGCACCTTCAGTTAGAAGAGATGTAGGAGCTGTTGGTGCTGTATTCATTGTAAAATTCGCAACTGCAGACCAAGTTCCTACTGCCCCATTATTATCCCAGAACCGAATTCTCCAGTAGTAAGTAGTACCGTTTAAAGTAAGAGCAGTACCAGCATATGAGATATCAGGACTTCTTGCTCCGATTGCTGTTGCGCTCATCGCTACTTGTCCAGAATCCCACATAACGGTACCAGTAAAGGTATTGTTGGTATTTACTTCTATTTCGTAGTAAGTGCCTGTATTTCCTGCGTTCCCATCATTAAAGATTGCACTAAATTCTGGAGTAGTATCAGTTACTCCAACAGGATTTGTAGCACCTTCGGCTAGAAGAGATGTAGGAGCTGTTGGTGCTGTATTTAATACTACAAAGTTTGCAGTAAACGAACCATCGGCAGTTACATTTGTGTTTGTTCTTGGATTTGCTGTAGAGCCATCACTCCATTGGGAAAAAGCGTAACCTCCATTTGGTACTGCGGTTACTGCTGTACCACTACTACCTCTACAAATTGATTGAGAGGTAGTACCCGAAAGAGTACCTCCAGTACCTGCTGTGTATGTTAGTGTATATCTAAGAAGGTAGTATGTAAGCGTAGTTGTTCCACATTCCCCACAGTCATCATATCTTGTACATGAAGCAGTTGTCGTAGAGCAGCTTGTATTGGTTGCTGTATATCCAGTAGGTGTTACCGGAGTACAACTATCACAAGCACCACAATCAGGCTCACAGTTATCACAGCAGTATCCTTGACCAGCATAGAATTCTGAAGAGTAACAATTATCGGCACCTTCATATCTACATCCTCCAGGTCCAGTACATACTCCTAATGGTGAATTATACTCACATCCACTCGGACAAGTTTGTGCCTCTATTGGTGAGGATTTCGGAGTAACAAGAAAAATGCTTAAAAAAGTTGCAACAAAAAGTACAAAAAGTGTAAATATGAAAAGAAAATTCTTCTTATTTTTAGTTCGAACTCTAATCATTATTTTTGTTACTTCCTTTTTTTCTTTCACTGTATGATCCTAAAAACCAACCCCCAAGAAGGAGCGCAGGAATCAATATTATTAAAAATATATATTTAATCTCGAATTTCTCATCATCTACTTTCTGCTCATCATCTAAAGTGATCTTTGCATTCTCATCCTTAACTACAGAAAGTGCAAACAAATCTTCAATATCTTTTTCTCCAACCTTAATCTTTATTTCATGGCTCCTCTCTTCTAAATTCTGAATACTAAAAAGTACAAACCAATTACCATTTTCATCAACAGTTGCAGAATACTCCTGATCTAATATATATATTGAGATATTATCATTAGGATTACCAATTCCTGAGATTTTAACGGTATCTTGATTGTGAACTTCAATATCTCCATCTTCATTTAACTCTGCTTCCTCGTTATTTATTGCAACGTAATCCAAATTGGGATGCCTAGTAAATGCATCCTCTTCTGCAAGAAGTGGATTTACATTTAAAATGAGTAAAAATGCTGTAATTATTAGAGAGAAGGAGCTTTTTATTATTTTTTGCATGAATATATTTATAAAATATATAGCTTGAATGTGGATTGGTACAACCCTTTCCACTACTAATATTAAAGCAGAATTGATTAAAGCTATCAATGATATTTATCACCTAGGAACTATGAGACACTAGGTAGACCCTAGTCTACTGGAATGCTGTCGTGTAGGGCTATTTCTAGTGACCTGGGTACATGTGGAATGTTGAAAGTAATAGAAAATACCCTTAAAAAGTCTTGTAAACTATTTAAGGGTACTTCTCGTGGTTTAATATAATCCGTAATTGCTTCCGTTTAAATAAACGTTAAAGCATATCCTTTTTTACCAGCTCTTCCAGTTCTACCAATTCTATGAATGTAATCATCATAGTTTTCTGGAATATCATAATTAATGACATGTGTAATATTGTTTACATCCAAACCTCTAGATGCAACATCTGTAGCAATTAATATATTAATCTGATCCTTTTTAAAAGCATCAATGATTCTAGATCTTTGAGCCTGTCTTTTGTCACCATGTAAGGCATTAACCCTTACACCATTGTCATACAATTTCTTAGAAAGAGTTTCTGCTTCTCTCTTAGTTCTTGTAAATATTAACACCTTCTTGAAGTCATCTTTCTTAATATATTCAGAAAGAACTCCAAATTTGTTTTCACCTTCTTTTAATCTGATAACATCTTGGTCAACATTCTTACCAGGGGCCTGTTTTTCAACTTCAATTCTTACAGGATTTTTTAGCAATGAATTCGCAATCTCTTCAGATTTCCTGTTCATTGTTGCTGAGAAGAAAAGGGACTGTCTATCTTCGTTTAATCTAGAAGTTATATACCTTATATCGTCAATGAATCCCATATCTAACATTCTATCTACTTCATCTAATATGACATTGTTTATATCCTTAAGGTATATAGCTCCACGATCTGAAATGTCTTTTAATCTGCCAGGGGTCGCTATTACAAATGAAGGGTCTCTTCTAAGTATTCCAATCTGTGCACCAATACTGTTACCACCTATTACTAATACAGATCTAAGACCTGTATTCCTAGCTAATTGCATAAATTCATCTTGAATTTGCATAGCTAATTCTCTAGTAGGTACTACAATCAAGAATCTTTGAGATCTATCCTGTACACCCTTGTTAATCATTGGAATTAAGAAAGCTGCAGTTTTACCTGAGCCTGTACTTGCCATTCCTAGAATATCTCTACCCTCTAAGATCTTTGGAATTGCTTCGTATTGAATCTTAGTTGGACTAGTATACTTTTTGAAAGTAATATTCTTTTTAAGCTCTTTTACCAAATCAAACTCTAAGAGATTATGATCTAATACATAGATACTTGGAAGATCTTCGTATACAGCTTTTGCTATTAACTGATTAACATTGATCTTACTACCTCTCCTATTATATCCACCACCTCTTCTGCTATTGCTATATGAGGAGCTTCTATATGAAGGTCTTCTTCTATTTCTATTGTAACGGTCATTTTGACCGTAATTATTTCTGGAATTGTTTTCCATATAAGTAAATATTTAATTTTATTTTCAGTTCATATAGAGGTAACCGAAAATAAAAATATTTAACCTTATGGATTGGGGCGATTATTTCGTTTAAATCTACATCAAACAAGAAGCTATTATATCACAAGATTATATTTTTAGCTAATTGTGCCATTCTCATCACCTTCATTATCTTCCAAATCTCCAAATTCTTTGACTACTTGATCCAGAATCGTTTCTATTCTCTCTTCTTGAGTTAGAATCTGATCTTTAGTATCTTCTTGAAGTTGGAGGTATCTTTCTGCTTGAGCCTTTAGGGTCTCAACTGGTACACCACAGCTTTTAGCGTTTTGCTCTAAAGCAAGATCTCTATCTTCTTCTTTGGTTATACCCTTTTTATACAATTCAAGTACCCTCGCAACAACAGCAATCATGTTCCTTCTTTGTTCAGTTTGATTCCTTCTTCCAACATGTAGCCCTGGCTTATCTTCGTTAGGTGTCCAGTCCTGTCTATTTTCTCCATCTGCTATATAAAATGGCATATTTGTTCTTTCACTTACTTTAATAAAATATATTCTACCAGTTATTCCCTAAGAATTTGTATCTTTAATAATATGCAGTGTAATATATACAGACTTAAATCGATAGAAGTAAACATATGAAGCTAATAACTGGGGCTACAGGAAGAATAGGGTATGTATTAGTAATGGAATTAAATACCAGAAAAGAAAAAGTAAAAGTATTAGTAAGAGAAGGATCGAGTAGAGAATCTTTAAAAAACTTCAATTGTGAATATGTACAGGGAGATATATTAGACACATCAAAATGGGAAGATTCATTAGAGAATGTCGACACGATATTTCATTTGGCAGGTAACATTAATATTTCAAGTAAGGGAGCTGACCTTACAATGGATACTAATGTACAAGGTACTAAAAACATTGTAGATATATGTCTCAAAAAAGGTATAACCCTGGTATATACATCCTCCATACATGCTCTTTCTGCACCTGCTGATGGATCATTAATTGATGAAAATACTCCATTCTGTTTAGATACTAATGAAAGAAGGGGTTCATATGATTGTTCTAAAGCTATGGCTACAAAGTATGTACTTGAAGCTATGAAGAAGGGTTTGAAAGCTATTATCGTGCATCCAACAGGTGTAATAGGTCCATATGATATTAGACCATCTTTCTTTGGACAGGGAATAGTTCAATTAGTTAACTCTGATATTAAACTAAGCATAGGTGGTAAGTATGACTATGTTGATGTCAGAGATGTTGTAAATGGTATGTTGACTGCTTTAGAAAAAGAGAAGTTTGGAGAAAGATATATCCTTTCAGGAGAGGTTCTAACTATGTCAGACTATGCAAAATATTTAAGAGAATTTTCAGGTATAAAAGGTAATACTACAATTTTAGGATATGGTATTAGTATGCTGTTAGCATATATATCAACAATTGCTCAGAAAGAATCACAGATTACTCCATATAGTGTTAAAACATTGTATAGTAATTGTAATATATCTCATCAAAAAGCAACTGAAGAGTTAGGATATGCACCTAGATCTGTAAAAGAGTCTCTTCGTGATCAATATGAGTGGTTTAAACTAAATGGATATTTTAATGCAAAGTAGAATAGATATTGAAGAAGCTAAAAAGTATGTAAATGAATCAAAGGCATTCCTTTTTGATTTTGATGGTACGTTAGCTAATTTGGATCAATTAAATGTTGATGCTTTTAGAAATGTCTTTTTGGAAAAATACTCTTTAGAGTTTACAAAAGATGACTTTATGAAATATGCATCAGGAAAGGGGACCGAGAATGGTATTAAGTCTTTCCTAGAATCGCATGGTATTAATGAATACCCAATTCAAGAGCTTAAGGAGATGTACAATATAGGTAAGAAAGAGATGTTGGAAAAAAGATTGGAGGAAGAGATCTATTTAATCCCAGGTATAGGGGAATTCTTGGATCATTTTAAGGGTAGTGGGAAGAGAAATATCATTGTAACATCATCAAGGAAAAGACATGTAGAGAATATTCTTACGCATTTTGGAATATATGATCATTTTGAAGAGGTGTTTGATAGGTATTCTGTAGTAAGGGGTAAGCCTGATCCACAGCCTTTTGAGAGAGGTTTGGAATATCTAGGTTTAGATGCTTCTGATTGTGTAGCTTTTGAAGATTCTTTCTTTGGCTTACAATCTTCTAAAGGTGCGGGTTTGTTTACTGTCGGTATATTAAATGATGGTTGGAATAATGATTTTGTTTATGAACTTTCAGATACTGTTGTTAAAGGGTATGCTGATTTACTTTAGTTTAATGTAAAAAGATATGGATAGGTTTGAGGCATTAAGAAAGGCTCAAGAGGGTACCTTAGAGAAGACTCCTTTTACACCTGAAGAGCAGTTAGAGCATGTCTCTAAGAGGGAGGAAGAAGATCTTTCGATGAGTGTTGAAGAGAAGAGGGCCAAGATTTTAAATATGATTCTTTTGATTTTAGTATTTGTTTTAATTGGTTTGTTTGTATATCTTTTCTTTACTGATCGGTTGTTGATAGGGATCGAAAATCCCCTTTCTAAAAAAGAAGAAGTTGTAGTAACTCAGGAAAAGGAAGAGGTCTTAGCTGAGGAAGAAAGTTTAAAATTGTACAAGAATTCTAGAGAGGTTTTTGATTCTAATGGTAATGTTGTAGGTAATAAGGAGCTTTCTTTGAAAATATTTCCAGATTCTTTGAAATATGAGATGGAGATATTAGATTCGAAAGGTAGTGTTATAGTGGTTAAGGGTTTGTACGTAGAAGAGGGTAGTAAGATATTACTTTCTTTGGATGAGGGTGTATTAAATATGCAAGGTAGTTTAGAATTTTCAGTTTCTTCAGAGGATGGTACAGTTTTAGAATATACTGGTAGTGATTTCGGAGATACTTTACCTAAGGCAGGTGATAGGTATCTGTTGTATTAATTAGTATATTTGTTTTTATATCCTACTTTTTTAATATCCTGGTAGATATGTAATATGATATTGAGGATATTGAAGCCCCTAAGAAAGTACCCCAAATCATGTCAATAAGAGTAATAATAAAAGGCCAATCTTTTAATGTTGCTAGGTTAGTTAAATCATATGTAGCATATGAAAGAAGACCTAAAAGACCACCATACATGGTTGCTTTCTTTATTGATTTTTCTTTAATAGCAGGTTTAATAGCAAAGAAAACTAATCCAAATACAAAAAGTAGATAAAAAACTATTGCGGGTAACCATTTAATATCATCACTCATAAAGGATGATAGCTGTTTAGCATAGAAATCTTTTGATATTAAACCTAACCAAACCATATCAATAGCAAAAAAGATTGGTAGAGTTATTAGATATATTTTAAGAAACATATTAACCAAGTAACATCTTAAATAGCTCATATACTAAATATGCTGGCCATACCATTGCTTTAAGTACACCGAGAGCACCCATCCAGAAAGATGTAGCTGTAGATATAAAATAGATTAATGCTCCTATTAATCCTAATCCATATACTGCATTACTCGATGCTCCATTGTATCCTTTTGACATTGTTAAATATTTTTAACTTATATATTTTAGTTTATCACTTTAAAGAAATATTGGTTAGTTTACAGACATCTATTAATATGGGAATATATTTTAATTATGTTTACCTTTATAAAAAGAGTTTTAGAGATATTGGGGCAACAATACATATTCAATGTTATATTTAACACTATTAAATTACCCTCTGCGATATTACTAATTATTGCAAATCTAATCCCTTTATTAGGTTTCCTTTTCTTGGGTTGGAATCAGTATGATATTTTAATATTGTATTGGGTGGAAAGTGTTGTAATTGGAATATACAATTTCTTAAGAATACGTAAAGCTAAGGGGGAAGAGGAGATACCTGATAAAGTGAATAGGAGGTATTCAGTTAGTGAGGCATCTTTCTTTTTCTTCTTACACTATGGAATCTTTATTTCTGGTCACGGATTCGCTTTAATGCAACTTGGAGCAGAGAAATCATCATTCTTTCAAGATAGGGATATTCTCGGAATATTAGCATTCTTTGTAGCGTTAATGATTAGCCATGGTTTCTCATATTACTTTAACTATATTGGAAAAGGAGAATATTTATACAGATCGCCAGAGCGTCAAATGATTGCACCTTATGGGAGAGTAGCTTTAATGCAAATTACCGTTGTAATAGGGGCGTTGTTATTTAAAGTATTGCCTTCTGGTACTTTCCTCCTTTTTATCTTTTTAAAGATATTTTTTGATTTGTTATTTCATGTGAGAGTTCATACACAAGAGAGTTAATATTGTGCTTGTAAACTCTATCTTTTTTTTATATCCTTTACTAATTACTATATATATCTAACTAATATGGAGAAACAAAGTATTGTATTAACGGGTATTAAACCAACAGGAGAACCACATATAGGGAATGCTGTTGGAGCTATATTTCCTGCAATAGAGAAAGTAAAGGAAATAGATGGTAGGTCATACTTCTTTCTTGCTGATTTACATGCACTAAATCAATTAAAGGATCCAGAATTACTTAAGACATATACAAGAAGTGTAATAGCTTCATGGTTAACATGTGGTATTGATACACTACCAAATTCTTTCTTTTATAGACAGTCAGATATTCCATATGTAAGTGAAATGATGGTATTGCTCAATGGTATAACTCCAAAGAGTGAAATGAACTATGCTCATGCTTACAAAGCTATGACTCAGGAGAATGTTTCTAAGGGTTTAAGTCCAGAGAGTAATGTTAATATGGGTTTGTACTGTTACCCTATCCTAATGGCTGCTGATATCTTAATTATGGATACTAATGTCGTTCCGGTTGGTTCTGATCAGATTCAACATATTGAAATTGCAAAAGTAATTGCCAAGAAGTTTAATTCAACCTATGGGAATGTATTAACTGTTCCTGAATATTCTGTACTTGAGGATGTTGCTAATATTCCTGGTATTGATGGTAGGAAGATGTCTAAATCTTACAACAATCAAATCCCTATGTTTGCTACAAAAGAACAATGGGAATCAATTATTAAAAAAATACCAACAGATTCTACACCATTAGGTGAGGGTATTAAGGGTGTAGAGGATACTACCATATTTAAAATATTCTCATCTATTGGTACTTCTGATGAATCTGTGGAATTTAAGAAATCTCTTGAGAGTGGTGATATGGGATGGAGAGATGCTAAGGTATCGCTTTTAGATCTTTTAGAAAAAAGATTTGGGTCTTTAAGAGAGAAGTATGAATATTGGTTACATGCAGACAAAGAGGTAAATGAGATATTAGAAAAGGGTAAGGAAGAGGTATTACCTAAAGCTTTGCTAAAGGTATCTTCTCTTAAAGAGGTTATGGGTATTTCTCAGAGGGTTTAACTAAGAAGATATTTTTTCTTAATTTTATATATCCATACCATGGATTACATCTCCAAATATTACAGCAATGTATATGTCGAAGAGGGTCGGCTTTTTAAAGACAAAAAGCATATGACTGAATATATTCTTACTGTTGAATATATAAATAGATATATAAAGAGTGGAATGAAGATATTAGAAATAGGGGCAGGAACTGGTGCATATTCTCTTTCATATGCAAAGCAGGGGTATGAAGTTCATGCTTTGGAATATGTTAAAGAGAACTTAGATGTTTTAAAATCGAAGATAGAATCTAGTATGGATATTCATCCAGTATTAGGTGATGCTAGAGATCTTTCAATGTATGACGATGATACCTTTGATATGACTCTTTGCTTAGGCCCACTATATCATCTTGATGAAGAGGGACGAAAGAAATGTATAGATGAATGTTTTAGAGTAACTAAAAAGGGTGGTTTGATATATATGGCATATATTTCTAACAATTTTACATTTGTTAAATGTGTTAAGAAATTTGATAAATATTTATTAAATGAAGATAAAGAGATAGGGGAGGATTTTGAATTAAAGGATAGTATGAATGTATTTACATTTATGTACCCAGAAGAGATGGAGGTATTGATTAAGGAGAAGGGTTTAGAAAAGGTTCATCATTTAACAACGGATGGTATTACTAGTTTAATAGGGGAGAGAGTTAATTCTTTCTCAGATGAAGAGTTTGCAATTTGGATTGAGTATTTGAAATCTACGGCAGAAAAAGATGATCAACTAGGATATGGAGAACATCTTTTGTATATTGCGAAGAAGAAATAGCCACCAACGCAACCTCAAGTTTACATAATACAACTGTAAGTTGGTGGTTGCTACTTGCATTATGATAATATAATCGGACAATAAATTTAATATATTGTTCAGATGAGTTTTCGTAAAAATATAGAATACCTTAGAAAAGGTAATAATCTATCACAAGAAGATCTAGCATTTAAATTAGGAGTATCTAGACAAGCAGTCTCTAAGTGGGAATCAGGTGGTGCATATCCTGAAACAGAAAAGATGATGAAAATGTGTAGCATATTTAATTGCACATTGGATGATCTCTTAAATTCAGATTTAGAAGAAGAAAGAAAAGAAAAAGAAGGTAGATATACTTTTAGTGATATCGTAGAGGAGTTTACGGGCTTGTTAAAGAGAACTTTTTATATGTTTGATCATATGGGTCCTAAATCTCTTTTTAAATTCTTCTTTGAGATGTTTATTCTATTTGTACTGATCCTTATACTTCATATTCCATTTAACTATCTTTTTGAATTAGGAAACAATATCTTAATTAATATTGGTGGTACTATATCTCAACTCTTTATCTCTTCATGGAAATTTGTGATAGAGATTGTATATATAGTTTCGGCGGTTGTTTTGTTTGTATATATATACAAAGTAAGATTCCTTGATAGGTTTGATATTGTAAAGGAGAAAATTGAAAAGAAAGAAGTCTATGAATTTGAAGTAGAGAAGAAAGAAAATATAGAGGTTGTTAGATATGATTTTGGTATATTCTCTTTCTTTGGTAAGGTTATACTTTTCTTTATAAAATGTTTTACAATATTTGTTTCATTACCAATTGTATTCTTACTTTTTCTTTGCGTAAGTAGTTTTGTAATTGGTGGGGTATTAATCTTTAGTGGAGTGTCTTTCTTTGGATATCTTGTGGTTATACTTTCTGTAATTGGGTTTACAATTGCATTACTTAATATTCTTTACAATTTTATTGTAAACAGGAGAAGTAATTGGAAAAGATTGTTCTATATATTCTTGATATCAATTGTTGGATTAGGATTGGGTACAGGTATTTCAGTATTAGAGTTTACAAATATGATGATCTCTTTACAGGCACCAGTAAATGTTCAGAAGAAGTATCTTGCAGAGAGTATTGATATGAGAGATGATCTAATTATTCAGAATCTTCCATATAATTCGGAATATATTATAGACAATACATTGAGTAATACTGTTAAGATTGAAGTAGGATATTACTCTACATTCTCTAATGGAGTAGATATTCAAGAAGATACTAATACTAGCGATGTATTCATATATTCTGATATTAAGGACTCTGTAAATATGAAAGATTTATACAATATCTTAGTAGGTGATTTAAGATACAAGAGGTTATCAGACTATACAAAACTAGGCGAATTATCTGTAAAGATATATTCGAGTGAAGAGAATATTAACAAAATTAAGGAGAATGTGTTGGAAAGGGTTAATAGCTATTAAAAGATATTTACTAATAGGGGTGGGTAGGTAGTTGAAATACTACTCACTCCTTGATAACTGACCAATCTCGTTCGATAGTGAGGGGTTATTTTTTGAAAATATTAGTAGTAATTCTTTAATATCTTTGTGTAAAGTGAAGAAAGTTGCGAACCTTTCTTGAAGATCTTTAGAGGTTCTAATTTTTTCTATATTTTTGCTGATCCAGAAATAAAGTTCAGAAATAAGGATTTTTTCAACATCATTATCACCAACGGATAGGTTTTTATTATCTGGCCAGTTATAAATCTCATCTATATTGTCCAAGACCTCTTCTATAGAATATTGGGAATTATGGTCATTATTTATTTGTATCATTTTCCAGAGAGGTCCTATATCGAAGTATTCGGCACTCTCCATATTTCCAGAAAAAGTATTTGCATGAATTGTTCCAGTAGGTATTCCTAGTTGAAGTCTTAAATTATAAACACATTCATCTAGATTTTTATGATGAGAATATCTGCCATTCTCCCTAGTTAATGGTGTGTAATTCATTTCTAATAGATGGGAAGATACAATATCTTGAAATTTTTGATGACTCTCTTTTCTGAGATCATTTAGTTCTGCCTCTGCTTTGTTTAATTCTTGAATATCACTAGGATTAGAAATAATTTCTTCAAGTGATTTTGCTTTATCTTCAATATCATTAATCATTTTTAACCCTACATTCTTATATCTGCTATTTGCAAACCCCTCAGGTATTGTATCTCTCCAAAGAAGGATAGAATCTATAGGTATTTTAATATCTCCATACCAAAAAGTATCTACATGGGCTAGATTTTGAGGTAAACCATTCAAGTCTACTGTTGATTCTCCTGGCATTATGATTATTAGTTCAGGATTTGACCATTCTCCGACCATATGATCATTTACTAGATGATTTATTGCGGTATGATTCGTTATTCTGGGTATCTCCCCATTTGTAGATCTGGCTGCACTCATTAAAATAATCTCACCGTTTTCGTTTACTGTAACGCTTCTTATATCTTTTATTGCTTTAACAAATGCTATTTGATCCAGAGAAATAGAAGGGTCTCCTTCTTGCCATGGTTTATTTGTTTTTTCTTCTTCTAAACTCATATCTCTTTATACTAATCTCTATTAAAATACTCTGTAACTATCTTTCTACCTGTGGGTGTGAGATTGTAATTTGAAAGGTCATCTTCTCCCCTTATTTCAACATATCCTTGTCCTTCATATATTTCTAATCCTTCTCTTTCAACATTGTTTAAAAGGAATATTTTTAGGGTTGTTTCAGATCCATCATCTTCTTGTTTTAAGAAATCTTTAAAAAAGATCAATTCTTCAGGATTAGGCTTAAGGTTAGTTTCTTCCTGTAGTTCTCGTATTGCTCCTTCTAAAGGTGTTTCATTTTTATTCATAGCTCCTCCGAATGTTGTGATACCATTTCTATTCTTAATCCCCGGTTTATTATCTCTTTGTTGTAAGAGTATGGAGTTCTCTTTTGTAACTAGTATTACACCTGAGTAATAGTTCATTTAATGTAATTGGTTAAACAACTTATATACGGCATGATTTTTTATTTTATGAGGTCTATTTCTAGCAACCCAATGTAGTTTTCTCACTCCAAAGATTATTGCATCGAGTTTGACTCTTTCAAGATAGTTAGAAGGTAATTGGTATATATAGTTATATCCCTTTACTAAATGGGCAAAGGAATCGCTATTAAAAGTATAAAAATGTCCAAGATCATGATATTTATTACAACCTCTTATATCTCCGAAATCAATTATTCCTGAATACTTATTATTGTTTGAATATATATGCTCAGTACAGAAGTCTCCATGAGAAAGAAAAGAGATATTATCCTCTTCTAGCAATTTTATATTTGCTTCTAAATATTTCTTAATACTAAGTTCAATTTGGGTATCAATGATTTGCAAGTTTTTTAATTCTTCAATTCTCGACTCAAAATCTTCAAGAGCAAAATCTAAATATGATGAATGTCTTGCTTTAAGCTGTCCTTCTTCCTCATTCTCAATATCTCCAAATCCTCCTACTTGAATACTGTTTATTTTAGCTAAGTCTTCTCCAGCCATAACAAGGATATCCTTTGTTATGCTATTGTCAGAGATTTTTTCTATTGAGTTACCTAAAATCGCTTTTTCTATGTAATATGGCAAGCCAATTATGTTTTCTGTATTTTCTTTTGAGAATATAATTTCAGGAATATGAATATTTTTATCTAGCATTAAAGTATTTGCTTTTAGGAGACACTTTAGAGTATTTGTGTCTTCTATAATCTTTAGGTACAGATTTTCATCTTTGTAAACTAGATTAAAAACATTTGTAGAAACACCTTTCTGTATTGGAATGATTGAGAAGTTTTTGTAATGAGTTGTGAAGATCTCATTTTGAATCTTTTCAATATTTATATTCAATTTCATTGTAAATAATAGCATAAAAGTAATTCTCATATAGTGAAAGTGCAGTTAAATTACTTATTGAAAAAGTATGTAAGAAAAGAATTTAAATATCCTGTTAAAGGTTGAATAGCTTCTATTAATGTCCAAAAATAGAAATTCATGATACGATAATTAATAACTTTGAAGATTTTTTTATATGGATAGCAATACAGAGCAAACTAACGTAAATCCAATTGTACCAAACGATGTACAACAATCCCTTACTCATATAGAAACTAAAAAGAAGAGTTGGTTAGGTTTATATATCTCAGTATTTATCCTTTTCTTTTTGATAGGACTATTTACGTACTTACTTACGTTCCACAAAGATGAAATACCATTCTTGAATAAAGATACCGAGATAGAAGAAAGGAATGATGATCAAGAAGTAGTTACAAACGACGAAGATATAACAGAGGAGAAAAAGGAAGAAGAAGAGGAGGAGGAAGTTGTAATAGTAGAACAGAAGGAATATATAAATGATAATTTTGGGGTACGATTATCATATCCAAAAGATTGGGTGATTATAGAAGAAACTGAAGAGGGAGATATGGCACTTACTGTTAGAATTGGTAAGAGTAAAGATGCAACTACCAATATCTTCCTTTATCAGGTAATGCCGACAAGTATAGATAAATGCGTATATTCTGAATCAGCATTAACAGTAACAGAAGGTCAATCATTAGAGGTATACTATGATAACTATGTATCTATAGGATCTGATGATCAGTACCGAAGAAGTTTTGCTAAATATGGTGAAGTCGATTCCTACTTGGTTTGTAGAAAAACAGATGAAGAGTATACATTTAAAAGGGGGGGGCCAGAATTTATTACATATCACAACGTAGATGAAAATGATGTTGGAGCTTTAGCTATCCTAGATGATATATTACTTTCTTATGAATACTTTGGAGATGTGAGTAGTAAATGGTAGAGAAGAAACTAGCAATTATTGCTTCTGGTGGAGGTATGAAATGTAGTTATACAGCAGGTGTAGTAATTGCTCTTGCAAAAGAACTGAATATTACCGATCCAGATATAGTTATTGCAGGATCTGGTAGTAGTGGTACTATGGCATACTATCTTGGTCGTCAATATGATTCTGTTACTAATGCATGGACTAATCTCCTTTCAACTAAAACCTTTATTAATCCCTTACGTTTGAAAAAGATAATAGATATTGATTTCTTGGTAGATCAGGTATTTAAAGTAATAGATCCTTTGTTTGTAGATAAAGTAAAGGAATCTAAAAGTCAATTCTATATATCTACAACAGACTATGAGAACGGTAGTTTAAAATATTTCTCTAAGGATGATAACGAGGATATCTTTGAAATGATAAGGGCATCTAAAGCTATGCCTGTTGTATACAACAAAAAGGTAAATATAGGGGAACATTCATATTGTGATAGTTTTATGTCTTCTTCTCCATATACTCATATTAAAAAGGCTATAGAATTAGGAGCTACACATATTATTGTAATTGATTGTAATGGTGGTAGAAAAAGTAAATTGCAAAGATTTGTATTTGGTATATGGGCACTCTTAAGAGGTAATACCTTTAGATCTAGCTATTATGCCAATGAGAAAGAATGTATAAATACAAGTTATGGTAGTGGTATTAATATGGTTAACATTCATCCAAGAAAGAAATTGAAACTGGGTACATTAGAAAACAGTAAGAAAGAGTTATTCAAGACCTTTTATATGGGATACAATGATTGTAAAGAAGATACGAATCTTAGATCTCTGTTGAGTGATTATTTAGTTTCAAAGTAAACAGTAATTGACAATCAAGAAGATATAAAACTATACTAAAGTTATGAAAAAGAAAGCCAATATTTCAAAGAAAAAATTGTTAATGGGTGTTGTTATAACTATTTTTTTAGTTATTTTCTCTGCATATTTATATGTAATAAATAAACCTAGTTGTGATGATAGATCATATGATGATGGATGGGAATGTAGGTACCCTGAGTATCTTCCTTTTATGCCAATAAGTAAAGATATTCAATACAAGATAAAATGTACAAAAGAAGGTGGAGAGTATAAGAGTATGGTTGTTACAGATTTCCTTTATTCTGGAAGTCCATATAAACCTGAAAATGGTCCACTTTTTTATTGTATGATTGATTACTCAGATTACGGTAAATCATGTAGTTCTAGTGAAGAATGTAAAGGTGGTTGTGAATATCTTGGAGAGGTTCCTTCTACTTGTAATAGCCAGGATGGTAAGTTATATACTTGTACTGAAAATGTTGTAGGTACATGTACTAAGGGTCGTGAGGATGGCCATAATGGTAGAAAGATAGTAGATGGTAATACTATTCTTCAAACAGAGTTAGGGATAATTAATTAGATTTAAATATGTCTCAAACTATTGATAAATTAGTGTGGATAGATCTTTTGCTTTCCTAACAGAGAAAATAATTCAATTCGGTTTATTCCTTTTTCCTCCTCAGTGCGTATTTATTAAACAGGTATATAGCTATACCTGGTATTATTAATGCTTTGATAACCATAATTGCAATACTGATAAAGGTTGCACTAAAAATTTCTGAATCAATTCTTTGACCAAACATAAAGTAACAGAAGCAATCGCACAAGAGACCTTCTGGGCAGGATGGACAAGCACAAAGGGTTGCTGTAGGTTCTGGGACTATTAAAAAAAGGATAAACCATATTAATATAGAGATTAATACCTTAAGAGATATCCTAGCTATGTTTTTCATACTTACCTTTCTTAATATTAAGTAATTCAGTATCCCAATTTAATACTGTAATAGTTGTTTGTAATACTCCTGCAAAAGATACCCAAAGTAAATATGGAATTTGCATATATGCTACCCATGGATAGTAGGGGAATATAGCAACCATGATCCATATTAGTGTAATTAGTAGTAGTAATATATCGATAGCTGCTAATAGGTTACTTTTGAGTACCCATTGTATTGGTGAAAAGAGAATATTAAAAATGATATTTAGTACAAATGGTAATACTAAAATAGTATCTAGTTCTCCCTTATATACTTTGAAAAATCCATATCCAAAGGATATAAATATTAAGATGTAAAGAAAAGACCATACTGGTCCAAATAGTGAAGATGGTGGTGCCCATGATGGTTTAATAGTTTTTGAATACCATTTTTTTGAATCCATTGCTTCCTAAAATATTTTGTTAAATACCGTAGTAAATATAATAATCGTTAATATGAAAAGAACAATAATAGCTAATATGATGGTATTTCGGAGATACTCTTTTGACATTTTTGAAATATACCCATAGAAATTATTACGATAGTCTTTTTCAATAGCAAAAATACAACCGGAGAATTTTAAAGGAAGTAACTCTTTGTTCTTACTCCATTTGCCTACAACCCAACCATATATACCGTAGGGAATATACCTTTCATTGTAAGTATTATTCAGAAATAGTTCTTGAGAGAAGTTAACTACCTTATTATGTGTAGAAAAGGAATTGAGTTTATTAAAACTTTGTAAAAGATATTCCGATGAAATATCACTTGCTTGTAAAGAATTGCTCTTTTCTTGAAGGATGTAATTGTAGAAATGTGATAAATTATGTGTCTTGGGATTGTACGTATTCTCTGGGAAGTAAGTAATCGATAGTAATCCATTCATAGGTATCGATTCCCCTGACGGATTTATTGTTGCTGGTATTTGTTGGGCACCTCCCGCTACTAGATTATTTCCGTATGTATAAGCGACGGTTCTCTGTTTTGTTATTGGTGAATATACGAAATTGTTTTTATCTTGTGCCTCAATGGTACCTTCCAAACAAACAATCTCGTTATTCTTAAAGAATTGAACTCTATTTCTGGCATTTAAATATGCTTTCTTAGTTTTAGAAATTTCAAATATTGCGAATATATTTTCTTTTAGAATGTAGAGGATTGTAGAGAGTATGAAGTTACCTATTAATATCATAAATACCGTAGAAAAGATTTGCATATTAAACGGATCTTTACTGTTTTCTAATGAAAGATACACTAGTAACGCTGTGGATAGTACGTAATAGATAAAAAAAAGTGTCTTGTTTCTTATTAAATCAATCATAATCAATTCTAGAATATCTATATGGTTATAACAAGAATAATCTCTGATATAATACATAGTAACTAAAATTGTATTAATAAATATGAACAAAACCCTCAAATACATTATATTCTTTTTAATATTTGTATTAATTGGTGTTGGGGTATTTCTCATAGTTAAGAATATGGGTAATGATGATAAGAAGGAGAATGGTGATGATGTTAATACCGTAGTATCTGATGATTCCAAATTAGAATACCTTTTAGAAGGATATCCTATTGATGAGGTACCTTTGTATAAGTTGACAGAGGTTAGTTCTAGTAAATATATAATTAACTTTGATCCTAAGAATACCTCGTATTTTGATCATACTAATTTTGCATATTACAATGTAGTTTTGTATACACAAGCATCACAATCTGAATTCTTAGAATATTACAAAAATCTTTTCGACGAAGAGATAGTAGATGAATATCCTATGCCTGATATGGTGAAAGGAACTATTGGTAAGTATAGGGTAACTGCTGCTCACTATGATTCATATGATACCGGATATATTCAGGTATATCTTCCTAATAGTGAATTTACTAAAGAAAATAAATATTTTGATAAATATCCAGATTTGTTTGAGATGGATAATATGTTTGTAGAACACGAGAATTCATATGGTTTACTTAATCAAGTAGGGGGCCAAACAGAATATACAAAATATTTTACTGTACTTAATAGCGGGGATCAGAATAATGATGGTTTAGATGATGTGGATGAATTTGGAGTATTAATATCTAAATATCAAGATCTTTATAATGGTAAAGATGAATATACGTATGATACAAATACTGGATATATGAAATGGAAAGAGGATGGATATTCTGTTACTGTAAGTTTCTCAAGAGATCATGGAAGGATATATCTTAATATGAGGGGTAGTATTATTTAAGATATTCCTTTATCTTGTTGTATTGACCCTTGGTTAGAAATATTCTATGTATATTCTTGTCTTGGGTTTCTCCTGTAAGAGTAGCTGTATTGGATATTCCCCAATTCACTATCTTTAAAGTAGTTTTGTTTAGATCTATATAGTAATACTGTTTTTCTTTGTTCATATTATTAATATTCTTAAATATATGATTTCTTCCTATGAGGACATCCTGCCCAACAACAGGGTCTTCTTTTTCCTTCTAGTAGTTCATCACACAGTCTTTGAATTCTTTTAACTCTTGTTTCATCCTTTTTCGCTGATATTATCCAACATATGAATTCATTTTTTGCTAATGGTGTTAGATCTTCCCAAAGTAATTTAATATTTGGAGTAGAGTCTAATGCTAAAGAGAGATCTTTAGGAGTTTTATGAGGTAATTGATTATCAATCATTGTTATTTACAGATCTCATTTTCAGAGATCATATTAAACTTCTTTGTTTCGGTACTATACATAAATATGCCGAGTTGATCCTTATCACATACTCCTTTTATTATATTGTTTATATTCTCTGTTTCACTAGCATCTCCTCCTAAACCATATTCATGAGTTTTAAATATCAATGTAGATCTACTATCTTCTCCATATACATTTAAGTTATCTATCTCTACAGGAGATTCGACACCCCACATTAGATTCATTGTTTCTTTAACAATATCTATTTCATAGAGATGGCCATATGAATATACAACAAAGGTATTATCTATTAAGTAATCAATCCTGTTATTGTATATCTCCCGCTTTGTACTCTCTATCTCTTCACTATCAAACTTCTCACTATTACTATCTAATATGCTATACAATTTTGTCTTTAGGAATTGATTACAAGCTACATGTTTTTCAGTCCTATTACCAAACATTATTCCATATTGTAAATGATATCTAGAAGAATCTTTATTAACTGATTCTTGTATTTCAATATAGTTACATTCAACGATTTCTTCTGTTTCTTCAGGGGCATTTCCATCTTCATCACTCTTAATTATCTCTCCATCAGTATCATCAGATTTAGGATCATTTTGTACTATCTGGTTACAATCTTTGTTTAAATTTGAGAAATACAAATATCCGAATGTTGTAGAAACAGAGAGTAGGAGAAATATACATATGTATATTAATATCCACTTAGTTGATATATTTGTTTTTTCTTTTGTATCCATATATTTATAGAAAGAAATTAATTTTATTAAAGATACTATTCTTCCTTAGTATCTTTTACTTTCTTCTTAGCTACAGACTTTTTAACAACAGGCTTCTTAAGAGTATCAAGTGTAATTATGATCTCATCTAATTTTGCAATTATCAATTCTAATTGCTCATTCTGTTTGTTACTTCCGCCACTGTTATTACTTCTCTCATGTGTGTTACCTCTTTTCTCAAAACAGCTACTACAGTAAATAGGTTTATCTGAGCTTGGGTTGAAAGGTACTTTACACTCTTTACCACAATCATCGCATATGGCAGAAAACATTTGTTTCTCTCCTCTATCCCTATCTCTAGAATCGCCATAGCTTCTTCTACTGTTATCTCTTCTTTCATATCTATTTGAATTACCACTACCCTGTTTTTCAAAACAGTTACTACAATATATTGGTTTATCTCCTGATGGTCTGAATGGTACTTGGCAATCTTTACCACATTGGTCACATACCGCTGGATACATTTCAGTTCTTCTTCCAGAATCTCTTCCTCCTGATCTACTATTACTATTTCTATCAAATCTTCCCATTTTTTATTAACTAATATTAATACTGCTATTCACTCTATATTATTTAGGTAGAGATAACAAGGAAATAGGATGGTTATTGTAGTAGGTGGTGGTATCTTGTTGGAACATACCCAATTAATGATAGGATAATTAAAAGTAGATTTCGTAATCAGATTATTACAAAGAATTTCTTTAATAAATATTACATACGTTTTTATGTATTTGTTATAATCACACATTATGAAATCAAAGTTATCAGGTTATCTGTTTGTATTCCTATCTGTATTTATTTACGGACTTTATGGAATATATACAAGACATATTGCAGGAACATTTGGAGCTTTTAATATTCAGTTTTTCAGAGAAGGATTAACAGCTTTGATAATTCTTGTATTAACACTCTTGGGATTATCAAAATGGGGAAAGATACAAATAGAAGATATAAAATATCTAATTCTTCTTGGAGTTGTATCAACAATTAGCAATGTCTGTATGTATTATGTTTATCAACTACTTCCATTAGGAATAGCATCATTTACTACCTATGCTTCAATAATTGTAATTAGTTTGATAATGGGAATTATTATCTTTAAAGAGAAACTAAACTTGATAAATAGCATTTCTTTGATATTGGCAGTACTTGGATTACTCATTATGTTTCAGATACAAACTGGTGATTTGAATATTTGGGGTATAGTTGCAGGATTGGGATTTGGTTTTCTAATTTCTTCATTTGCAACTTTAACTAAGAAGCTAAAAGGGGACTATGGCCCATTGCAAGTGTATATGATTGCAGCAACAATAACATCTATTTCTTCACTTTTTATCTCACTGTTATTCAAAGAAAAGTTCCCAGTTATGGAATTTAGTTCGGTTTGGATTTGGGTTGTAGTATTTGCTATCTCTGCTGCTCTTGCTAATGGTTTGTATATTTTAGGATTACAACAGAAGATTGAAATATCAATTGCCAGTATTATTATGCCAATGGAGAGTGTAACTGCAGCTGTAACGGGATTAATATTTTTTCAGGAGAAAATGGGAGTAAGAAGTATATTAGGAGCAGTAATCATTCTTATTGCATCAATAATTCCGCAGGTAGTTGAATTGATAAAAGAAAAGAGACTAAAAAATAGTATGAAGATGTCTGAATAAGAACTTATTCTCATCTTCAGCTTCGACTAGTAGATATTTATGTTTTTCATCTATGAAATTACTTCTAGAGATATTGTGATCTTCTACTACTATTCTAACATTCCTAATATCTCATCTCCTATTTCTTTGTTGAATCCAGAATATGCTTCTCCTCCTACAAATATAATAGGGTAGTAACCATATGTATCAGAAATTCCTTCACTTTTTGAAATACTACCCTTGTAGGCATTAAGTTGAGTTCCAAAATCAGTATCTGTATTAAGATGTTCTTCATATTTAATGTTGTTCTTCTCAAAGAATTCTTCCATTTCTAAACACATTGGGCCAGTACCATTGTGGAAAACAACTACAGTGGTATCTGCTGTATTGGTAATACCGGAATCTCCCTCTATGAGGTCTTCTACCTTACAAGGGTTGGTAACATTCTCTTCTTCTTCATATGATATTGCAGGCCTAATCTTTTCTGGAGTATATGGAGCATTCTTGTTTACTGGTATCTGCCACATAGGCATCTCTTTATCTACAGTACCGAAGGTATCAAGATCTACCCAATCTACTTCGTAGTTCTCCCACAATCTATGCCACATATCATTCCATCTTTCTTTGTAACCACCTATATATGTATGTGATACTGCCATGAACTTCTCGTTTTGTATGGCTCTCTTGTACTGTGTTTCCATATCTTCTGGTGAACCATTTCTTTCATAGAAGCTGTAATCACAGAAACTGCCATATTTAAATTCTGGTACATCGATATTTGATACAGAAATGATTTTTACATCATATTCCTTTGGCTTGTATATTGTTGTGGCCAATTCTGTTGTACCTCTTGCTGTAATATATTCTATACCTAATTCTTGTGCTACTTTTACGGTATTTTCATCAGATGCCATATATCGTGAACTAATTACTCTTGGTGTTACTCCTAGATATGTTTGTGCATTTGTAATCATTTCTGAGATAATTTGGTATTGTTGATCATATGACATTCCCCAAAATGCTTCAGGATCATATGATGGAGCTAATTCTACAACTCCTGTCTTTAGTATTTCTTTCAATACATCTGAATGCTTCTCTATGAAGCTACCACTTACCATTAGTAAACCCTTTACATCTCTTTCTTTCATATCATTTACCATATTGACTAAACCATCAGTATTTTGAAATTCGATAAGGAGCATCATGGCTCGTGGAGTAGGGATCTCCTCTTGTACATCTCTACAGGCATATTTGTTTACAATGAAATATTCTCCTGTAAGAAGGAGTAAAATACCTACTAATATGGAAAATATGATGAATGGTTTTTTATTCATCTTAGAGGGTTAATAATTTAAAAAGTTTTTTTAAAATTTCCTTTTTTGATTCTTCCAAATGGTATATGACATGTTGTCCATTCTTGATGCTAGATATATATCTCAAGTCTTGTAATTTTTTAAGGTGGTGAGATATTAAGTTATGTTTTAATTCCAAATGTTTGACCATTTGGCAAACGCAGGTATCTTTTTTGAGTAGAAGATTTAGTATTTGAATACGGTTCGAAACTAATAGATTTCTAACTTCATTAATGTTTTCTTCCTTGATATATTTCAACATATATTGAAATATATCTTTTCTTAAAATATCAGTCAATATTTAAACACTATGACTCTCTTTTAGTTATTGATATTGCGTAACCGTTAACTAAAGCCTCTGTGATTTTTTGCATAACAAAAGTAAGATCTCTTTGATATTGGCTTTGAGAGATACCCATCATTTGAGCTGCTTTTTCTTGATCAATATTTTCTATGTATCTTAATCTTAGTGTCTCTAACTCTTCATCTGTAATATTTACTTCTTGAAGGTCTCTTAGGGGTATCCCTCTCGGCTTGAAGTAATTATTGCTAAATTGTATTCCTAGTCTTCTTCTGAATCTCGGTCTCATATTTAACAATACTCTCCTTTTAGTTGTGTACCACATTTGGGGCATACTTTCTTTGTACAAGGTATTCCTCTTGTATGTGGTTCTGTATATCCACAGTTAGGACATTTACAGATTTGTGAACCACCTTGTCTTTTTCCTCTTGATCTAGGAAGAAAGCCTAATCTTCTTCCAGTCATTGGGCCTTGACCTAATGGTCCAGTATTGTCTAAGTTTGGCATAAGGATATAAATAAAAATTTATTAATGGGTATATACCCATAACTAAGTATATATCAGTTATTAATTTAATGTCAAGATCTATTAGTAGGTAGGATATGTTGGTGACTGATTCTTTAAAAATTATAATATGGAGATTTTAAGTGATGAAATATTTAGTTTCTGATATCATTCGTATATGTATGAAGCAAATGAATTAACTATTAAAGAGAATGAAGTAGAAAAATACCTATCTTCAGGTTTACAGACTAATATATCCCCTGAAATACAAAAAATAGCTTCTGAGATTAAAGGGGCAGTTCTTGAAAAAGTACAAAAAATCCTTGAATTTGGTCCAACACTAGTAGAGGTAAGGGAATATGACAAGAATATTTTTAGAAAAAGAACAGGTGAGGAGATTATTAGGGAGAGATACATTACTGGATGTACAGACGCAGTATTAGCCTTTATCGTAATATCTAGAGCAAGTGGTATACCTACTAAATATGTAGAAACTATAGATGTTGGATGGCTTAAAAGCGGCGGAGATACAATAGATGGACATGTATATGCTCAGGTTTATGATTACTTACAAGATGAATGGGTATGGGTAGATCCAATGTTTGGGGAAATTGGTAAATCTCCAACAGAGAAGCAGAGGGTTGTATTTGGTGAAGGTCTTGATTCTTGGGATTTAGGAATTAAAGATGAGAATAGCCTAAGGAGTAAGTTCGAAGAATTTAGAAATCAGTTTAATTTGCAATTATAGATTCTCAAATATTACTGAATATTTGTATGTCTTTAGTTCCTCTCGTAATTCTTTTTTCTTTAGATAATTATCACTATCTACTAATTCATTTCTAACAAGATTGTCCGCAATATGAAGAACTGCACTAGAGGGAATATTGAAATAATTTGATACAGCAAAGAATGTCTATGTTTCCATTTCTACACCTAAATATCCATCCATAGTATCCAGCTATTCCTCCTATTATTAAATATTCTCAGATTGGAATATTCCTGAATAGATTGTTTAAAATAGGTGTTGAGAGAATATTATGAAAATGGAGGATATATGGATCTGGAACCAAAATGAAATAATAAAATAAAAGGGGAAGAGATATTCTTCCCCAGTTCTTTTCCATTTATTAAAATTTGTGAATTACTTCACAACAACAGTCATGTTACCTAAATCATAAGATTTAAGATAGTCTCCTCCAAGATATTGGGTAAAAATATCGCGTAAATAATTAACTCCAGCTCCCCGAAGTTCTTGATCAGGTAATAATGCTGAATCAAATAACAAATCTACAGCTATATCACTTCCTCCACCTGTTCTTACTTTAAGTTGAATAAATGCTGAGTTTTTATCAGCAATCTTTTTACAAGCTTCTACTAATTGAATTTTGGATATGTAATCCGTTGAGAATTTAATAGTTCCAGAATAATAATCTGGTTTTAAATTCTCCTCTAATATGTTTGGTTTTTTCATTGAATTAAAAAATAAAAATTAAAAGATAAAATGGAAAAGCTATATATTATATCATTCTTTAATTATATCCTCGATCTCTTTCTTAATTTCATCAAATCGTTGTTTAAGAGTATTCTCATCATTAGCAAAAATCTTTAATGATCCATCTTCATGATTATAAAGATAAACCTTTCCATCTTTGTTTGTATTCAAGGTTAAGCAATATAGATCTTCATTAGCTATGATGACATGATTCTCTGGTAGATATTCCTTCCACTCTCTATTTTCCTTTACAACATCATCTTGAGTATGGAATATATCTTCTTTATCTAATACGGAAAAGAATCTATATCCTCCTATATAGAAACCATTTTTTTCTTTAAGATATTCTCGTATTAATGATGGATATTCAATATTTAAAATAGTTTCGGCATTTGTAATAGACTGATCATTGGTAATTACTTTCTTTGGAAATTTAGTACCCATTTAAAATATATTACTTATTTTATATTGTAATTATACCAGTTTTAAATATTCAAATATAAATGGAAGGTCATGTTGAATATGGAAGGCCTGTGAGTCTGGTACCTATGTAAAATGGGAATTTGGGAGGAACTATCTTAGAATATAGAAGCTATTTTTTGTACTACCCTGTTTCTCTAAATAACCCTTTGAAACAAGACCATCTAAAAGATTAAAAGCTTGTTGTCTAGAAATATTTAAATCTTTAGAAACATCCGAAGAAGTAATCTCTTTGTATTTCTTTATTAATTCCAATACATCGTTTTCTCTCTTTGTGGGTCTCATATCAAAAGAAATATTTATTAAACCTTCCTTTATCTTAGCTAATGCAGATTGTAAAGAATATTTAACACCATCTGTAAAATACTCTAACCATTCTGTTTTATCTCCGCTATCTGCAGAGTGTAAAGAGTCAGAGTACTGAATCCTATCTATATCATAGTAGTCATCAAGTATGAAATACTTATTTATCTTGTATCCAAGCTTATCTAACAAAAGAGTTGTAGTTAATCTACAAGCTCTACCATTACCATCAACGAATGGATGGATATATACAAATTCATGATGATATATTCCTGCTTTAAGTATTGGTAGCTCTTGTGATGTATTTGTCCAATCCATTAGTTCTTCTAGTAGTTTTGTTATTTCTTTCCTAGTATGTTTAGGTGGTTCATGTTTTATAACAATATTACCATCTTGGGCAGGATTACCAACTACAACTTTTCTATTTCTAATCTCACCTCCTATTTGATTTTCCACTCCTTGCAAAAGCTGTTTGTGAATCTTTAGTAGGGTATCTATATCTAAGGTGTCATATTCTTTCCCTACCTGTTTTAGAATATCAAAATAGTTCTTTACTTCTTTTTCATCTCTATTCGCAGGTACTCTACCACCTAGTATTAAGTTAGTAACTTCTTCTTGAGATAGTGGGTTACCTTCAATACTGTTTGAAGAGAATGAAGATTTAACTAGATTGTGTTTTTCTAAGTTAAGAAGTAATTGCTTTGGAACTACTTGTGATTCTAATTGACCGTAGAGTCTTTCAATAGAGGAAATATTTTCTAAGAGTTTTTTACTTAGTTTGTATTTTGTATTTACCATAACCTATTATTATATGGATATGTAAAATAATTGTCAAGGTATTTGACAAGGTAATTGTAAAGATGGGAGGTTATTATCAACTTTCATACACGGGAGCTTACTTTTGGGACTTTTACTTTTTAAGGTCAAAATAACTCAATTCCCCATAAGGATTTTTAAGCATAAAAAACGAGTCTTGTTGGAACATGTTGAAATTGGCGGGGTGGACGGGACTCGAACGAGACAAGAATAAATGCAAGCAAGTAAAGGGTTTCTTGGTAACATGGTTCGAACATCGTTCCATAAGTGGAACGAATAATTGAAAAGAAATTCAAAGTATTAATTTTAATAAAGCTTACTGATGAAAGATATCTTTTGGATAGGGGAAATCTCAAAGGGGAATGCCTGGTTTGGAAGCCATATGGCATCCCCCTTCTTGATCTTATAACTGGTCGAAAGGTTCAACGATTTTCGCGTCGAGTAGCTCTTGTAGAAATTCATCGGTATCCACCTCTTCGGAGGAATTTGTTAAGTTCAGGAATCGGTTGTATTCCTCCTCTTGAAGACAGGTTATGCCTTCTGAACTTTCGATGACTCCACCAAACGCTTCTCCGCGATGCTTGACTCCTTGAACGATTTTAACTTTCATCTTACTCCTCCATTAATGGATCTAAACCGGTCTCTTTGCCAGTATAGCTCAAGGCTGATGCCCTGCATCCACCATGACAGTAAGAGACAAGCTCACAGCTTCGGCACGTCGTCGGAGTATTCCGAAACTCTCTAATCCTAATTAGCTCTGGAGCGTTCTGCCAGATTTGGAAAAGATTATCTCGGAGAATGTTCCCCACGACGGTTGGTAGTTCCACGCACGGCCTGAGGTCTCCATTGGGAGATACTACAATCTGTGAGATAGCAGCATCGCAGGAGTTAGCAATCAGGACCGGTCTTTCAGGGTCTTCTTCGGGTAATACACAATAAGGCATACCTCCTGTCATACCAACGTCAATAACGCTCGAGAGATCTTGGAGTTGTTCGTAAACTCGATTCAGATCAACTCGATTACAGACGAGGTTGTTTCGGGAAGCTTCTCCACAGTAGGAGACAATCCCTACCGAGAAGTACTGCACGCCAAGTTCCGCTAAAAAGAGCCCCATTCTTTCCACTTCCTCGACTGTGTCTTTCGTGACAACCATGTTAACATTAAAGTAATCTGCTCCAAAATGCTGGATAGCGTTCTGGATACCTTTAAGTGTCAACTGGTAACTGTGCGGATTCCCTGTGATTGCATTCATTCTGCTTTCGCTGAAATGGTGCATGGAAATCTGCATTGAGTTCAGTCCTGCTTTCGATAGGGTCTCGATGTAGCTTGGCGTTAAGGCAAAACCATTAGTAATTATCGTACTGTTAATCTTCGCCTTCGAAAACAACTTTATTACTTCGGGAAGGTAACTCTGTAGGGTTGGTTCTCCGCCTGAGATAATAACCGAAAAGATTTCTGCCTCTATTAGCTTTTGACAGGCGTAAAGAGCTTCCTCTTCGGTCATTTCTCCCTCGACTTGAACGTTACCCTCTTTCCAATAGTTGTAACAAAAGAAACACTTGTAAGGGCATTTCTTTGTCAGCTCAATTTGAGCAGCTATTGGAGATTTCAGCTTTACGACGTTCGTACCCTCGATGATAGAATCGTACATTGGGATAGTCATTGACTTCTCCTATGGAAAAGGTGAGGTGAGATCTGAGATTGCTGATCTCACCTCTGTTGGGTTTCGAATGTTAGGCCTGTTTCATCCGCGAGCGGGCTTTGCATTCACAATGGCAAGTGTGACACTTGCAGCGGCATTTGCACGCCATGAGCTTCTTGGACTTCTTCGTTGTCTGCACTAAGCCTTTTAACATTTTTCTCACCTCCTTTCGTATCAGTTTTTAAAGATCGTTCATAGGCTAAGCCTATGTGCGCATTATACCACAAAACAACACTATGGGTTGTGTTGATAATATTCTTATCTATACATATAATAGCGCATGGTAACATTCAAAATAGATAGAGAATACGTATTCCACGA
>CAYOME010000003.1:0-90518 GCA_964405015.1 uncultured Candidatus Saccharibacteria bacterium
TTTCATTTGCATATGTTGTTGTTGTTTTATTATATTTACTAACTGCTCCACTACTTACAAAAAATAATAAAGCTATTATTCCGATGATTCCGTAAACAATGTATTTTCCAAAGATAACCATTTGAGCGAAAGCCTTCATCGCAAAATCCGTTAATGCAAAGGTTATTGCAGATACAAGAGCACTTGTTACAGGCCCTCCTGCAAATCCTAAGACTCCGGCAATTGAAGTTGCTAATGATCTAAACATAACATTGATACCACCTTTAGCAATCCATTGATTTAAGAGAGCAACAGCTTGTTCTTTACCATACTTAGAAACAAATCTCATCAAGAACTGTTCTGCAAATTTCCTTCTGAATGGTGCTGTAAGTTCAAGTATTTTCTTTTGGAATGTATTTTTAACATAACTACCAAAGCTTGTTATCTTTATTACACCTTTTAAAGTTTTATTATTATCTAAGAACTTTTTAAGAAATTCCATTTCTTCTGGAGTAAAATTTGCTGAATTTGCGTTAAGTATATCTAAAGAATTTTTACTTAACACAAACTCCATCAATTTATTTGTATCGTATATGTCAGGGAGACCATTCTTAGGAATACCTTTTCCTAGAAGACTCATAATATCACTTCTTTTGGACAACCCTTTATGCATTAAATATGCAAATCCTTCTCCATTGAAGAATAAAGTCCTAAAAACAGATCTGGGTGTAAGGTAATACATTGCATTACCCATTTCGTTATATTTGTTTATAAACTTGTTATTCCCAGGATGTGTTTTTGCAACTAAGAATTCAAGATCACCGACCTTATTACCAGTAGACGGACAATTTAAAGTGTTCTTTCCTTCATCAAAAAAATCACCCCCTAGCACACTTGTTGCGAACTTTTCTGCACTAATACCACCATATACAGTTTGCCAGCTGTTAATTAATCCTTCTACTGCACCTATTTTGCCCATAATATTGGCTCCATCCATATATCGCATAGCTGACCTAGCATCCTTTAATTCTTTTTTTAAACGATTTTTCTCTTGTGTAGTGGTAGCAGATCTTAAATCATTCTTTATACGCTCTATATCAGCCCTTAATTTAATCTCTCCAGTTTTTCTATCCATTAAATATCTTGTTTTTCTATATACTCCAAGCTCATTTAACGTTTCCTCTGTTTGTGGATCACCTTCCAATTTTCTTATACGTTCATCAATATGCTCCGTTTCAAGTTTGAAATATGTCTTTGCTCCTAGTATGCTTCCTCCAACAGCGTTAGCATCCCTAGGATTACCACCGGTAGCTGTAATATATTCTTTGTACATAGTAGTACCAGTACCTGCACCATACTTAGTAGTTAAGAAATCTCTTAACGAACGATCCGGTGTATCAGTATCTTTAAATTTTTGCCAAGAGTTTTCTCTTAGAAAAGCCTCATTAAAACTAGCCTTTTCCTCTTTAGATAGCGAATCCCACTCAGCATCAGGAATCATTTTTTTTCTAACAAGCTCCATACTTCTACCTACCATAAATTCGCTTTCGGCAGCATTGAGGAATTTAGCATTCTCTGAAGGACCAGCTCCTTTATCACCGCCAGCAAATTGACCCATTGCTTTTGCGATAGAGTAGCTGTCACTTACTTTTTGTTCAACAGATACATGAGTACCATAGACTGCTTTTTGAACTTCCAAATCTCCGTACTTTCTTGCCCATCCAGTAGCTACAAAATCTCGCATAGATTCACCTAAGAAAGCAGCTCTCATGGTTTTCCTAATAGCTTTGTTCTTTTTCATCTGTTTTGATACAACTCCTTGTGGATCTCGCAAGAAATCTATCATATTATTAGATGTTATAGAGACTTTGTTTCCAAGGCCATCCGCAAACTTTACTGTAGCCATTTCATAGTCTAAAGCATCATTAAATTCTCCAACGACGGTATCAGAGATAAAGGCTCCTGGTTTTTCTAACGCTGCAAAAGCAGCTTCTGTTACTGAATTTGTAGCTGAAACACCTGTAGGTTTAATTGCTCTCCTTTTTGCTGGTTTCTTTTTTGCCTCTGTAAAGAGAAAATCAAATATACTTCCTAAAGCATCAAAATTGTTAGATTTAGGTTTTTTTGCCATTTACTATTTCAAAAAGTATTACTTAAAGAGACCACCAATGAGGAACAACTTAGAAAGATTACCTTTAGCTGCTTCTATACCTTCACCAATAGCTTTTGGAGAATTTGGTGGGAACCATGCTTCTAAGAACTTAGGAGCTTGAGCTGCAAAGTAGAGTACAAATATTCTAAGTATGAACATAAAGAGACCTCCAGCGACATTTATATTTCCTGCAGGGCCATATGTACTTGGATCTTCAAATACTAATTTCCCTGGGAAATTAAGATATGCAGAAGCTCCAGAGTTAGCGATAGCATTGGGTATATTTACAATGAATAGAACAACAGGAAATACCAATACATTCCTTATTATTGATAGAAACCAGTTATTAACCATATGACTATTACCTGGCATAGCACCAAGAGTAATCTGTATTGGTCCTAAGATCACATTAAGAAGTAATGAGAAATATGCTTTGTAAAGAGCTATCATTACTTTTATTGCACCTGCTACTACGATACCAAATATTGCAACTGCAAATAATAAGCCAACAGCACCCATAGTGCCTAATGCTCCCCAACCAGCAGGACCAGCCGCAGCCAATGCAATTGCTATCAACCCCGTAGAGTTGCCTATTGGGGAAGATCCGAAGACACCTCCTAATGTACCACTAATAAAAGATTTTAAATCAAAATCTCCCAAGAATACAGATTTTATAATTCCACCTAAATTACCTATTGTAAATGTAGTATTACCATCTCCAAGAACAAAAGCTACTAAACCTGTTACTACACCACCTAAATCGATAATTAATCCTGCAATTGCAAAACTGAATGTAGCTAACAATAACGAAACTATGACACCAGGTAATACATTACCAATAGTCACCATTGTTTGACCCCCTAGCTTATGTCTGAACATAATCATAAAGCCTGCGATTATCATTATTACTACAAATGCAATATATGAAAGATTCAATGTTCTATTCCAAAGAGGTGATATCCCACTATTCATCAAATCTGTATATCCAGAGTTATGACCAGAGGAGGAATTCTGAGCATACAAACTTGTGACCTCTTGATCATATCCAGGAACCCATTCTTGGGCTAAGTGATGTGGGACATTAATTACTGGATAAGAAGCATACGCAGTTGTAGAAGCATCCTCTACCATTCCAAGAAGTCCTCTTTTTAAATCATTAGGAATATTAGGATTATTCATAACATTCTCACCATTTTCCGTTGCTTCTGGAGCCATCAAAGAAAGACCCGTCCAAGCGGTATTGAGGAGCTCTAGACCCTGCCTACTATTCATATTATCTTCTGTTGTATCTTCTACTCCACTAATACCATTATGGAACTCTTTAGTACCACTCCAATCTGGAGAGATAGAACCTTCCTGAGCATATACATTGAGTACTCCAAATGTTAGAAACAATGATAAACAAGCTAAGAATGTTGTTTTAAATAATTTACTACTAAGCATCTTCTTCGCTTTAATTGAAAACCCATATGCCTTTCTAGAAATACTCATAAATATATTATTAAAAATTATCTAGTACATTTTTACAGAACTCTCATCACCTCTTTTACTTGCCTCACCTTTAAGGAAAGTATCATATGCACTAAAGGATGGAGTCTTTTCAATATCAGGCAAATCATCGAATTCAGAGAACTTTCTCTCTTTGAAAAGATGAGACATATCCCATGCACATTTAACAGTATACGGCTTAGTTTTACCATCAACAATAACCTGACATGGAGTTGTGTAATATACCTTACCAGATTCTTTTGAAGAATCTTCAGGAGACAGCGCTATTTTGTTTCTAGTATTCATATATGAGTTTGTACATATACCATCAAGACATTCTTCGTCAGATCCAAATACCGAAGACATCTTGATAATGATCTTTTCGGGATCTATACAATTTGCAGTATAGAATTCCTCATTCGTCGCCGGATTACGTTTCGCAATAGTACATTCGTCCCATAATGCACTTGGTATCTTTTTTATTAATTCTATCGCAACCGTAACCTTATCCATTGCACATGCTTTTCTTTTCGTAGATTCCCATTCAATAAATTTGTCTTCATTAGAACATGCCTCAATACCCTCAGATTCTGCTAACTGTTGTTTCTCACCTGGAGTTCTATAAAGGGTATCCTTCATAAAGGTAGATATCTTATTTGATTTATCAGGATTAGGGTTAGATTTGTTTCGACACTGTTCGCAATCATTGATAAGTTTTTCATCTACTACAACCTTACCCTCCTCTGCAGGAGTACCCTCATTTTGACTAAAAGAAAGAGAATATCTAGAACTAAAAGGTTTATTTTGTACTGAAGATTTATAATCATTTATCTGTTCACCAGGTATGAGTAGAGTATTAGCAATTTTTTCATCTATCTGTTCACCTGCTGGTTTGTATATAGGAGTCTTTGTAGTTATCTTCCTATTTGAATCTTTAACATTGGATCCAGAGAATAACTCCAAAGGTACATATACAGTTACTAATGTTACTTTTGTATTTTTACTAACTAAATCGCCAGATCTAGAACCCTCTTTGTAATCTACATCACCAGTACCATCTTTTGTACAAAATGAATATGATGTAATTTCCACCTGAGATGGTAAACAAGAGTTCACCCCTGTACCACTGGATGACAATACCATTGCTGCTTGATCCTGGGTTACTTTTTGTGGAATCGTGGTATCGGTTTCATTTGCTAATGGCAATGTATCTTCTACAACTATACTCTCTTGAGGATTTTCATTAGCTAAAACATATTCATCTCCTCTAAATTGATTAACAACAAAAACAACTCCAACAGAAAATATGGACATACCTATTAACAACATCACTGCATTTATTTTCTCTTTAGCTATTTTTATCATAGTAAGCAACTGATTCTAATGCATTTTAATCCAATTAACAAACCTATTTAATATTAACTATTCCATAGTCTGAAAGCAATTTCACTTTTGAAATTGTTGATATAGTGCCTACCTTTGAAGCATCTAAAGATATCTCGCTTGTTGACATAGGATATTCAAATGTTTTTGAACTCTCACCTAAGAAATACATAGAAAGTATATCTGAATTAGAGAATGAGAAGTATGAAGAGCCATCTTCACTTCTAATATCCCCAACAGTTAATATCCAATTCCCGTTATCATCTGGGATTGTAGATACATACCTAGAGCTACCCAATGTACCAGCTTCATCATCATCTACAATCTTAGCTACTACAATCCAATCTCCAGGTGTTTGGGTATTTACAACCTCCCCGGATTTTGTTTCAAATGGAGGTGGAGATGCGAGAGTTTCGAATGTTTTAACTGAGTAAAGTTCTCCATTGTTGTCATATGTTTCATCACCAGTTAATATTTGGAAATAGTAGGTAGTTGATGGATCCAATCTATCACTCTCTACAGAGTGTGTGTAATATGTTCCCCTAGAAGATAGTCCATCCCTTACATCCCAAGCTTCTTCTGAAAGTGTCTCTTTACTAGTTCCATATTTAATATATCCATCTACTTTTTTTGTAGATCTCCATACAACTGTAAATCCAACATCTGTAAGATTTGTAATTAAGACTGTATCTTCTCCTGAATCTAGTGATATCTCAGATGAAGCAGTAACCATATCTATCCATTTCAAATCATGAACGATCTGATAGTTTGTATCAACAACAACGGGTTCTTCTTCTGGTTCAGGTGTAGGAGTTGGTGTTGGCTTAGGTGTAGGTTTTGGGGTTGGTGTAGGAGTTGGAGTCTCTGCAACTTCCTGAACACCGAGTTTAGATGCATCGGGAAAGTATGAAAGTAAATCAGCATTTTCCTCAATCTTAAGAGAAAGAGTCTGATTTAATTTCCCATTACTATCAAAAAGTGCGGAGTATGCTCCATCTAATACAGCTCCCTTACCTGAAGTATTCTTTGCTAAAAGTACTAACTCTGTATCGTTAGTTACCTTTAACATACTCTTGTCATCAACTTTTCTAAAAGCTGAAAGATCCACTATCCAGTTTCCACCGCTAGGTATAGTTGTTGAAACAGGATATGCTGTTTTGTTTTTAGGAAATGCATATATTATTACATCATCACCAGAAATACCTATAACTGATCCGTGGATAGGGTTAGGAATTGGAGTATCTGCATCTACAGGAGCTGTTGTAAATTCATAGTTTTGACCACTACTGTTTGTAAATTTTTTACTACCAGATACAATCAAAAATGAATATTTAGTATTAGGTTCTAGGCTTTTAATTTCAACATAGTGGGAAGTTCGATTACCACTACCCCTCTTGTCTCTAACAGGACTTTGTTCAGTACCATTTAGTACTGGTACTACATATCCATCTGCAGCGGTATCTGTAAACCAAGTTACGGTAATTGAATTAGTTGTTAAATTTGTTAATACGACATCTTTTGGAGCCGCTTCACTACCTGCCCTGGAAAGATATTTAACACCTTGATATACAGCAAATATGGTAATTGGTATACCAATTATCAAAGCTATTACCATCTTTAATTGTCTCTTTTGGTAAGGGGTCAGATACATCTATTCATAATACAAAGAGAGGAAGACAATAGCAACGATACTACCTTCTTTTTGATGCGAAACCTTCGGCAAATCCAGAAGCCGCCGAAACTATTGACGATATCCTTTTAACAGGTCCAATTATTGAATCATTTACCATATATACAGTACCTTTAACCTTAGAAATCATTTCTTGGACTTCAACGAGAATATTGTTTGTCATATCTACAGTTTTCTCTGCCTCTTGAATTATCTTTCTAGAATCTGATACTGCATTTTTTGATTCTTTCAAAAGCATCGCTATCTGATACAATACGAAACATACAAAACCGGTAAATATACCAATTAATATCATCCAATATACTGAAGGAATATCTCCCATCTTTTATTTCCTAATACTTTATATACTTACATATAATGGGAAAATGGGTGATATGTCAAGATTGTATAGTAAAAAAGAGGCTTTTGCGACTTTTAATGGTATAATTTAGGTATGAATCGATTCTTTATCGGACATAAACTAACTGAAGAAGATATTGTACACCTGTCTGATAAAGACAGTTCTTTTGCAATAAATAAACTTCAATTAAAAATTGAAGATCTTGTTGAGATTGAAAACTATCAATCCATTTACCTTGGAACAATTACAGATATTGATGGAAAATCTGTAGAGATAGAAATTAATAGCAAGATTGAAGATAAGGATGTAACAATGGGTGTTGGTATTACAGTAATACAATCACTTAGCAATGATAGTAAGTTTAATTTCTTTTTGGAAAAGGCTGTAGAGATAGGTATAGAGAGAATAATTCCTGTAGAGAGTAAATATTCTTTGAAAAGTAAGAATAAAGCAATTAGGGAATATGGTCTTTGGAATAAAATAGTTAAGGATGCTGTAGAACAATCAAGAACTTTAAAGGGTACTTTAATTGAGAAACCCATATACCTACGAGATCTGGAAGTAGATAAAGAGAGTATAAAAATATGTTTAGCTACGGAAAATGTACCTACTTCATCTCTAAGGGAATATTTAAAGGGTAAAGATTTAAGGAAACAGTTTGTAATAGCTATTGGTCCGGAAAAAGGTTGGTCAGAAAGTGATATTGATATATTTAAGAATCTTGGTTTTGATTTTGTACATCTAGAGGGTAATATGTTAAGAACTGAAACCGCAGGATTAGTGGTTGGGAGTATAATTAAATATTTGAAGGGAGAAATCTAATGAGAGGAAATAAATTAAGAACAAATTTTAAGAAGAGAAGAACTCCCAGTTTTGGCCAACCTAAGGAAGAAAAATATTTCACGAAGGAAGATATTTTCATCTCTAGGATGGCAAGCATCTTAAGGATTTCAAAAAGGGAAATACTTCCCCTCTTTAGTCAGAGGACTAGAACAACAATACGATTAAATTCCATTTCACAAAGACCAAGTCTTACTCTTAAAAAGTTAGAGTCATATGGACATGAATTAGAAGAGATTAAGTGGGCTCCTAATACATACTTTGTTAACAACAAGGATAAATCAGAGATATCTCAGACACAAGAATACAGAGATGGTGCTTTTTACATACAGAATCTTTCTAGTATTTTAGATACATTGATATTGGATCCTAAAGAAGGTGAGAAGATATTAGATATGTGTGCTGCCCCAGGTAGTAAGACTACTCATATTGCAGACTTAGTTAACAACAATGCAAATATATTAGCAAATGAGGTAGATCTTAGTAGGTCAAATTCTTTAAGGAATGTTGTTGAACAGTTTGGAGCTAAGAGTGTAAAGGTTACACTTAGCGATGGTAGAGAGTTTGGTAAAAAATATCCTGATTACTTTGACAAAATTTTGCTTGATGCTCCATGTAGTGGAGAAGGAATGATCTACATGAAAGGTATGAAGCCTCTTAGATTCTGGAGTATTAAAAAAGTTAAGAGTATGAGTACAGTACAAGGAGAATTGATAGAGTCTGCATTCAGAACTTTAAAGACTGGTGGTACATTAGTTTACTCTACTTGTACATTAGAACCAGAGGAAAACGAAGGTATTGTTACAGAGTTACTTGATAGGCACAAAAATGCAAAAGTTGTAGATATTGATATTGTTAATACAGATGGATTTAAAGATTTTAAGAAATTTGTATTACCTGGTATTACCCATTGGAGTGGAAAGACATATGACCCTTCTGTAAAGAAGAGTATAAGAATAATCCCATCACCTGAGATGATGGGATTTTACGTTGCTAAGATAGTTAAGATCTAATTAATCTTCACTTAAGACAGGAGATTCCTCTTGTTGGGTTTCTTTCTTACTCTTTGCCTGTTTCATACTGAATTTTAATCTTCCCATTTTGTCTTTTTCCAAGATCTTGATCTTAACTGTATCTCCAATTTTAACGAATTTGTTAACATCTTTTACAAACTCATCTGTAATTTCAGATACGTGTACTAAACCAGAGACTCCTGGAACGATATCTACAAATGCTCCGTACTCCATAATGGAAACAACCTTACCATCATAGATTTGTCCAACTACTGGAACAAAACTCAAACTCTTAATATATTTTACTGCTTCATCAATAGATTCACTGTTTGAAGAATATATATTAACAGTACCATCTTCCTCAACAGATATCTCTGCACCAGTTCTTTCTGTTAATTCTCGAATATTTTTTCCACCTGGCCCTATTAATTCACCAATCTTGTCTACAGGGATCTTCTCAACTGCAACCTTAGGTGCATATTTAGAGATTTCTCCTCTAGCAGAAGGTATAGCTTCTTCAATCTTACTAATTACAGCATCTCTTGCGATTTTAGATTTCTTAAATGTCTCTCTTACAATCTCCATAGTTAATCCAGAGATCTTGTTGTCCATCTGTACTGCGGTAATACCATCTCTAGTACCTGTTACTTTGAAATCCATATCTCCATAGAAATCTTCTACTCCTTGCATATCAGTAAGTACATGGAATGAACCATCATCTTCTGTAATTAATCCACAAGCAATTCCTCCAACTATCTTTTTAATTGGAACACCTGCAGCCATTAATGCCAAAGATGAACCACATGCTGATGCCATTGAACTTGAGCCATTCTCTCCTTGTATTTCAGACATTACCAATATTGTGTATGGAAATTCTGATTCTGAAGGGATTACTGGTATCAAAGCTTTCTCAGCTAACATACCATGACCTACAGCTCTTCTGCTAGGATTTAATCTAACTCTATCAGCGTCACCATATGCAAATGGTAAATCATTGTAGTAATGCATATACCTTTTCTCTTTTTCTCCGAGCATATCATCTACAAGCTTTGCATCTTTAAGACTACCTAATGTAGCAATTGAAAGTACTTGAGTTACTCCCCTAGTAAACAATCCAGATCCGTGAACTCTAGGGAGTAAATCTATTTCACTAGCCATTTCTCTAATTTCATCTAATGCTCTACCATCAACTCTTTTGTTGTTTTCTTTTACGTATTTCCTTAATGCTTTCTTTTGAAGTTTGTCATATGCTTGAGCCATATCCATCTTTGTATATTTACCTTCAAAGTGTTTGAAGACTTCTTCCTTAGTTTCCTCGTGCTTCTGTTTGTCTGCAGCAAGTAAATTCTCTAATACTCTTTCACCCAAGAAATCAGACATATCGCTAAGGAGATTCTCATTTAATGTAAATGGAATATATGTTTTGTCTTTCTTTTCTAACATATCTACAAACTTGTTTTGTGCATCTATCCAAAGTTTCATTTCTTCTAAACCCTTTTCCATAGCGGAAAGGATATCTTCCTCTGGGATTTCATAACAGCCAGCATCTATCATTGTAAAGACTTCTCCATCTCCACCTAATACATAGTTAAGCTTGTTATCCTCATCTACATTATCTAATCCACTGTAAACAGGTTTAATATTTCCATCTACAATTCCCATTCTTACTCCTGCAACAGGACCATCAAATGGTGCTTTAGAATTAAGTAATGCAACAGAAGCAGCATTGATTGCTAGTAAAACAGGATCATTTTCTTCATCATATGACATTACTGTCACAATGAGACTCAATTCGTTTCTGTAATCCTCTGGGAATCTAGATCTTAATGCCCTATCAATCATTCTTCCTTTTAGTACTGCATCATCACTTGGAAATCTTTCAATCTTTACAAATCTTGATCCATTAATCTTTCCAGAAGCATAGAATCTCTCTATGTATTCTACGGAAAGAGGAAAATAATCTACTTCACCTTTAGCAGGTGCAGTATTTACATTAACTTCTACAACTGTATCACCCATACGAGCGATTATTGCTGACTCTGATCTCAATGCTAGTTTTCCAGTCTCAAATGAACATCTTCTACCACCAATCTCAAATTCATACACCTTATGATTAAACAACATATATATATTAAAAATATTTAAATTAACAAAATTAGACCTATTGGTCTGACTTAGAAGTTATAACAAGAGAGAGAGGAAAAAGAAAGGCTTTATATAAAAGCCTATCAATTAAATCTTAATCTTCTTTATGAAAGTCTCGTATCTTTCAGGTTCATTGATTTCGAGATATTGAAGAAGTCTTCTTCTTTTACCTACCATTTGTAAAAGACCTCTTCTTGAATGATTATCTTTTTTATGATCTTTAAGATGCTCACTCAATCTTGAAATCTCTTCGGTAAGTATAGCAACTTGAACCTCTGGAGAACCAGTATCACCCTCATGTAGGGCATATTCATTTATAATATTTAGCTTTTCTTCTTTATTTAGTGACATATATTCTAGATTAACACTATATATTTATTTTTACAATACTCTCCAAAGGAGAACGCGAGACCTATTTTATATGCTTATAGGGTAATTGTCAAACTTTTCCCTATCTAGCCACCTTATAGCAGTAAAGCTCATCGCCTTCTTGTACCTCAACGTTGGTATTAAGAATTGCTCCACACTCTTCACCCTGCTTTACCTCGGATACCACATCTTTGTTTTTTCTCAAAGACTTTATCTTTGATTCACCAACTATTTCATCATTTCTTACAACATAGCACTTACAATCTCTCTTAAGAATTCCCTCCTTAACTCTTGAACCTAGTACTTTCGATCCATCTGTAAGAGTGATAATCATTTTGACTACAGCATTACCAATTTCTTCTTCAGTTTGATCTGGTGCAGCTATCATATCCAATGCTCCCTCTACCTCTTCTATGAGTTTGTAGATAATGGAATATGTTCTTACTAATACACCACTTTTTCTAGCAATCTCTTCTACACCTTTTTCAAAGTTTACTTCAAAACCAAGTAAGATTGCTTTAGAAAGCTTTGCCATCTCAACATCTTTCAAAGAAATATCTCCAGCTCCAGAGAGTATTACCTTGACAGAATATTCTTCATTTTTTAATTTACTCAAAGATTTCTCAATAGCTTCTAAAGATCCTTCAGAGGAACTCTTAAGGATTACATTTAGATATTTCTCACCTTCCTCTTTCTCTTCGGTAAATATATCTCCAAAGAAATCGTCCTCAGCAAGACTTTTTTCTTCTTCTACTACCTCTTTTTTGTAAAGAGATGATATTAAAGATTCATCATTTCTTTCTAAGATATATACTTGTGAACCTACAGGTATTAATTCAGAAAGGCCTAATACTCTACCACCATATCCACAGTACAAATCACAAACGTTCTCTCCCTCTTCAGAGATAATTCCCTTTACTTTCTCTATCTTTACCTTCCCATCGTCCATATATCCTAACCATGAACCTTTACATAGGTCTCCAGAGGTAAGTACTAGGGTAGAAATATTACCCTTGGAATGATCTTTTACTGATTCTAAAACAAAAGCCTTTGCAACTACACCATCAAGTAATTCTCCCCTATCTTGTAATCCTTCAACATCAGCAACAAGAGATATTAAATCCAACAGTTCAGGAATACCTTTACCTGTTTTACCAGAAACCTCAATAACTGGGACATTTCCACCCATACCTTCGATTAGTAGACCATTGTTTACAAGATCTCTCTTTATCTTTGCTAAATCTACATCAGGTAAATCACACTTGTTAATAGCTACAATTGGCTTAGCAGTAGAATTTTTAATAATTTCGATAGATTCAATAGTTTGAGGCTTAACACCATCATTTCCAGCAACTACTAATATTACAATATCTGCAATAGAACCACCTCTTAGTCTCATTAGGTCAAAAGCCTCATGGCCAGGAGTATCTATAAAGGTAATCTTTTTACTAATATCACTGTTAGGAGATATAGTAAAAACAGAAATCTTCTGAGTAATACCACCAGCTTCACAACTTTGGACATTACTCTTTCTAATGTAGTCTAAGATTGTAGTTTTTCCATGATCAACATGACCCAAGATTGTTACAATTGGAACTCTCTCCAAACCTGTTTTTTTTACATTACCTTTCTGAGCCATGTATAGTTTTACCTTTTAAGTATAAATTACTCTTTTACTGAATCTTCAACTACCTCTTCTACCTTTTCCTCAACTGCTGTATCTTCAACTACTTCCTCAATCTTTTCTTCTACTACAGCATCCTCTACGACTTCTTCTGCAGTTTGTTCTGCATACTCTTCAACAACATCTTTGCTCTCTTCTGCTTCTGCTTCTTCTCCACCTACTCCAACAATATCAATCTTAGTTTCTGTTAACTTCCATGCTAATCTAACATTTTGACCATCCCTACCAATTGCCAAAGACAATTGATCAGAAGGACATTCAACAGTTGCAGTATTACCAGAAATTTTTACAGAATCCACCTTCGCTGGACTCAATGCATTTGCTACAAATTTCTCTAACTCCTCATCCCATTCTATTATATCAATCTTCTCTTCTCCTAATTCATTCATTACGTTAGCAATACGAATACCTCTTTGTCCAACACATGAACCAATAGGGTCGATACCTTCCTGATGAGATACTACAGCAATCTTACTTCTAGATCCAGCCTCACGAGCAACAGCTTTAATTTCAACAACACCAGATTCAATCTCAGGTACTTCTAATTTGAACAGTTCAATTAAGAACTTAGGATCAGATCTTGATACAACAATCTGAGAATCATCAATACTTTTCAACAAAACTTTGTATCTTTCTCCAACTCTGTAGAATTCATTTGAAATCTGTTCCTCTTGTGGCATTAAAGCAGTAGCTTTACCAATTTCCATTACAGCCGCACCTTTTTGCATTCTCTGCATCAAAGCAGTATATACCTCTCCAACCTTATCACTAAATTCACTAATAACTGCATCCTTTTCTGATTCTCTAATCTTTTGCAAAAGTACTTGCTTTGCAGTCTGTGTAGCAATCCTACCAAGGTCATCATATGGCATCTCTATCTGTACAGAGTCACCAATTTCAACACTTGGAGAAATTAATTCAGCTTCACTTAATGCAATCTCCCTGTCATTGTCTTTTACTTTCTTTACAACAATCTTTGAGGCAAAGAGCTTAAACTCACCTGTCTCTCTGTCTACTTCTGAGAAAAGATTGTCACCTAACTTCTCATCGATGATTTCATCATCTCTGTCAGATCTACCAAATCTCTCTTTTTTTACTGCACTTAATATTGCAGACTCTAATGCTTTAAATACCTCTTCCTTGTCTATACCTCTTTCAGCTGCAATTTGATTAATAGCTGCAACTAATTCTGATGTCATTGCCATATATGTGAATATGAAAAATAAAATAATCTTTTCTAAAAAAAAGGTGAGACTTTCGCCCCACCCTCTCTTTATAACTTCTATAATTGATAATACCAAATATATTTCAGTATGTAAACCTTACACCTTACCAAGTTCTTCCCAAAGTTCTCTTTCCTTCTTGTTCAAACGCTTAGGGATATCAACCTCAATACGAATATACAAATCTCCCTTCGCATTCTCTTTACCTAAGATTGGAGATCCTTCATTTTTAATTCTAAATACTGTTCCAGATTGAGTACCACTTGGTATCTTTAACTTCACTTTTTCTTCTACAGTAGATACCTGTATATTCCCACCTAACACCGCAACATGAACAGGAATACTTTCAATTGAATAAAGATCATTACCCCTTCTTTCAAACGAAGCTGAAGGCTCTACCTCTACTTCAATATACAAATCTCCATACTCTCCTCCCAAAGAAGCATTGCCTCCCTCTCTAAATTTCAAAACCATTCCATCATATGCACCAGCAGGAATCCTTACCTTTAGGTCTTCCGTATTAGACTGAATACCGCTACCAGAACACTTACTACATACATTCTCAGGTATACTACCCATACCTCTACATTTAGAACACTCTGCCATCACAGCAATTTGACCTAAGAAACTGTTTTGAACTCTTCTTTCTCGTCCAGAGCCATTACATACATCACAAGTTTTCCTTTTTCCAGATTCACTTCCAGAGCCATTACATTTTGAGCAAGGGATATTTCTCTTAATACCAATCTTAAACTCACCACCCTTGATTGCCTCCTTAAAGGAGACCTTTACCCTATACCTAATATCCTCACCCATACTCCTCCTTGTCCTACTTTGCGATTCTCCGAAACCAAATCCTCCCATATCACCACCAAAGAAAGAATTGAATATATCACCCATATCAAAAGGTGCTCCACCATATGAAGAATATCCTCCATTAGATCCTGGGTTAAACCCTTGGGTACCTGCATGACCATATTGATCATATGCATTCCTTTTAGATTCATCAGAAAGTACCTCATATGCTTCTTGTACTTCTTTGAACTTCTCTTCAGAATCATCTCCTTTGTTGACATCAGGATGATATTTTTTTACCAATTTCCTGTACGCCTTCTTTATCTCTTCTTTTTTTGCATCCTTTGATATTCCAAGGACTTCATAGTAATCTCTTTTGCTCATGGCTACAATTCTAGCAAACAATTCGAAAGAGTGCCAAGAGAAATGACATACTTTTTTTTAATTGATAAGATGGTGAGCATGGATAACAATATGGAAATATCTGTTCAAGAAGAAGCAAAGATAAAGAAGGTAAAAAAAACCTTAGCTTGGATATTAACCTTCATAGGGATATTTGTGGTATTCACACAAGTATTTCCACTCAGTAAATCCTACCTAGAAGGAGAGTTTGAGATCCTTAAACAAAAACTAATGATGGATCCTTTTCCTGATTCATACAAAGAATATATTCAAAATGAATTTGCATATTACGATCCTGGTAAAAGTTACTTTGCGAACCTTTCAAACTCAGCAGAGACCTTAGAATATCAAGGAGTATTTACATATGACCCTAATACAAAAACAAGTAAAGCCATCGTTGTTAATAAAGAATATTCAACAAATATGTATATTAGTATAAATAGTATTGGAATAGAGAACATACGTATAACCCCAAATGTTGATAGCTCCAAGGAAGAAATATATGACAAATTTCTTAAATATGGTCTAGCCCACTTTAGAGGAACTCCACTTCCAGGAGATGGTGGTAACTCATTCATATATGGCCACAGTGCAGTAGAGAACTTCTTTAACAAACATTCTAATCTTCCAGAAACAATATTTACGAAATTAGATGATATAGATATAGGTGAAGAAGTGAAAATAAAAAAGGATGGAATAGAACTTAAATATATTGTAAGAAATAAAAAGATAGTATCTCCAGAAGATTTTTCCATACTTAAAAGCCAAGGAGACAAGGAAACAATTACCATGATGACCTGTTGGCCACTTGGTGTTGGTACAAAGAGACTCATTGTAGTAGCAGAAAGACTCTAATTTTTGTACAATGAAATACATGAAAAACGATCAGAAAAAGTTAGTAATAATTCTTACAGGAGTTGTTGTTGTATTAATAATCTTAATAATCATTGCTGCTATTGTTCTTTCCAATAAATCAAAGGATAAAGGTGACGGAAATGAAGAAGTTCCTACATCTGTAGAGTTAATATATTGGGGGCTTTGGGAACCAGAAGATGTCATACAACCAATAATCGATGAATACGAGGATGAGAATCCTGGCGTAAAAATCTTGTATTCTCAACAGGCTTTCAAAAACTACGAAAGCAGAGCATATACAAGACTTCAACAATCAACTAGTTCTGTAGAACCAGCTCCAGATATTTTAAGGATAAATAATACATGGGTACCAAAATTTCAGAAATTTTTAAGCCCTGTTCCAAACGATATATTCACAGTCTCTGATTACGAAGAACAGTTCTACCCTACCGCTGTAGATGACTTTACTGGATCAGATGGGAATCTGTATGCAATACCATGGGAAATTGATGGACTCTTGCTCATCTACAACAAGCAATTACTCTCTCAAGAAGGATATCAAGAACCTCCTGCAGATTGGGATTCCTTAATGGAAGCTGCTACCAAACTTACAAAAAAGGATGGTAGTGGAAAGATTACTCAGTCAGGGTTAGCAATAGGTACTTCAAGAAATATTACTCATTCTGCGGATATTCTCAGCTTCATGATGCTTCAAAACAATGCAACCATAATGAATAGTAGTAGAAATCAAGCAAACATTACTTCAGAAAGAGCGGTATCAGCATTAACAACATATACTAGCTTTGCAACTGGTGAAAACCCATCATGGGCACCATATTTAGCAAACGACCTTTCAATGTTCTTTCAGGGTAAACTAGCAATAATGTTTGCACCTAGCTGGAGAGCCTTTGATATAATTGAGGCTGCTCCTCAAATTGAATTTGGATTAGCTCCACTACCTCAGTTACCAAACAATGATCCTGTTTACTACTCAATGTACTGGGGAGATACTGTTAGTAAAACAAGCCAAAATAGTAAAGAAGCTTGGAAGTTTGTAAATTACTTAAGTCAACCAGAACAACAGAAAAAACTTTTCGCTAACTCATCAAAGATAAGGGCATTTGGAGAACCATACTCAAGAGTTAGCATGAATTCTGAACTCCTTGCGAACCCATATACAAAAGCAATGGGAGTAATGGCTCCAAATATGAAAGCATGGCAAATGGGAGATCAAGGCTTTGTAGAAGAATTACTTAGAGATTCAATAACCCAAGTAATTGAAAATGACAAAGATCCAAAGAGTGTATTAACCAGTATAGAAAAGGAGATTAATGATCAACTTGCAGTTACTAATAAATAACCATTAATATATATCTAATGATTCGAAATACTGCCCCAAGGAAAAGTAAAAAAAGGAAGAGTTTGTTTCTTACATTCCTCCTTCTTCTCTCTTTACCAATATTTGTATATGGTCTTTTACAAGACAATAATTTTGATATTAGAAATCAAGCGTTTGATGATGTGGAAGTAAGTGAAGACTACCCTTGTGTAATTTCTTTCCCAAGTGTTAACCCATACTCTTTAGAAGTAAACAACTCATTCAGAGTTCAGGTAGATGCACTTTCTACAACACTGGGTATACAAGGTCTCTCCATTAAAGATGACAAAGGGAATGATATCTTCGTAAAAACATATACAGACAATTTACCAAAGAAAATATCTGAGTCTTTCATATTTACACCAACAATAGCTAAATCATATGATTTTAATGGCTTAATGCTTGATGTAAACAAGAAGAGTTACCAATGCGTTATAAGTAGTACATATGATGTAGGAGGAGTAAGAGCAGTATCTAACAACTCAAAACCATTTTTTACTAGTTCACCAAAGAATTCAAAACCATCACAAAGTATAAAAACGGGAGAGCTGTATGAATATACAATGGTAGCAGAAGATATAGATAAAGATACAATAAACTACTCATATTCCTTTACCTCTAATGCAGATTGGCTGAGAGCAACAATTGTTGATGATGGAGGTAATGGTAAATTAACAATAAAGTTTACAGGCTCAACAACAAAAGCAGCTAGCTACTTAGCAAATGTATTCATACATGATGGATATAGTAAACATCTAGCATCTCAATCATGGGTCATTAGTGTAAGTCCAAAAGAAAATGACATACCACAAGTAAAGTTTGTGTCTCCTGTAGAACCAGTAAATATTACTACAGAGGATACTCTTGAATTAATATGGGATGCTCAAGATAATAACCACATTGTAAAGTATGAGCTATACCTTTCATCCAATCCTACGAATGAAGAAAGTTGGATTACTGTAAACAAAGAAATACCCTACAATCAAACCTCATATGTCTTAGATACAACACAATACAAAGATGGTACATACAAAGCTGTAATTAGGGCATTAGATAATCAAAAACCAGCAGCGATAGGTATGGATGTATCTGAAGAGATAATAATTGCTAAGGGACAACAAGAAGGTAAACTCCCTGACGATCAAGTATTAATTGATCAACCCCAGGTTATAAACATCTCTCCAACAAGCTCCGATGAGATTAAAAACAAAAGACCCACTATCAAAGCAACTTTACTCTCTTCTAAGGACCATCAAGTAATTCAAGAAAGTATCATCGTAAAGTTAGACAACAAAGATATTACAGACCAAATTAAGATTAATAAAATATCTGAGACAGAATATACAGTAATATACATACCACAAGAAGATCTTTCCGGTGGATTACACAAAGTAGATATTACATTCAAAGATACAAGTGAAAAAGAAATAAACAAGAATTGGACATTTAATATCACAGGTGATGACAAAGATAGCGACACTTTCAATATCTTTGGATACAGCATTAGTAAAAGAATTGCATTAATAATTGCGGGAGGAATAGCATTAGTTGTATTAGCAATATTTACACCAATGATAATATTTGCCGTATGGAAAGATGATAGCGAAAAGAAAGAAGATAGGAATCCAACCCTTCCACCAACAATACCTACTAATCAACCTGAGATGATTACAAACGAGGTATACACTCAAGCAACACCAGTAGAGAAACTAACTAATGATAACGAAATTCAAAAGGAGCAAGAACCAATATCACAAATCCAAGAAATACCCCAACCAGAAGTTCAGCAGATACCCCCTGCTCAAGATCAACAAATATACACGACAGTACCAGAACCAGAAGCAGACCTTTCTAACCTTTTAGAGCAGATTAATAATACTACAGATACTGAGAATAAGGATTCAAATCCTCCAGAGCCAATATTGTAAATATCTTACTCGAATACTAAGGCTCCTTTTGATATAATCATCGGTATGAAAAACCTTTCTTACAAAGAAATAAGAGATAGATATATAGCCTTTTTTGTTTCAAAAGGACATAAAGAAATACCAGGATCCACTCTTGTACCAGAAGATGACCCTTCTGTACTCTTTGTTAATGCAGGTATGTTTCCACTCGTACCTTTTCTTAAAGGCGAGAAACATCCTGAAGGAAATAGACTTACAAATTCTCAAAGATGTATTAGAACTGGTGATATAGATGAGGTAGGTGATCCATATCACTGTACTGCATTCGAAATGCTTGGTAATTGGTCATTAAATGACTACTTCAAGAAAGAAGCCATAGAAATGACCATAGAATTCTTTACTAAAGAATTAGGTATAGATATAGAGAGAATATATGGAACTGTTTTTAAAGGGGAAGGAAATATCCCAATTGATACAACATCAATAGATGTCTGGAAAGGAATTTTTGCTAAATACAATATAGATGCAAAAGTTGGAGTAAATGAAAGAATAAGGCCATTAGGAAGAGAAGATAACTGGTGGGGACTAGCTTCTGGAGGACCATGTGGACCCGATAGTGAAATATTTTACAAAACAGACAATGGTGAACTAGTAGAAATTGGTAATAACGTATTCATGGAATATCTTTTAGAAAATAACGAATACAAACCATTAGGAAGGCATAACGTAGATTTTGGAGGAGGACTAGATAGATTAACAGCAATATCTCAGAATGTAGATTCAATATTTGAAACAGATATTCTTAAACCAATATTTGAATATGTTAAATCAATTTCTAAAGTAGAAGATCTTAAATCTCAAAGAATAATTACTGATCATATAAAAGCATCCACATGGATAATAATGGATGGTATAAAACCTTCTAATACACAACAAGGATATATATTAAGAAGACTAATTCGAAGATCCGTAAGACATGGAAGGAAATTAGGTATAGAGAATAACTTTACAAAAGAAGTTGCAAATATTGCGATTGATCAATTCATGACCATATGGCCCAAATTAAAGGAAAAGAGAGACGAAATACTTTCAACCATATCTGAAGAAGAAATAAAGTTTAACAGAACTTTAGAAAATGGACTCAAAGAATTAGAAAAAACATTACAGAAAGAAGGTAATATTAATGGATCGAAAGCATTTCAATTGTACGAATCATATGGATTACCAATAGAAGTAATAGAAGAAATACTCTCCGAGAAAGGTACTAATATTCTTCATAGAGAAGACTTTGTAAATGCACAGAAACAACATCAAGAGAAATCACGAACTGCATCTGCAGGAATGTTTAAAGGCGGTTTAGCAGATACATCAGAAACTACTACTAAATATCATACAACTACACACCTACTTTTGGCTGCACTTCGAAAAGTCCTAGGTGATCATGTATATCAAAAAGGAAGTAATATTACTTCTGAGAGATTAAGGCTTGATTTCCCTAATCAAGAGAAATTAACAGACCAACAAGTACAAGAAGTTGAAAATATTGTTAACAAAGCAATACAAGATGAATTAGAGGTCTCCTTTAAAGAATATTCCAAAGAGAAAGCTCTTGAATTAGTACCATTTGCTGCTTTTGAAGAAAAATATGGAGATACGGTTAAAATATATACAGTTGGAGATATTAACAACCCCTACTCCAAAGAAATATGTAATGGACCACATGTGGCAAATACTAAAGAATTAGGTACATTCAAAATTGTAAAACAAGAGAATGTAGGCTCTGGTATTAAAAGAATCAAAGGAATATTAATATAACAATGCAAATAGACAATCCCATACTAGCCATTGACTATGGCCAAAAAAGAATTGGTTTAGCAATATCAGATTCAAAAGGAATCATTGCATCTCCTTTGGAAGTACTCGAAAAAACTAAAAATCGAAACATAGATATATTAATAGAAGATATTCTAAACATAATTAAAGAGTACAGAGTCAAAACCATATTATTAGGATGTCCCCAAACATTCCAAGATAGCTACGAGAAATCAGAAAAAAAGATAAAGAAATTTGGTAACCTACTTCAAGAAAAGACGGACCTACAAATCATTTACCAAGACGAAAGCTATTCTACCTCTGAAGCTCAAAATATGTTACTATCCCTAGGACAGAATACTAAGTCGACTAGACATAAGATAGACAAAATAGCTGCAACAGTATTTCTTCAAGAATTTTTAAATTCGAAACAATCTACAAATGAAAACAATATTTAGAATATTCATACTTGCATTGATAACTGTTGTTGTTGGAGGATTCCTGATAAAAAGGAACTACAGTACAACAATAGAGATACCAAACAGTGAACAATCTGAAAAGGTAGTCTTAGAAATTAAACAGGGCCAAACTTTAGAAACAATAGTTGATGAATTAATAAAAGCTGGAGTATTAAGAGACAATTGGAAAATATATTTTGAGACATACGTAAAACTTAACAAATTAGCACCTAAGATTCAGGCGGGGGTATATCAAATACCAAAGAACCTAAATATAAAAGAAATAGCTGAAATGATTCAGTTCTCACAAGAACAAGCTGTATGGGTAACTATACAAGAAGGTCTTAGAAAAGATGAAATTGCAGATATTCTCTACGAAGAGTTGGGGAATTTTGATGAATCTCAATTTTCTAAAGAAGAGTTTCTTTCTTTAACAACAGATATTGAATACATAACCTCTTTGCAAATACCTTTCGAACTGTCTGACCTTGAAGGATATATATTTCCAGATAAATATTCTTTTGCTGTAAACTCCAAAACAAAAGATATCCTCGGAGTAATGATTACTAACTTTAAAAACAAAGTCGGTTTTGGAGATGAATATCAGGATATAATTGTTGCAAGTATGGTTGAAAGAGAGGGATATACATCAGAAGATAGGCCAATGATTGCAGATGTAATAAAGAAGAGATACAACGAGGGATGGTTACTACAAATAGATGCAACCCTACTGTATCCAAGGAAAGATTGGAAGGCAACCATAACTGACAAAGATAAGCAAAGCGATAGTCCATACAATACATACAAATTCCAAGGATATCCACCAACACCAATATGTAATCCTGGATTAGCTGCAATAAATGCAGTAAGAAATCCTAAACCAAATCCATATTACTACTACATACATGATAATGATGGGGTTGCTCATTTTGCAAAAACCTTAGCAGAGCATAACCAGAATGTTCAAAAATATCTTAGATAAATTACAGCCATCTGCCCATGGGAGTATCTATAAATATGAGTGACAAAGACTTAACCAATAGAGTATCCATACCTACTAAAGCAAAAAAGAAGGTGAAAATATTACCTTTGATAATAGGTATTGTTCTTGTTTGCGTAATAAGTGTTGCAGGTTACTTCATATACAAAGGATATATGGTCTCTAAAGATATCGGATTTAATTTCTCTCCAGGATCAATACTTCAACCTGAAAAAGAACCAGAGTTAAAAAAAGACTCTACGGGTAAATATACAAATGTCATGCTTGTTGGTATCGATACTAGAGAGACTGGAAATTTAATGAATACAGATACAATAATAATAGCTTCATACAATTACGAGACTAATAATGTTGTAATGATCTCCATACCAAGAGATTTCCATGTACAAGTAGATCCTAATAAATATTGGTTTAATAGAATAAATTCTGTATATTCAGTTAACGAGCAGAAAGAAAAAGATTCTGGTTTAGACGCATTAAAAGAAGTAGTACAGGAAGTAACTGATATTGAAATCCAATACTATGCAATGATAGATTACAACGGCTTTGTAGACCTCATTGATGCCGTTGGAGGAGTATATGTAAATGTAGAAAACAGCTTTACTGATTACATGTACCCAAAAGGTACAAAATATGAGACAGTCTCTTTTAAAGAAGGTCCACAATTAATGGATGGTACTACTGCCCTTAAATATTCCAGATCCAGACACTCAATGCAAAACAATGAAGGATCTGATTTCGCAAGAGCAAGAAGACAACAGAATGTAATACTTGCATTCAAAGATACGGTATTAAGTTCAGAAACCTTGCTTAATCCTAAAAAGATAATGGATTTGATGAGTGCAATACAAAACAATCTTAAGATCTCAGAATTTACCTTAGATGATATACAAGCAGGAGTTAATATATTAGAGAAATATAGTGAATCCCAAGGTAAATCATATTCCTTTGTATTAGATCCTTCTTCAGGAAACTTTACATTGATAACGAGTGAAAATGTAGTAAATACAGGAGCATATGCAATAGGGCCAATAGCAGGATTAGGCGAATACGATGAAATAAAGGAATATGTATCCTACATACTCAAAGAACCAGATATATATTCTCAAAATCCATCGATATATGTATATAACACAGGATTAGGATATCAAGATACTTACAAAAAAGCAGAGGAACTAAGAAAAGAATATAAATATTTAAATATTAAATTCCTAGGAACAATATACAGTGATAAGGAGAATACATACGTATATTCAAACTCTGAGGAAGATCTTACTAATATAGTGAGTAAATTTGCTCAATATTTAAATACAACAAATACATCTAAACCAGAATATATTACAACCAAGCTAAGAGGAGAAGACATCTCAATATTAATGGGAAAAGAACCCCTTCCACAAGAATCAGAGATAGAGGATAATTAAACATGTACAAGCTCTACATTGGTAATGAAACATATATCTCTTTACAGAAAGTAAAACGGGATATATCTCAAATACAACAAGATGAGAATCTAGAATATCTTTCATTAGATGGAGAAAAAACAAAAGCTGCTGAAATAGTCGATATCATTTCATCCCCTTCTCTCTTTTCTACAAAAAGAATACTTCTTGTAAAAAGGGTATACAGAAATAAAGAAAAAGAGCAGATACTCAACTTTCTTTTAAAATACCTACAAAATGATATCTCCGATCATATATTCCTCTGGGAAGATCAAAAAGTTAGTTCTGTAACAAAGTATGTAAAATTCTTTAAAGCTAAAAACCTTTTAGAAGAATATACACAATTAAACAAGAGAACTTTCTTAACGTGGGCAAAAGAAGAAATAAAAGAGAAAGAATTAAATATCGATAGCTATTCAATATCCTTACTCTCCCAGTACTCCAACTATGACCCTGAAAGGTTTGAAAATAATCTAATGAAATTAAAACTTACTGAAAAAGAGAAAATAACAGAAGAGGACATTAAAGAATTCTCAGCAGATACCCTAGAACAAGATATATGGAAACTCTTAGATGAGATTAATACCCAAGACGGGAAACCACTACTCCTAATGGAAAAACTTTTTAAACAAGATGTTGATGCGAACTACCTAATTGCAATGATAGCAAGGAATTTAAGGATCGTGTGTATGACAAAAGATTTACTAAAAAGAAATGTTGCATATCCCCAATTAGCATCAATACTTAAGGTCCCACCATTTACATTAAAACCAATAGTAGACGCAAGTAATAGATATTCAGATGAAAAAATATTAAATATATATGAGAAATTAACAAGTCTAGACTATGAAATAAAGGTAGGAAGAATTGAACCTAAATTAGGCTTAACATTGCTTTGTACCATATTGTAGATATATTCATTGACATTACCATCGATATTCTCATAAACTCTATACAACGGAATTCTTTAATATACAACTTACTGCCATTAGATGAGTACACAGAGTAGAAATACAAAAAGAGCACTTAGAGTCTTACTTTTTGTAGGAGGTTTTCTCATACTAGCATTGATAGCAGCAGTCATCTATTTCTATACAATTGGTGATCTAACAAAAGATGATGATCAGAAGAATCAAATTACTTGTGGATGTTACATCATCGACCCTGCCGTAATAAACGATTGTGGTGATCCTAAAAAAGCAATACTTTTTACAACCAAAACAGTAGCCTCAGATCAAGTCTGTAATGCACAATGTGATACGAATGCTCTCTCAGAATATGTCTTAAAAAGTACGACTGAAACAAACAGATACAAAAGCTGTACTGTAAGAAGTATATCCGATGCAAGATGTCAGGATATGGTACTTACAGACCAAGATGGTAAATTAATTACAGGAAAAGTATCCCCAGAAGATGAAATAAATATTAAAGCAACATTCGATAGCGAAGATTACTCCGAATATGTCTTTAAGATTAACAGCCAAACTGAACAACCAGACAAAACAGAAGGTCCAGTAATATCAAAAAAGATCTCTGAATTAGGAGATACCAATGCCATTGAAATAGTTGCTACAGCAAAGGATAAAAAAGGAGATAATATTAATTCAATAATATGTAGAAGAGTCGTAGAAGTTCAACAACAAAGTGGAGTTGGTGCAAATGCAATCTCAGCCTCAACTGAAAGACAAAGCGATGGAAGAACCAAAATATCTCAAGTGATAATCTCTGTTGGACAAATTGCTAGCGAGAATGTAAAAGTTAGTTTCTCTTTTGGAAGTAACTACCCTACTCTAATTGCTCAAGATGGTCTAAATATTGAAAGTTCTAAAGGATCAATTACCATTACTAAAGCAGACCTTTACAACACAGCTAACTTCCAAGGAGGACAATCATTTGCAATATTAGATAACCATCAGGGTAAACTAACAATAACCGCAGATATTTTTGTAGATGATGTAAGCATTGGAGTTGTAAATACAGAAGTTGATTTTGCAGAGATAGAGGAACCTTCATTAGAAGATCCTGAACCAGAAGTTGAAGAAGAGGAAGAATCGAACTTTGCTACTTCTAAAACTGCATCACCTCTTTGTGTAGAAAGAGTTGATGGAAAGAATGAAGCTACATTTACAATATCTGTAAAAAACAATTCAAGTGTAGATCAAGGAATTACCTCCATTAAAGATAAATTACCATTGGGTTTTGAATATATACCAGAAAGTACAAAAATAAATGGAGCAACAGTAAGCGACAGTTCAAATGTTACAGTTACTACAGTAGGTTCAACCAAAGAAATAGTCTGGCAACAAACATTACCTTGGAATATTACAGCAGGTAATCAAATGATTATCATATTCAAAGCAAAGGCAGGCACAGATACATTAACAGGAGATAACCTAAATGAAATAATTGTAAACCCAGTACAAATACCATCAGATCCAGCAACACTTAGAGCTCAAGCTGGAATTGTTGTAGCACAAGACTGTAACAATCCTCCAACAGGTACCACTATTCCAAAGACAGGAATCTTTGACAATATATTTGTAAGAATATTCTTAGGGGCAATATTGTTTGCAACAGCATGGATTGTATATACAAGACCAGAAGGATCAAAGATCTCTGAAATGATAGTCGGCTCAGATCTTTACAAAGATGCTGAGTTAGCAAAATACAAAGTAACCAATCCTAAAAAATACTTCGAAGAAAAAGTCCTTAGAGGGAAGAAGGAGTAAAAGAGAGTGGTAAACCATCCTTACCATATGTAACCCCATCTGATACGATTGAAAAGAAATATGTCTTAGAAGATAGGACGGAATCAATAACTACAAAATGATTAATATCTTTTACATCATTTTTCAAATCTATACCTACTAAATTAAGATCCTTCATCTCATTACCATATATAATATATGCTGAACATTTTTCTTTGCTTAGCCAAGATATCTCAACAGAGTTAGGAGATTCCCCCTTCTGAATCTTAACATTGTATGGATCACAACCATCAATAGAAACTGAGCTATTTGATCCAGAAACCTTAAATACAACAATACCAATAGAAATTAATATAACAGTTAAAAATATTCCAATTGTAAATACCCATCTACTTCTCATTTTCTTCAACGATAATATATTCAATTAAATCAGAACTCCCATACCCATCAGAGATCTTTAAAACTACTTTGTATGTACCAACATCATCTAAGCTTGGAGTACCTTTCAATATTAAACCCTCTTCAAAGTATAACCAACTTGGCCCATCTTCCATAGTAATAACTACCGAATCTATATCCTTCGATACAACCCTTGGAACAAATACATACTCCTCACCAGCAATTACACTTCTAGGCATAAGGTTAGTAATATATGGATAAGAAGATACAATATCTCTCTGTATATTTACACCCTTAACATCTTTTTCCTTTAAAAGAAGATATATAGGTGAGATAACACTCAAAATAAATATAAAAGAGAAGATTACATACCCAAGAACTTTCTTTGTATTCGATATATCCATAAAAATAGTGTATCAAGTAAATATTCTGTTTACAAACATACTCTTACCAGATATAATACAACGCAATATTGAATCATTTTAATTACACATTTAGGAATGCCAAATTTAAAAACATCTATTAAAGACTTAAGACAAACAAAGAGAAGAACTCTTTACAATGATAGACTCAGAAACAGAGTAAAAAAAGCTGTAAAGAAATTTCAAGATCTTGTAAAGACAGATGAAAAGGAAGCTGCAGAGAAGAGTTTAAAACAATCTTTTAAAGTTCTTGACAAAGCAGCTAAAAATCATGTTATAAAGAAGGGTAAAGCAAGTCGAAAAAAATCTAGACTTGCAATTCAACTTAACAAACTGTCCATAGATAATGTCAAAACTGATCAAAAGAGCTCTTAAAGATTCACTCTTTCCTGCCATATCGATGATTGCAGGAAAAGTTGTAGGTATCTTTTTGGCTAGTGCTACATACGGCCTTTCTTTCGAGATTGGCAATGATATAAACCAAAAGTTTTCAACACAGATCTACTTCCATGATCAGGTGACGACCCTTTTTGTAAACTCCTTTTCAGATTTAACAATGTTCCTTTTCATTGCAGTACCAACAATGTACTTTGTACTTAAGACTGCAATATTCCAATCTTCATTAGATAATCCTAAGACCATTGTTAAAGTAACTAAACTTAATCTCTTACAATGGATTACTAAAGATGACACAACATTCTTACGTATCTTCATATGGTGTGCATTCCTTTGGGTATCATCTGCAGTAATAGTTTCAAACTCTTTACAAAACAATACATATACATGGGTAGGGATAATAGCTGGAGCTACTGCATTCCTTTCTGTTTTTGGAGCAATTAAAACATTTGAAGTAGAATCTAATAAAGTATATCCTGATAGAAAGAAATATTACTAAAATGAAAGAGAACAAATTCAAAAAAACATTAGCCTTAGTAGTAGAACCAATAGCATTAGGTTTACTTGCCCTACTCTTCATAATACCTACAATAACTGTAGTTAATCTTCAACCACTAACTAAGAAACTAAAAGAAATAAATGTATTGGGTGTAAACAGTTCAGAGGAATTAAAGGTTAATATTATAGGTGGTACTCACCAAGTATTCTTTAGTGAGAAACTAGCATCCGAAGAAGGAAGATATCTTTACTCCACTAAACTTACTAAAAGAGAAGCAGATAGCTACTCTAAACCGATATTAGAAATAATTAATACCACAGGAGAAAATAAAGAGATAGAGATATATGGAGGTACTCACTTACCAACTAAATCTGATATTGGTTTAATTATTAATGATCAGAAATACAGATTACAAGAACCTAATGGTGATATTTTAAGACAGAGTATTTCACTTGTTCCTAATGAGAAATATTTAATATATTTGTATATTGAGAGTTTCTCTGATGTTCAATTTGAAGAAGACTTTGAATTAACAATTCTAGAATTAGAATAGATATGAAGAAAGATTCTAAAACTAAATATCAAATGACTAAAGCCTTTAAGATCTTCCTGTATTTTCTCCCATTACTTCTTTTAATATATGCATTTGCAATTTGGTATTTCTATTCAGATGGTAAAGTTGTTGTAAATAAATATATTCAAACAAATATATTAAAAGTTGAGCAGGAAGAAGTAGAAACAATTACCTATACCAGCTCTGTATATCGTATAGGATTTAGCTATCCCAAAGGATGGACAGTAAAAGAAAGCACCGAGGGTATATTCGTTAGTAGTAATGATGGTAGATATGTGGGAATAAACTATCCAAATACAAGTATTGGACTAGAAGAATATGCTGTACAAAAATTGAATGACTACAAGGAGGAAATACATTCGAATGATGCAACACTCTCGCTCCAACCAATTAATATATGGTATGGCATTACTAGCTATGAGTATTTCATTATAGACATTAATGTAATATTTCCAGATTATACTGGATACTTTATTCAAAGTGACTATAATATTGTTGATATAAAAACTTCAACTGGAGAGATTGAGAAAGATATTGTTACTTCTATTAGATTTCTTAGTTACGATCAACCTCTAGAAGGAAACAACGCTAAGGATTTTGATATAAGTAAATATTCAGATATAAAACTTAAAGACTATTCAAATCTTTCTGTTTACAATAACCTTGACTCGAGTTGGCCATTACACGTTGGATATTGCAAATCAAATACTTGGAACTATTGTCTTACAATCCTTAACAAAGATAATCTTGGAAATAACGAGGATAGAAACGTCCTTGAAAATTTTGAAAAAACCAGAGACGATATTTTAAATTCAAAATTGTTTGTAGGAGCTCCTGAAATATTCCAATTTGGAAACTATGAGGGACAAATATTAATTTCTGAGATAAAAGATCTACAAATTCCTAATATCGATGCATATATTGCGACTGCAAGCTTAGGTTTTCAAAACAGTTACGTTGTTTCATATCCAAAGGGTGAATGGATATACTTAGAAATCTATGCTGTGTCTGGAAATAACTTACTGAAATTTGAACAGAATGGAAGCACGAGTGAGATGTTACATGTCTCAGATGAAGAGAACAAATCATGTATTATCTCTATTCCAGACCGCCAAGATGAATACGATAATGAATGCTTTATAAAGTTACTAAATACACCCAAATATAAACAAGAGATTAGAAATAGATTCGAAGAAATGATTAAGGTTTTTGAATTAGAATAGTAATGAAGAAAGATTCTAAAACTAAATATCAAATGACTAAAGCCTTTAAGATCTTCCTGTATTTTCTCCCATTACTTCTTTTAATATATTCCTTTGCTATATGGTATTCCTACTTTGATGGAAAAAATATATTAAACAATAATATATCCAATAATAATTCTGAAATTCTTCAATATACAGAGCTCGAACTTGTAGATGACTCAGATTTTCTAGTTAAATTCGAGGATCTCCAAACTTTAGATAATAATAAAAAACTCAAATATTACTACATCCAGGATAGTAATAATACAGACATAACTCCTCAGAGATTTCCAAGAAACACTGAATATCTTGCACTTTCAATAGTAAATGAAGATCAGATTTCTGGTGAGAATGCATTGCAGATATTCAATAGCAATAAACAAGACATTATCAATCACAACACAACTGCTCAATGGGTAGAACTTGGATCACCAGAGATATTTCAAGAAATAGAAACTGGAACATACACTTTTGTTCAAGAGATTAAAGATATCTCCATACCACAAGCTCAATATGTATTTGCTATAGTAAGCTTAGGTGGTCATGTCTCCCTTATGCCTGCAGAAGAAGAAGGAGAATTAGTACACTTCTCTGTATATGCATTAATTGATAATAATATTCTACATTACAATCTATCTGGAAGAACTGGAACAATTCTTGATATTTCCGACGAAGAGCATATGGGTTGTTTAGAACCATATACTGGAGATCCAGAAAACTATTTCTACAATCCTCAATGCCTTGTAGAAGTAGTTAAAGATCCTAAGCACGAGCAAGAAATTAGGAGTAGATTCGAAGAAATGATTAAGGTTTTCGAATTAGAAAAGTAAGAAATATTCTCCCATATCTCATTTCCTTTTAATAAAAGGATAAAATAGATATAATATCCCCGTATATGGTAAATCGTACAGAATTAAACAAAATTAGGAACTTTTCAATAATAGCCCATATTGATCATGGAAAATCTACATTAGCAGATAGAATGTTAGAAGCTGCGCACATAGATATATCCAGAGATAAGAGAGAATCTAGGGTATTAGACAGATTAGAACTAGAACAAGAGAAAGGAATAACCATTAAACTACAAGAATGTAGAATGATATGGAAAGATTTTCAACTAAATCTCATAGACACTCCAGGACACGTAGACTTCTCATATGAAGTCTCAAGGTCTTTAGCTGCATGTGAGGCAGCAATCTTGCTTGTAGACGCATCACAGGGCGTTCAGGCACAAACAATATCGAACACTCAGAAAGCACTAGAGTTAGGATTAACATTAATACCAGTAATAAACAAAATTGATTTACCAAACGTTGATATAAAAGCAAGAGAACTAGAATTAGAACACCTTTTAGGATTTAGAAAGGAAGAAATAGTTAAGGTATCTGGTAAAACAGGAGAAGGAGTAGACAAATTGCTAGATGCAATTGTAGAGAAATGTCCCCCACCAGTAGGTAAAACAAACTCACCACTAAAATCCCTAATCTTTGATTCCTTCTACGATGAACACAGAGGTGTAGTTGTTGCTGTAAGAATCATAGACGGAGAAATAAAATATATACCTGGTAAATCACTAGATTTACATATCTTAAGAAAAAAAGAAATATTTAAACCAACAGAAGTAGGAATATTTACACCAGACTTGAAAGAAACAGAATACCTAGGAACCGGAGAGGTCGGATATATAGCTACAGGGTTTAAAGATATCAGTTTCTTTACAGTAGGAGACACTATCTCTGATTCAGACAAAACAGAACCACTAGAAGGGTACAAAACACCAAAACCAAATGTATTTGCAACATTCTTTCCAGTAACACCAGACGACTATGAACCACTCAAGATGGGATTAAGTAAACTAAGTATGAATGATGCAGCCCTTACATTCACTGACCAAAGATCAAATATGTTAGGATCTGGATTTAGATGCGGTTTCCTTGGATTGCTACATATGGAAATAATTCAAGAAAGACTAGAAAGAGAATATGATGTAGATTTGATAATTACAGCACCTACAGTAGAGTATGAAATTGTAAAAAATACTGGAGAAAGAATAAATATACAAACACCACAAGAATTACCTGACCCTTCAGAGATAGATGAGATATTTGAGCCGTGGGTAAGATTAAAGATAATGACACCCGACAGATACATGGGACCATTAATGGAACTTTGCCAATACAAGAGAGGACAATATGTAAATACACATTACCTAAATACTTCGACTACAGATATACAATTAAACGATCAATATATTGAACTAGAATATGATATTCCCCTAGCCTCTTTAGTATCAAATTTCTTTGATCAATTGAAAAACAAATCTAGTGGATATGCATCTATGGAATATGAATTTATTGATTTCTTCCCTGTAGATTTAGTAAAGGTTGCAATATTAATCAATCACGAAGAAATCCCTGCATTAAGTTTCTTAGAAACAAGAGAAGGTGCTAGATCAAAAGCAGCAAAACTACTAGAAGTAATGAAAGAGGAAATACCAAGACAACAATTCCCTATCCCACTTCAAGCCTCTATTGGAGCAAAGATAATTGCAAGAGAGGATGTAAAAGCATTTAGAAAAGATGTAACAGCAAAGCTCTATGGTGGAGACTATACACGTAGATTAAAACTTCTTGAAAAACAGAAGAAAGGTAAGAAGAGACTAAAGATGATTGGACAGGTTAATGTCCCTCAAGAAGCATTCCTAAGTATATTAAAGACCTAATGATACAAAAGTTAGTACTTAAAAACTTTAGAAAGTTTAAGGAAAAGAGTTTTGAATTTGACAAAAATATCTCAATATTTTACGGAAGCAATGCACAGGGTAAAAGCTCTGTACTTGAAGCATTGTATATCGTCAGTACAGGCAAATCTCCATGGGCGAGTACAGATGAATATATAAATACACAACAAGAGAAACAGATACATACAAGAATTGAAATATTTAGAGATGACAAAAGCTATGTATATTTCAAAGATGAACTTAAGAGACTCTTTAAAATAGATGGGAAGAATGTAAGAAGTAAAACATTCTTTGAAAATACTTCTGCTACAATCTTTAATCCAGAAAAAATAGAACTACTAATGATATCCTCTTCTCAAAGAAGAGATTTCTTGGATGAGACCATATCTAAATACAACTATGAATACGAATCTACTCTAAAGAAATTCAGAAGGGTATTAAAACAAAGAAATGCACATTTAAAGAAATTAGCAAAACTCTTCTATGAAAAAGGAGTAATAGCTGTAAATGATCCACAGTTAAATTTCTGGTCGAAAGAGTTTGTCGAAGTAAGTATTGATATTCTAAGAGAGAGGATATTACTTACTAAAGATCTTTCGAAAGAAGGATATGAAATTAGATACAAGAGTGGTTTTGAAATAGATAGGAGGAAAATATCTAATATACAATATCTTAAAGAGAAGCTTACCGATGATTTAGAAAATAGTAAGAGAAGAGATATTGCAACTGGATATACAAATGTAGGACCACATAGAGATGATTGGGAAATATCACTTGGGGTAGATATACGCAAATTCGGTTCGAGAGGTGAAAAGAGATTAGCAATTGGTATGTTAATATTCCAAACACAAGAGGTAATATATTCACATACAGGATTCTACCCTATTCTTCTTTTGGATGATATCGCATCAGAGTTAGATATATACAATACAAAAAAGATCTTTGAGAAGGGATATTTGGACAAACAACAGACCTTTATTACAGTAATTGATAAAGATACCTTACCAAAAGATATCCTAAAAGATTCTCTCATTGTTCATCTAAATGGTGAGAAATAACTACTTCAATTTCTTTAATATTTTCTTTTTGTAATCACTAGGAAAAAATTCAATCCTTCCGACCTTGTAGTTATGCAATATCCGTCGAATCTCTGGTCTATGCCCAGAGATAATCATAAAGAATACTTGAGATATGTAAGCTAATATATTCAGAATTCTAATAAAGGAATTTACCTTCTTTACAGAAAGATCCTTCTGTTCGAAATTGCTTTGTTGCACAAAGTAATCATTTTTTAACCAATCATTTCTTTTGTAAATGTATTTAAGATACCTCTCATTGTATATCGGTATTAAATACATCAACTCATGAAGATTGAATATGTCTGATTCTAGTTGAAGACCTCTTTCCTCTGAAATAAAGTTGATACAAAGAAGATCTTTTACATTCTCTCCATCATTTTTAGATCGAATGAAATGACTCTTTAAATTTCTTAACTTTAATATCCCTCTGTATATCCATGCACAATCATCACGTACGACAATTAATATATCAATATCATCATCTTCTTTAGCAAAACCTGCAGCAATAGAACCAGAGATACCAATAAATTGAACCAAATCATTTACTAAGAGATCCTTAATATGCTCCTTTGCTATCTTTAATTTACTAAAGATATATTCCGATTCAATATTTTTTGTACCCTTTTCGAAATACTTTGAGTTTGATATTTGTACTACTTCTTTACCCCATATTGATTTGGCCTTCTTTAAAGAAAGCTTTAATCCCATATTTGATTTGAATTTGATAAAATCACCTACTATTTTGTTTAACTCTTTTGGAAACATTACAGGATATGATAGCAGTTACAACATTTTTTAAGAAGTATTCACTCCACTATTACACATAATTCTGGTAAACTATTCTTGAATAATGAGACAACACCCTATTCCACAAAATGTATTAGATATTGAATTCAAACTCTTTACAAGGTTTACCCTTAAGGAGTTTGCATATTTGGCTTTAGGTATTGGAACTGGAGGTATATTTCTCTACTTTTCAATTAGAGGGGATATTCCTGGAATAGTTGGTATTCCAATTTTTGCAATACTTTCAGGTATAGGGAGTTTTTTAGCATTGGTTCCAATAAATGATTTACCTGCAGATAAAGCAATATCAAATTTTTTCGCTGCAATTAATAAACCTACTCAAAGAGTATGGTTAAATGAAACATTAAAAGAACAGAGATCTAAACCAGTATTAGCTCCAGAGGATGATGAAAAGAAGGTGGTAATTGGTGGTTCGAAGATGAGTGAAGATCAAAAAACACAGATATTCGTAGAAAATCCTGGAGATGATATATTAGCTTCATCTGAGGAGGTAAATACAAATATAGAGAATGTGCCTGTTACACAAGAGAAAGCAATTGAAAGTAATATTCCGATTTCTGAAGAATATATTACAATCTCTGATGTAAATTTAAATCAGTATCAATTTCCAATTAGGATTGTAGATCAATTACCAGGGAATATTAACATATGGCTTTGTACAAGAGATAATCAACCACTTTCGAATATAAATACATATTTAAAAGATAGTCAGGGAAAGATATTGTATGCTAACAAAACTGGTCCTAATGGGTACTTTCTTTCAAATAGAATTTTTCCTGAAGGAGTATATACTGTAGAGTTTGAAGGAGCAGTATCTGGATTACCTAAGATAAAGATATTACTTTCTAAAAGTTTTGGTAAATTACCTTTGAAGATATCGATAAAATAATGGATGTAAATGCAAGAGCAAGAACAACGGCTTCTACTCAAGAACATCTCGAAGTAAGAGAGATTATAGATGATTTAGTTGTTACTACTAGTGGTAGTGTAGCTTTGGTTTTACAAACTTCAGCTATTAACTTCGATCTTTTGGCAGAGTATGAACAGGATAGTAAGATATATGCTTTTGCAGGGCTACTAAACTCTCTTAATTTCCATATACAGATATTAATTAGAACAAGAAGAATAGATATATCTAACTACGTTGATTACCTTAAAGCTCAAGAGAATGAGAGTATGTCGGAAGGATTAAAAAAACAGTTACAAATATACACAGAGTTTATACAGAATTTAATAGTTCAAAACGATGTATTAGACAAGACTTTTTTAATAGTTGTACCCTTTAATCCAGCAGGTGAGATTCCTACAACAGGGTTACTAAAATCTAAACAAAACAGAGAAGAAATAGAGAAGAGTTTACAATTGAAACAGGAACAGCTATTAGAGAAAGCTAAGATATTCTTGTATCCAAAGAGAGATCATATATTAAAGCAATTAGGTAGAATGGGACTATTTGGACACCAATTAACTAACAAAGAGTTAATTACAGAATTCTATACAATATATAATCCTGATGAGGAGTTACCAAAGGACGAAGATGATGAATAACGGATTTACACAAAACAATATTGAATCTAAAACTATGCAGAAATTAACTGAGAGACAGAATCAGTTTACTCAGAATAAATATGCAGATTTTCAAAAAAATCTAAAAGAAGAAATCACAACAACAAGGATAGAAAAATCTTCCATAGATCCAAAAGACAGATTCAACGATACACAAAAAGAAGAGAAGAAGGTTAATCCATTCTTCAAATTACTTGATAATTTCAAAGCAACTGTAGGTATGAAAGAGAAACCTAAGGCTGCAGTAGCTACTGAAAAACAAGTAGGTAAATTCTCTGGTATGACTACACAAGATATCATTGCCCCTATTGATATTGAAGTGGATTTTAATACATTACAAATGGGTGATTATTACTCAAGAACATTCTTTATCAGTGGATATCCAAGATTTGTAGGACCTAACTGGCTCTCCCCTATCATTAACTTTGAACACTCACTTAGAATCAGTACGTTCTACTACCCTGTAGATTCAAAGATAATACTCGAGAAGCTCAAAAAGAAGATTGGAGAGATGGAAGCTACACTTTACTCTCAAATGGAAGATAGAAAAGTTGTAGACCCCTCTTTGAAGGTTGCTCTTTCTGATGCACAACAATTACAAGACTCTATAGCAGAGGGGACAGAAAAGTTCTTCCATTTTACAATGTATGTAACAATATATGCTCCTACAAAAGATTTACTAGAGAAATATTCTAGAAATGTAACCTCTACTCTTGCAGCTATGAATGTAGTTGCAAAACCAGCTACACTTCAACAAGAACAAGGCTTTATCAGTACACAACCATTAGGATTAGACAAGCTGTACATCACTAGAAATATGGATACTACATCTCTTGCTACAACATTCCCATTTGTTACTTCAGAATTAACAATGGATCATGGAATTATGTACGGTATTAATATGCATAACAAGAGTTTAGTAATATTTGATAGGTTTGAATTAGAGAATGCGAATGCTGTTGTATTTGCAAAATCTGGAGCAGGTAAGAGTTACTTTGTAAAACTAGAAGCAGTAAGAAGCTTAATGTTAGGCACTCATGTGATTATCATTGATCCAGAGAGAGAATATGAAGATCTTTCTAAGGCAGTCAATGGTGCATATATATCATTCTCACAAGACAAGGGACACAAGATGAATCCATTTGAACTTTCAGGTGTATCCGAAGAAGGAGATGATGAGTTAAGAATGAAGTTACTTTCTTTGCAAGGATTCTTTAAGGTTATGTTTGATGGTTTAACCAATGTCGAGACATCAATACTTGATAGAGCATTAATATTAACATACAGAGAAAAAGGTATTACATTTGATCCTGCCACACAAAAAAGACCTGCACCTCTTTTAGAAGATCTTTACAAAGTACTAAAGGGTATGGCAGAGATAGAGGCACATGACCTTTCAAAGAGGATGGAAAAATACATAATGGGTAGTGCTGCTGGTATTTTCAATGAAGCTAGTAACTTTGAAATTAACAATCCGTTTACAGTATTTAGTGTAAGAGATTTACAGGAAGAACTTAAACCTCTAGCAATGTATCTTATGCTTGATTTCATATGGACTAAGATTCGTAAGGATCAAAGAAGAAGATTACTAATCGTAGATGAGGCATGGTATATGATGCAAAGAGAAGACTCTGCCAAATTTATGTACTCTCTTGCTAAAAGAGCTAGAAAATATTACTTAGGACTCACAACTATTACTCAAGATGTTGCTGACTTTATGAACAATGATATGGGTAGAGCAATTATATCTAACTCCTCTATCCAAATCCTTATGAAGCAGAGTCCTTCTGCTGTAGAGAAATTACAACAAGTATTCAATCTCTCTGACGGAGAAAGAAACTTTTTGCTTAACTGTGATAGAGGACAAGGTTTGTTCTTTGCTGGTGCAAATCATGTAGGTATACATGTACTTTCTAGCCAAGCAGAACATGAATTAATTACCTCTGATCCAAGAGAGTTAGAAGCAAAGAGAAATACTCAAGGTATGACAGACACAAGAGGTATAAAGGAGCTTGCTCAGATATTTGAATCTCCAGCAATGCAACAACCAATGAGAACATCCAATGGTGATAGTAATAGACAGAATGAATTGATAGAGAGGGCAGTAGAAAGAAGACAAGGTGATATTGAAAAGATCAAGAGTGAGAGAGAAATATATCAGGAAGAATTAGAAAAGAGATTAAGGGAACAAGAAGAGATGCTAAATCCTAAAAAGTTTGAGAGTCAAAAATCTTTTGTAGATATGATAGATGAGAACACTATTCCAGGACAAGTAAAAAAACAAAGGGAAGATTTAAATAAAGGGAGAATGCATATTACTCCACAAGGTATAGTAGATAATGACAAACAATAATAGTGACAATACAAGGAAATATCTTGTAACAGAAGCTGTAGATATTAAAGCCTTAAGTCAAGAGAAGGTTAGTAATGATTTAAAGATATTAGAGAAGTTTGAAACTAGAAGTAAGATACGTACAGATCTTTCAAGAGGAATGAACAATACGAAGCTCTCCAGGGTAATGAAAGCCTTACAATTAACAAACCCATTTAAAGGATATTAACTCAAAGGTCCTTGATCAGGTAATACATACTCCTTAACATTTTCAGGTGTAATGATAATAGGTACTGGATGACCTCCAATAATTTGTCTTGCAGCACTTCTCATTAAGGTTGCAATATTTCTTTCTAATTGACGAATACCTGCATCGAAACCAACAGGTCTTATTAATAATGGCCATACCTCATCTTGTATTTGAATATGTTGAGTAGTTAATCCCATATTCTTTAAAACCTTAGGAAGAATATATGATTTAGCAATAACACCCTTCTCTTCATCTGAGTAACTGGTAAACCTAATTATCTCCACCCTATCTAGTAAAGCTGCTGAAAGACCACCTAAGTTGTTGGCGGTACATATGAAAAATACTTGAGAAAGATCTATTGGATGATCAACATAGTGATCTACAAATGTAGCATTCTGTTCAGGATCCAATATCTCGAGTAATGCAGCCATAACATCATTAAGTAAACCTGCATTACCACTAGCCTTCTCTATCTCATCGATAAGGATAACAGGATTCATTGTTTGAGTCCTTATCAATGCCTTTACAATCTGACCAGGTTCAGAATCTATTTCATGCCTAGGAGTACCTCTTAAAGTACGAACATCACCGATAGCTCCTAAGGATACTCTTGCGAATTTTCTACCCATTGATTGAGCTATAGATTTAGCAATAGAGGTTTTACCCACACCTTGTAGACCTAAGAAAAGTAATACTGGAGCATTAGCTGAAGAACCTCTTAAGTTCGCCATATCCTGACCTTGAGTTTGTGTATTACTCTTACCTGTTAATTTCTGTAGTTGCATTACTGCAAGGTAATCAAGTATGAGATTTTTAACAATATCCATACCGTAGTGAGTAGAATCCATCAACTGTTTTGCATTTGCAATATCCAAGTTATCCTCAGATATTACTCCCCAAGGAATTCTAGTAACCCAATCTACAAACTTATCAACACTCTCAAATTCTGAGCTATAGTTTCCCCACTTAGCCATTCTTTCAAGTCTTTGAATAGTTCTAGTGACTTCTTCCTTTAATTCTATTGGTGCATGAGAAGAAGATACCTTGTTTTGTAATTCCACTATCTCAGAAAGAATAGTTTTTTCATCCGTAGGGGTTGTATATGATTTGGCAGTATTTAAATCCATATCAAAATATATCACATTACATTAAAAGATGCTTACCTAATTAAGACCCCTAAGCACTGCTTGCTTAAGCATATTAGAAGCATATTTAATATCTTCACTGTTAGTATATACAGCTAGACTAAACCTTAGGCTTGGACCTACACAAAATTTATCATGTAATGGTTCTGCACAATGATACCCTTCCCTAAATGCAATACCTTGTGAATTTAAGAATTCGGAAATACTCTTCCCATCCCTATTAGTTTCTACATTAAAGATGTTTTTACATCCTCTAAAAGTAAACCCTTCTAAATGAAAAGATATAGGGCCATATTTTAATTTACTATCTGTTGGTCCAAAAGATTTAAACCACTCTATTCCATCAAAACTCTTAAAAAACTCTTCGGTTAGTGATTGCTCATACTCTTCTAACTTACTCCAACCGCCTACTTTCTCTAGAGTATTCTCAAACCATTCGATAGCAGAACCAAGTACAATACCTCCTCCAATATCAGGAGTACCTGCTTCAAATTTCCATGGTAATTCATTGTATTCAAAATCTTTAAAAGATACAGAGGAAATCATTTCCCCTCCACCCATCCATGGAGTTAAATCCTCAAGATATTCCTGTTTGCAATATACAGCACCAGAACCTGTAGGTGCATATGCCTTATGTCCAGAAAACACCAATGAATCACAACCAATACTTTGGACATCTACTTTTGTATGTACAATACTCTGTGCTGCATCTAAGATTGTGAATGATTCATTCTTTTTCGCCAATTCAAATATTTCCTCTACTGGATTTTTTACACCTAAGACATTGGAGATATGGACTACAGAAACTATCTTAACCTTTTTACCTTCCTTTTTAAGTAATTCTTTGTACCAATCTAAATCTAAAGTGTAGTCCTCTTTTACAGGTATATATTCTATTCTGAAATTTATTTCTTTCTGTAATATCATCCAAGAAACAATATTACTGTGATGCTCCATTTCTGTTATTACTACAATATCCCCATCCTTAAGTAATTTTCTTCCAAATGTTTGAACAAGAAAATTTAAACCTTCGGTAGTATTTCTTACAAAGAGAATCTCTTTATATGAGTTAGCATTGATGAAAGATGCAACCTTTTGATGTGCCCATATCCAAAGTTTAGTACCATTTACTGAAAGATCATATGGCCCTCGATGGATATTCGCATTCTCTTCTTCATAGTATTTCTTTAATCTATCGATTACATACAGAGGTTTTTGTGTAGTAGCTGCATTATCAAGATATACAAGTCCCTTACTAAAGGGTGTCTTTTTTAATATTGGGAACTCTTTTCTAATATCTTGAAACATATGAATATATTAAAAATTAAAAATTCTTCCACATCTTACTAGCCTGTACAGTCATATCCCCCTTGTATTTACTGTTTAGACCAGTACTACCATATGGTTTCTCACATGGTTGATCCAATTCTTCAAAAGCCAATTGAGCTATCTTCATACCTTCATATATACGAATTGAAAGAGGAGAAAGATTTGCTATTTCTAATGTCAATCTTAATTTGTTACCAGGATCTAAGAAACCTGCAGTAGCATGAATGATTAAACCCATTCTTGCTAAAGAACTCTTACCCTCTAATCTACCAACATGTTTTTCATCTACCCCTGTTATTTCTTTAATATTTGCTAATACAAACTCTCCAGGTTTAAGTGTATATCCCGTAATATCATTTATTTCTATCTTGACCATCAAATCTTCAACTGTTTTTTTAACATCAATAACCTCGTGCTTATCAGTATTAAATATTAATATATTTTTATCTAAATGAAGATCATATGAAGCAGGCTGTATATATTCTGAAGAGAAAGGTTCTATACTTATCTCCCCACTTTGTATTTTATCTTTAATACTTCTGTCTGAGAGTATCATGTAAATTATTTATTTAATATTAACTTCTATCAATGAACTGTTCCTTGGATTTAGGATCAGGTCTTTGAGTACTACTTAGTAATGATTTCCATATTGGATCAAGCTCACTAAGTAATTCTAACCATTTATACACCAAAACTCTATATGCAATATGTCCACCCCTTCTTACTCTTAAGTTTATTGTATATTGCAGATCATCAAAAGAACCATAGAAGATGTATTTAGTGGAATGTGCATGTGGTAGTAAATATTTAGTATATTCCAAAGATACTTCTTCTGACATGAATTGTTTTGATACCCTTCTCCAATTCTTAATCATTTCATATGTAGAGGTAAGAGCTTTCTCATATTCCTTTCTTAGATTTTCCAAAGAAGGAATTTCTAGGTAGTTGCAGAGGAAGTAACAATCTTTACTTGCCCTATCCAATTCTTTATCTATATCCATACCATCATGAAAAAGTGGCATATATCTTTCTAAACTTCTATGCCTATTTAAATCCTTAAGAGTACCTAAGGTAGCCATACCCTCTATTCTAATAGCTCCGGACTGACCAAGATTTCCTAAAAGATTGTGATGGTTATGATTCTCAAATATCTTTTCTCCCAATATTTCCTGATCTTGATCATCAAACTCTAATTCTTTTTTACTACCTAATGGATTAAGAAGAAGTTCGTAATTTGTAATTAGGTTCTCTATTGGATTCATATTGTAAGAAATCTTGCATGAGTCTTTCTCACATCCTAAATTTTTGTAATTGCCTTGATCAGATATATGGTCTTTGAGATATTGAAGTACGGCCTTTGTAGAATTCCTTCTACAACAATTTGCATCTGTATGTCTAATTAATCCATCTGCTTCTCTTGTATATCCAGGTATATCTAAATTTGATTCACCCAAAAGATTCATAAGGAGATTTGCTACTTCATTGTCTACAACACTGTCATTTGCATTAAAGTAGGATATTAATTCTGACCAATTTCTTGCAGACATTACAGCTGCTAGACTTGTTTGTAATCCATATGGTAGTAAATATCTAGCAACATCAAAGCTTCTAGATTTCCAAGCAGATACCTCATTTTGGTTCTCTTCGTTTATCTTAAAAGTACTACTTAGAGCATCTTTTGTTTTCTTTAACAATGTTCTGTAATCAGACATCTGTTTAAGCATTATCCTATCGTATTCCTTACGTATTTCAGTATCCTTACATATCTCTTTCGGTATTTTAATAAATTCGGGATTCTCAAAATTCTGATATCTTGTAGATCTCTCTTGACCAGAGATAACGGAGTTTAGGTAAAAGATTTTCATAGCAGTAAACATTGGAACATTCTCAATACATACAAAAAGATCTGCCATATCTCCTACTGACTTATGACCATATCCATGGAATATCTTTTCTAACCTCTCTGCTGCATCAGTATTACTTTCTAATATCTCTTTTGCGATATCAGTAATACTATCTGCAGATCTACTGTATCTTGCTCCTAAGTAAGCATTTATTGAAGGTTGTTTTGTTGAGGGATTCTGAAGAAGAGTATGTACCTTAAACTTGTTCCACACTGACTGAGATTTTACAGAAGCTATCTGTAATTCTTTTCTGAATGTTCCCTTCATGTATTTTAGAATATGAATTTATCTCTTTATTCCAGGGATTGGAAATTGTTTAGTCATTTCTACTACACTCTCTTTAAGATCTTCTAAGTTCTTCCTTCCATGTATTGCATCATTAATTACCTCTGCTACAAAATCCATATCTTTTTCTTTCATACCTCTAGTAGTAATCGCTGGAGTACCTATTCTAATACCTGATGGGTCCCATGGTTTTCTTTGATCATTAGGTACTGTATTTTTGTTTACAGTAATATTTACCTTACCTAATATCTCTTCGGCCTGCTTACCAGTGATATTTTTGTTCTCTACATTAATCAATATTAAATGATTGTCTGATCCTCCTGTTACTAGGTTAAAGTCATAGCTAAGGAGTCTTTCTGCTAATCTTTTCGTGTTCTTTAATATCTGATTTGCATATTCTTTAAATTCAGGTTGCATTGCTTCACCTAATGCGACTGCTACTGCTGCTGTTGTATGGTTGTGTGGGCCTCCCTGAAGTCCAGGAAACACTGCTCTGTCTATTAGTGTTGGTAGATTCTCTCTAGGATCTAAGCCTTCCCCTAATGGCTTGAGAGGATCTGATGGGTTACCATTGCAAAGTATCATTCCTGATCTTGGTCCTCTCAATGTCTTGTGAGTTGTAGTAGTTACTACATCTGCATACCCAACAGGAGAAGGTATTACCTTCGCAGCTATCAATCCACATTCATGAGCAATATCTGCAACAAAGTAAGCACCTACACTGTGAGCTATCACTGACAATCTCTTGTAATCATACAATCTTGGATATGCCGTTGCTCCACAAAACAGTAACTTAGGTTTTTCTTCTTTAACCTGTTTTTCTAAAGAATCATAGTCAAGGAAACCATCTACTCCTGTAACATACTGTACAGAGTTAAAATATTGACCAGTAATATTTACCTTCCATCCATGTGATAAATGACCACCATACAAAAGGTTAAGTCCCATTACTTTGTCGCCTGGTTTAAGTAATGCGAAATATACTGCAAGATTTGCAGGACTACCTGAATATGGCTGTACATTTGCATGGTCTACTCCAAATATCTCCTTAGCTCTTTGTATTGCTAAATTCTCTATCTCATCAATATGCTCATTACCACCGTAATATCTTTTACCAACCATACCTTCTGAATATTTGTTGGTTAATATACTTCCCATTGCACGAAGGACATCTTCACTAACATAGTTTTCAGAAGCTATTAACTCGATACCTTCTATCTGTCTTTTAGCCTCTTTCTCGATATATTTAAAGACTTCATCTTTAGTATTTTTTGACATTTCTTTCATATATCTCAAACAAATTAGTAAGAAGAGAAGCTATGGTCATTGGACCAACACCTCCAGGAACTGGAGTTAAAAAGGATGATACCTTCTGAGCGCTACTAAATTTTACATCCCCGACAAGTTTACCCTCTAAAGATTTGTTTGTACCGATATCTATTACAACTGCTCCCTCTTTTATGTAACTCTTATCTATATATTCAGCTTTACCAATGCCGACCACAAGGATATCTGCATCTTTAGATATCTCTTTGAGATTTTTAGTATGTGAATGACATATTGTGACTGTACAATTAGCATTTTGAAGTAAACCAGCAGTAGGCAAACCAACAATATCACTCCTTCCAATTACTACCGCTCTCTTACCATCAAGATCTATTTTATATTCCTCTAAGAGAGAGATTACTCCTTTTGCAGTTGCTGGAGATAATGCAGTTGGGTCATTTTTGAAAAGCTTACCTAGATTAGAAGAAGTAAGACCATCTACATCTTTTTTAGGATCAATATTCTCTAATATTTCATTTGTATCAAAACCTTTTGGTAATGGTAGTTGAACCATCAATCCATCAACCCTACTATCTTTATTCAATTCCGATATCCGTGAGAGAATTTCCTGGGTATTAGTTTTCTCGTCATATTCATGTATTACAGTCTTTATACCTAATTCCAAAGCTTTCTTTTTTTTCATTTCTACATATTTCTGACTTCCGAAATCAGAACCTACAAGAATTATATCTAGCCTTGGTATCCTAGAACCTTTATCTATATATCCTGAAATTTTGTATCTCAGAGAATCTAAAATCTTTTGGGAAGTTACTTTACCATCTAGTAGAGTCATTTATTTACTCCTAACAAATATTCTTCCTAGATATTTTACAGGATATGGAAGAGATTTGCTAAATATTACTGATTGTATTTTACCTGTTTGTAGAATTTACCCTTTTTGCTTAAAAGCTCTTTCCAATTACCAGCATCAACAATATGTCCGTTATCAAAGAAATATATCTTTTCGAATTTATCAAGCAAGTCAGTATCTCTTGTAATTAATATTAAGGTTCTATCCTTACCTACAAACTTAAAGATTCCCTTAAGAATGAAATCTCTAGAAGGTGCATCTATGAATGTAAATGGTTCATCCATTACAAATATATCCCTATTTCTGTACAACATTCTCGCAATTGCTAATCTTTGCCAATATCCAGGAGAAAGTTCTTTACCATCTAAATATTTACCTAACTTAAGGCTATCTGAGATATTTTCTTTCTTCATGAATTTGTCTATCTCACATATCCTTATCACTTTCCTATACAGTTCCATATCAATATCTTTCCTATGACCTGTTAGGGTAATATTTTCTCTAATACTGAAGTTGTAGTTTACAAAGTTTTGGAATGTAACAGCGATCTTCCTTTTTAGTTCACCCCTTCCTAGTTCCTTAATTGAATATCCCCCTATTTGGAAATCTCCAGCAGTAATCTCATACAATCCAGAGAGTACCTTGAGTAAACTACTCTTTCCAGATCCATCTCCTCCAAAGAAGGCAACTCTTTCTCCTGGTTTAATCTCAAAGTTAATATTTTCCAAAACCTTTCTCTCTGGTTCGTCTGGATATGCAAAATCTAAATTTTGAAACACCAAAGATGGTACAGATTTACCTAATTTCTTGAATCCATGGTTTTCATCACCGAATCCTTTGTAATTTACAAAATCGAAATATTTGGAAGCGTAGGATATGTATGCATCTAACAAAGAGAATGTATTAAACATATGGTAAGCACCTGAATATACAACATTTACATAGTTGAAGAGTGCACTAAATGTACCGATAGAGAGTCTCTGAGTTATGGTATGCGCAAGTAAGTAAAGTACGTATCCATACTTAAGTAATTGACCAAATACAGCTCCAAGTGTTTGATCTATGGAAGCATGTTTTCTTCTTTCAAAAAGCCCCTTAAGATATCTATCCTTTTCAGTTTTGTATGTTCTCTTAAGGAAATCATATGTGTTGTCTACTCTAAGTTCCATGAAATTACGAATATCCATGGAGAGGGTATTGTATATGTAATTTGTTAATTTAAGAGTATCCATCTGGTTATCCTCATACAGTTGTATCCTCTTCCTATTGAAATGGGAGAGTAATACCTCTGGTATTACAAAGATTAGTAATACAATTGTTACTAATCCTAATTCTGAAGAAAGTATTATGAATGCAGTAACAAATCTGGTAGTTTCATATACGATATTTGAAAATGCTTGATATGACAGGAGTATATTGTTTATTGAATATGTTGGTATGTAATCAATGAGATTTTGTAATCTGGGTTGTTCAATATCTTGGAGATTTGAATTAGATATCTTACCCATTACTTCTAAGTTTGTATCTTTCCATACCTTGTCAGTAATGTTGTTACTAATATATTGCCTAATCATATTTCCCGAGCAGAGGAATATCCAAAGTAGTAATGATATTGCAAGGTAAAAGAAAGAGTCTGTAACAAAGTAATCGTTAATATTAAACCCTTGAGAGTTTTTTATTACTTCTACAGTAGCATCTAGGAATTTACCTGCGACAGAGATACCTACCATCTCTGCTATGATGACTATTATGAATACAAAGTCTCTTAGTAGAACTTCTTTGGTATATCTTGTATAGAAGAATTTGATTATTTCCCAAAGAGTACGTATTTTTTCTTGTATAATGGTGGACATATTGGAATATAATAGCATGAGAGACAATAAATATTTAGAATTTTTACTATATGATATCTGGGAAAACCACTTCTGTGATGTCCCTAGATTAAATATCGTTGATATTAGATATGGGAAATATTCTAAAAGACAATTAGGGTGTATACGAATGATTAAGGATAGGGAGATGTTTGAAAGATATGTAAAGAAAATGGATGTTGATATTAAGATGATAGAGGATCCATCGATTTCAAGAATTACTTTAACCAAATATTTTACAAAAGAGGATATTCCCGAATATGTAGTTAGATCAACGATCGTACATGAGCTTTGCCACTATACTCATGGTTTTAATTCTCCTCTTAATCAAATATATTCGCATCCACACAGAGGTAATGTGATAAGGAAGGAATTTCAAAAAAGGGATCTAGACGAAATATATACTCTTTCGAAGAGATGGTTAAAGGAGAACTGGTTTAAAACCATTTCTTAAAGAAGAATCTTCCTTCTATATTGAATACCATAATAATTGCCTACAATTCTTAAATATGAATCGCAATTATATAGGGGAAAATATTAGAAGATACAGAGAAAGAAGTAATTTAACACAACAACAATTAGCGGATAAGGTTGGTGTATCTTGGGAAATGGTTTCTAGATATGAAAGGTCTGCTAGTTCACCACTTAAGAAGTTAGAACAACTTGCAGACGCACTACAGGTATCTAAGTCTCAATTACTTGAAGAGCATATACCTGAAGGTGGTAATATTTCAGATATTAGAGTTCCATTGTTTACTAGTATTCCATCTCCTGCGAGGTTTAATTCTTCTCAAACAAACTATTACTACTCATGTCCTGAGTGGATTTCTAAACAATATTCTGAAATTATTGCAGTAGATAGCAAGCTTACACATACCAATATTCCTAATTTTCTCCTAAATGGTATTCTCTTTATTTCAAGAGAAAGTACACCCAAACATGGTGATTTCTATATATCGAGAGGATATGAATCTTTAGAATTAAAAAGATATGAAGGTGAATCTACTGAGAATATATTAGGTAAACTTGTTGCTCAGGAAGTTAAGTATTAAAGAAAAGACCCCGTACGGGGTCTTAACTTAAAGGATATGTAATATGTATTACATCATTCCTTGCATTCCAGACATATCAGGAGTCATATTTGCAGATCCCTTCTCTTCTGGGATTTCTGCTACTACTGCTTCTGTTGTGATTAACATTGTTCCAACAGATGCTGCATTTACAAGAGCAAGTCTTGTTACTTTTACAGGATCAATTATTCCTGTTTCAAGCATATCTACATACTCATCTGTTTTAGCATTGTAACCGACATTATCATGACAGTTAGAAGCAATTACTGCACCATCCTTACCAGCATTCTTTGCAATCTGTTTTAGAGGTTCACTTAATACACTCTTAAGAATCTCAACACCTAATTGCTCATCAGGATCATCAAGGTTAACCTTCTCCAATGATTTACTCATATTATGTAAAGCTAAACCTCCACCAACTACAACACCCTCTTCTATGGCGGCTCTAGTTGCATGTATAGCGTCTTCTACTCTTTGTTTTTTCTCTTTAGCTTCTACTTCAGAGGCTGCACCGACTTTAATAACTGCAACTCCTCCAGAAATCTTTGCAAGTCTTTCTTGTAATTTCTCTTTGTCATAGTCGGATGTTGTAGATTCAATCTGAGCTTTTAATTCAGAGATTCTCTTCTTTATTTCTTTCTCATTTCCCATTCCTTCTACAATTACAGTATTCTCTTTACTGATAATAACCTTTTTCGCACTTCCAAGATCAGTTAGACCTACAGAATCAAGAGTCTTTCCTACTTCTTCAGAGATATATTCTGCACCTGTTACTACTGCAATATCTTTAAGCATCTCTTTCTTTCTATCTCCAAATCCTGGAGCTTTTACAGCAACTACATTAAGAGTTCCTCTTAATTTGTTTACAACTAGAGTTGCTAATGCTTGATTTTCGATATCATCTGCAATAATAACTAAAGGTCTATCTGCTGCTGCAAGTACTTTTTCAGCTATTGCTTGAATATCTTGTAATGTAGAAAGCTTCTTGTCTGTAACAAAGATATATGGATTGTCCATTACACTCTCTTGAGACTCAGCATCAGTAATGAAGTATGAACTTACATATCCTTGATCAAATTGCATACCTTCTGTATATTCAATCTCATCTAAGAATCCCTTAGCTTCTTCAACAGTGATAACGCCATCCTTACCTACCTTAGCAAATACATCTCCAATCATCTTACCCAACTCTTTATCATTGTTTGAGGATATTGTAGCTACTTGAGATATTTCTTCTTTACCATTAATCTTTTTTGCAGATTTCTGTAAAGCTTCTACTACAACATCAACACCCTTGTCCAAACCTCTTTTTAAAGCAATTGGGTTAGATCCTGCTGTTACATTTCTAAAACCAGCGTTAGCTATAGATTGTGCTAATACAATTACAGTGGTTGTACCATCTCCTGCAAGATCATTAACTCTTCTAGATGCTTCTTTCATCATTTCTACACCTACATTTTTAAATGGATCTTTGTCTTCTATCTCTTTTGCTACTGTTACACCATCTTTTGTAACTACCTGAGATCCAAATGATTTAGCAATTGCTACATTTCTACCTTTTGGTCCTAATGTGGTCTTAACAGCATTAGCTATTGTATCTACACCAGATTTTAATGCTTTTCTTGCTTCCTCATCATATATTATTGATTTTGCCATATTGTATATCTATTAAATTTAAGTTATTTAGCTACTGCAAGTATATCTTCAGTATCAAGAATTAAGAGATCATTACCATCAACTTCTATTTCTTCAGGTGAATATTTTTTGAAATATACCTTATCTCCTACTTTTACATCAAACTTAATAGCCTTACCATCTTTATCCTTGCCAGATCCGAGTTTTACAACTTCACCAAATCCAGATCTTTTATCTTCAGATGCACTTGGTGGAATTACAAGTCCTCCTGGAGTTCTTTCCTGAACTTCTTGAGGTTTTACTAAAACACGACTTCCTAACGGGGATATATTTATTTCGCTAGACATATTTATTAAGTAAAAATTTATTTAGCAAATATTAAATGCGACTGCTAAAGATTTTAGGATTAGGAGAAACAAATGTCAATATCTAGAGCCTTTAATAACCATACTATCTTCTAGAAGTTCAATATTTTCAAAATATCTTCCAGAGAAACCATTTTCATTTACCGTAAGCAATGAATTAGCAATACCAAGGTTAATCATTTCCAAGATCTTAAAATTGCTACCTAAGGAATATGGTCCAACCTTTACATTTGTAACGTATAGCTGGGCAGTCTGTATATTATCTTTGTTTAAATCAACAGAGAACCATACTGTATATTCCTTGTATGATATCTCAATATACATATTCCAATTTCCTTTGCCTGGTTCTGTATATATTCTTTTAATACTGAAAGGTTCTTGAATATTTTTTTTAGCAACAGACATCGCTAATATTCCAACTTCTTTTGGAGAAAGAGTTAATACCTGTGTATTTAAATCAGACAAGGTAAAAGATGAAAATCTTTCCTTTAATATCGTGAATATATTCTCATCTATAGTTGCAACATTCTCTTCTACAATGCTGGCTTCGAATGTTTCTTCCCATTTGACATATTTGAAGAGTAGTACAGTTACAGCAAAGACTATTGAGAGTAAAAGGACTATGAGTATCAAAAAAACAGTTCGGAGTGTTCTACGTGCTTTCATCTATGTAAGGTTGTTACCAGTTACAAATCTCTTCTTGAATGACTTAACTAGTCCTTCTACATGTTTAAATTCTTCAGGAGAGAATATCTTTGACCCTATTAAGTATGATATCGCACCATATATTGATACTACTGCACTTAGAATTACAATATATATTGTTCTAGTAGTATCTAATTGGAAATCAAACAATCTAAATACAAGATACATACCCAACATCATTATCAAGGTATTTAGAATTTTAAGTAAGGTTGGATAGAAGGTGTCTTTCCAGGATACTACCTTTCTGTTTTTGTTAAGTAGATATACTGAAAGTATCATTTGTACAAAATATGAAAGACTTAAACTAAAAGCTAATCCACCAACTGCCAATTTAGAGTCTCCTCTAGTAGTCATCCATTTAGCAGTATCTCCTACAAAAGATTTAAGAACAGAAAGTACGCCATCTCCATTAGCACTAGCTACCTGTACCCATACCTGTTCTAATATTGGTCTCCAGTCGTAGTAATGGCTAAAGAAATTAGTAAAGTAGTATGCACCTAAAAGATTTACTACTATTCCAACAGTAATTGCAATTAAAGGTCTCCATGTATCTTTCATAGCATAGAAAGCTCTAAGTACAATTTGAACCACTGTTTGCCCAATTATTGATATCGATAACAGGGCTAATGTCCAAGCTGTTAAAAGTGTATCTTGCCAGTCAAATGCTCCAGTACCATATATTAAACGTACAATTGGTAATCTCAATACCAACATTACAGCTACAATTGGTAGTACTAAATACAATGCTAATTGAATTGCATCATTAAATGCTTTCTTAAACATTCCATTTTCATTCTTACAACAGTATTGTGCAAAATCTGGTAATGCTACTTGTGCAACTGCACTACCAATAATGTTTATAGGAAACAAATGTAAACTATATGCAAATCTATATGCACTAAGAGTACCTGCAGTTAATGTAAAACTTATGAATGTATTAACAATGGTATTAAACTGTTCTCCTAATACACCTAACATTCTTGGAACAGCGAGTTTAAACGCTTTCCCAATATATGATCCTTGGAATATTTCGGTTATATGCAAATTCTTAGCTTCATCCTCTTTGTAATATTTAAGTAGTAAAGGTACTTGAACGCATAGATGTATGAATGACCCTATTACAGCAGATATTGCAATTGCTTCTACTCCTAACTCAAAAAAAGTAACCAAAATATATGTACCTGCAATCATTGCTACATTGTAAAAGAGAGGTGCTAAAGATGTTACAAAGAATTGTTTTCTTACTTGTAAATATGCAGTGATAAAGCCACTAATACTCAAGAACAATGGAGAGAGTATCCCTATTCTAAAAAGCGTAATGAAGAGATTGAAGTCAGATTCAGTTATTCTGTAAGACATATTAAATGCAGTACTTGCATAGTCATTAGTGATAACCCAGTTAGTAATTGGCTCTGCAAAGATCAGTAGTAGAGTAAGTACTACAAATGATATTCCAAAGAAAATTAGGGTTAACTGTTGGAACAATTTGTTAAAACTGTCCTTACCTTTGTCATACAAAACGTCACTGAGTATTGGAATAATTGCAGCATTAATAGAACCTGCAACTAATACCATAAAGATGATATCTGGAATAGTAAATGATGCCCAAAAGATATCTAATTCATGAGATGCACCAAAGAGTTGTGCAAAAATCCTTAGCTTCCAAAAGCCTAAAATCTTAGTGAAGAGGAGTAGTAGCATTACTGTAAAAACACTGTTCTTTTTAATCACAATTCTCTTAATCAATATCTAATTAGCGAATAATATCATAATGGAAACGAACCCATTTATCAAATATTTTTAATATCTTCCGTATATACTCTGTATATGTCACTTTTTGATATTCTACTTCCGAAAGAATGTATTTTTTGTTGTAAAGTGGGTAGGCATATTTGTGAAAAATGTTTGAGAGACATACCAAGATCTTTACCTCTCTGTTTGGTATGTGGAAGAATAAGTACAAGTGGATACACACACAGTAGCTGTACTAAATTAAATATTAGTATTCAATATTTTAAAGGTTGGAATATTGAGAACAAACAGATACTTGAGAGTCAAATAGAGGTTGGATTCTATTCTCCATTTCTTGAATTGATCGAATATCTAGTGAAAAGAAACAATCTTAAGGATCGGGATATAGGGAAAAAGATAATTCCTCTTAAGAGTTCCTCAAGAGAGAAAATGGAATTAAACAGATATCTTTCAAAAAAGATACATGGTTCAAAAGAAGAAACTCTTACATATCTCGGAATAGAAGTAATGGACACTAAAGAGTTGGTCAAAGAGATTTCCCTTCTTGAAAATGAATACAAATATATTCAAGTAATATCCCTACTCTAATGGTTGAATATCATCAGTAAGTGATTCCTCTTCCTTTTTCTCAGAACTTTCTTCTACTGGAGAATTACCAGCACCGAGTTCTTCAAGATTTTTGACTATATTTTCATACAAAGGGTCCTTTTCTAGCTTGTTTACCTCAAGTATTTTTTTTGCGGCTTCTAAATATGATATTGCATTTTTCGTATCACCTTGCTCGTTTAATATGTTTGCAGAGAGTACCAAAGATTGTACATGTTGCCCATTGATACTTAATGCAGAAGCAAATGCAGAGAGGGCTTTCTCATAGTCCTCTTTAATCATATATATTTGACCTGCAAGATAGTAGGATTGAAAATCCAAGGGATTTAATTGGATACATCTTTGAAGAGCAAAGAGAGCATCCTCACCATAGTCAGAAAGACCAATACTTAAAAATCCTGTATACATTGAGGCTCTTACATACCAGTTAGGATACGTAAATGAGGAAGTATTAATAGCTTCTCTTGAAAGATCAATGGCTACATTTTTCCAATTAGATATCTCAGAAAGTATCGATGTTTTTTCTTCTTCAGAAGCATTCTTGTATCTTTCTGTTAATACAGACATCATATCTAGTGCTGTACTTGCGGCTTTTCTGTTAAATATTGGATTAGTTGAATCGTAACTTAATGCTTTATCATAGTAGGAGATCATTTTTCCAAAATATTCCTCTTTTTGATCCAAGGATATTTCCTCATTTTTCTCTGCAAATTTCCTGTTCTCCTCTACACTGTAAGCCTCTGCTCTAATCGCATATAATACAGATACCGTTCTAGAACCTAAGGACATTAAGGCTGAGAATACAACCAAGACCATTACTCCTGTAAGAAACCAGTTAACACTACTAATTGTTTTGTTTACATCTTGCGATACACCACCTACATTAACAGCCCAGAATTTCAAAATGAACTGTTCGTCTTGTTTGTATATATGATTTCTCATTAATACAACAAAAAGTAATGATACAAAAAATACAAAATACAAAAGGAATGAGTAAGATACAAAGAAAGATCCTAGATACATTAATATTGTTGAAATTTCTAAAAGCAGTAGAAGTAAACTCTCTTGCGTCTTCGAAGATATATCTAAAACAAATAGTTTTAGAATAGCTAAACCTACTAAGAGCCAAACAACAACACCAACAATTCCCCTATTAGCCAATGTAGTAAAGACCTCATTCGAAGAAGCAACAAAACTTGAACTTCCTAAAGATATTACCGAAGGTACTGAGGGTTTAAATTGGTTATATGCAATTGAAAAAGAGTCATTTCCTAAACCTACAAGACCTCTAAAGAAATTGTTTACTATTACTCCACTAGAAACATTCCATGAAAGATCAGATGCTAAGTTTATAGGGGTAACTACTTCATATGATTCCCCTACTATTGCATTTTTGAACGAATCATATTGTAGACCAATGGAAAAGATAAGGGATATAACAGAGAGGACAGATAATATTACTGGAAGAAATCTCAGACCTTTTTCTAATTTTATAAAAAGAAGCAAGGAGGTTAGTAATACAGTTATTGCAATTAATATAGGTAATACTACGCCTTGCATCATAGAAAACATTACGATTGATACAAAACCCAAAAATATACCTACGAATGGTAATAGAATCTTTTGTACTTTCTTTTCTCTTAGATATGCTATTACAAGTACAGTACCCAAAAATATCAATACTCCTGATATGAGAATTAATTCATTTGAATAGAAAGTAAGTGGTAATCCTGGTAAGAATAATTCCTTCGCGTATGGTATCCAACCCCAGACATTTACTTTGAAAACTGTCAAAAAACTTAATACTACGGTAGTAGATATTCCTAACAGAAATAGTTCAATAGATTTAAGTACATATTCTTTCTTAGAAAGGAATCCTCTACCAATAAAAAATATTACCATTAGAGTAAATATTGATAGTAACCCAGTACCTAATCTACCATCCATACCCCATATAGAAGTCCATTTGTCTAATGCGAATATCGAAGATATTACGAATGTTGTAAGTAAGACAAAAACAATTTTATCCAATGAAGATCGAAGCATTGTAATTTTTCCATCCCAAATCCATTTAACAAATTCCAGAAGAAGTATTAGCAAAGAAATTACTAAGAAGAATGTTACTCTGACTTGTTCTGTAGTATCCCATGGTAGTGGTATTACAAACCAAGGGATAATAAAGAAGAGTACATATGAAAGTATTCTTTGAAAAAAGGAAAGATCCATACCATCTCTTGTAGTATTCATCTTGGTGTTGTCATTCAACATATATTTATGGCAGAAAAAGAATTATTTAGTTGTAAATATCTTAGCAAAAAGAGAAAGGGAGGCCAAGCCTCCCTTTTGTTCGAAGATATTACTCTACAACTTCACCTTCTTTTACTTCTTCGTCCTTCTCTTTTTTCTCTTCGTCTTTCTTTTCCTCAGAAGCTTTAGATGCTTTTTCGTACATCTTTTTGCTTACTTCTTGCATCTTCTTTGTTAATTTCTCAACTTCTTCCTCAAGCTTCTCTTGGTCAAAATCATCTTTAGAGATTATATCTTTTACAGTCTTAACACCTTCCTCAAGATCTTTCTTTTCATCTGATTCTACCTTATCACCGTTTTCCTCTAAGAGCTTTTCTATATTGAAACAGAGTGAATCCGCATTGTTTCTCTTCTCTGCTCTCTCCCTCTTCTTTTTATCTTCCTCTGCATGTTTTGCAGCCTCTTCTACCATCTTTTCAATTTCTTCATCCTTAAGTCCTGTAGATGCTGTAATGGTAATCTTTTGCTCTTTGTTTGTTGCTAAATCCTTAGCATTCACATTTAAAATACCATTAGCATCAATTGCAAATTGAACTTCAATCTGAGGTACTCCTCTTGGTGCAGGTGGAATACCATCTAAAATGAATCTTCCTAAGGTCTTGTTGTCTGAAGCCATTTCTCTCTCACCTTGAAGAATATGAATCTCTACACCAGGTTGATTATCAGCTGCAGTACTAAATATCTGTTTCTTTTCTACAGGAATTGTTGTATTTCGATCTATTAATTTTGTCATAACTCCACCTAATGTTTCTAAACCAAGAGATAGAGGGGTTACATCTAATAGGGTTATATCTTTTACATCGCCACCTAAGACTCCACCTTGTACAGCTGCTCCAACTGCTACAACTTCGTCAGGGTTTACAGTTTTGTTAGGTTCTTTACCAAAGATTTCCTTTACTTTCTTTATGACAGCAGGCATTCTTGTCATACCTCCAACTAGTAATACCTGATCTACATCATCTAGACTTAAGTCTGCATCCTTCAAGGCTTTCTGACATGGCTGAACAGTCTTTTCTATTAAGTCTGCAGTTAATTTCTCCAAATCTGATCTAGTCATAGTGACCTTTAGATGTTTAGGTCCACTAGAGGTTGCAGTAATGTAAGGAATATTAATTTCAGTTTCTTCTGAAGTAGAAAGCTCAATTTTTGCTTTCTCTGCACCTTCCTTAAGTCTTTGCAAAGCAGTTCTATCTTCTTTGAGATCTACACCTTCACTATCTTTAAAATCTTTAGCTAATTTATCAATTATGGCTTGATCAAAATCATCACCACCTAAGTGTGTATCACCATTGGTAGAAAGTACTTCGAATACACCATCTCCAATCTCAAGTATTGAAATATCAAAGGTACCACCACCTAAGTCAAAGATTGCTATCTTTTCATCTTTGTTTTTGTCTAAACCATATGCCAATGCTGCTGCTGTTGGTTCGTTTACTATTCTCTTTACTTCTAAACCTGCGATCTTACCAGCATCCTTCGTTGCTTGTCTTTGAGAGTCATCAAAATATGCAGGAACAGTAATAACTGCTTCTGTAACCTTCTCTCCAAGGAACTCCTCGGCATCCTTTTTCATCTTTGCCAATATCTTTGCAGATATCTCTTGAGGTGTATACCAATTACTACCCATCTTAACCTCGATACCATCACTTTTAGATTTCCTCATTTCAAATGGAAGTAATTCTTTGTCCTTTTGTACTTCTGGATCATCCCATGATCTACCGATTAATCTCTTTACAGAGTAAACTGTTCCCTCTGGATTTGTAACAGCTTGATTTTTTGCAGGAGATCCAACAAGAGTCTCACCTTTATCATCGATAGCGACAATAGATGGAGTAAGTCTCCCTCCTTGTGCATTTGCAATGATGTTAGGTTTTCCACCAGACATAAATGCCATTGCACTATTGGTTGTTCCTAGGTCTATTCCTATGATTTTTCCCATATATATTATTATTAAAAATTATTTACTTTATATTTCCCTTTGTTACTACTACTCTTGAAGGTCTAATTACCACCTCATCAAGTATGTAACCAGGTTGAATACATTCAAATACAATTCCTTCCTTTTCATTTTCAATCACAGCTAAAGCCTCATGTATTGAAGGATCAAAAAGATCACCATAGTTAGGGATATATTTCTTTATACCTAAATCTTCTAAACCTTTTTCCATCTTACTAAGTAATTCAACAACACCATTTACCCATGCTTGACCTTTTTCATCAAACAAAACTTCCTCCTTAGCTTTAATAGCCATTGTCATATCATCAACTACAGGTATTAATTTCTCTGCGAGTGATTTCCTAGATTGTAGATACATTAGATTTAATCTTTTTTGAGTATTAGCTTCTAGATTTTGATAGTCTGCTAAAGCTCTTTTAAGACTATTTGTGATTTCCAATTTCTCATCTTCAACCTTATCAATTATCAAGGCTAAATCATTAATTTGAGCCCGAAGGTTGGCAATCTCTTCTTGCAAGTGCTTAACCTCTTCGCTATTTTTATCTATTACACCCTGTGTATTTACATTTTTGTTCATTGATATTGAAAAATATTTTAATTCCAACCCTTCATTGCATTGCGCATAGCGCTTTGTACTTCACGAAGAGCCGGTACACATCTAGCATAGTCCATACGCTTTGAACCAAGTATTCCAATATGGGCATCATTGGTATCCCAGAATGGAAGGTTGGTAAAAACCATGGAACAACCTTCTAAATCTTTTATTCCAGATTCCTCACCAATTAGTAAAGAGACACCAGACCCACTATATCTACTCATCATATTTACCAAAAAATCTTTATCTTCAAGTATGTTTACAATCCTCATGACCTTTTCCCAATCTCTTAATTCTTCATATTTAAAGATATTGGAGAGTCCCCAATATCTAGATATTCCATCTATTACAACAAAGACTACGGATTCAGTCTCTTCAGAAAGAATATTTAGTACTGAGTTTAATACCGCATCCTTAGAGAATCTATCCCTAAATATCCCTTGCCTTATTTCTACAGTAATTAATGGATTTAAAGAGCTACTATTTAATACATTACTAACATACATCCTCAAGGCCTGATCTGTTGGAAAACGACCAGAAGAAATATGACTTTTCTCTAAGAGTCCTAAGTCCATTAATTTTGCCATTTCATTCCTAATGGTAGCAGGACTTACACCAAGGTTATGCCTTTCTAAAAGAGAAAGAGAGCCTACTTCATCAGCACTCTCCATGAACTCCTCTATGATGGCCATTAATATCCTTTTCTGTCTTTCTGTAATACTCTGCATATTAGCACTCCTAAAGATTACCTGCTAAAGTATATGGTCTAGAGAATATTCCGTCAAGAGATATTTGTAAATATTTAAAGATGGAGATACAATTTGGAATAACTTAACAAATTTACATATGAAGAAGATAGTTATTGCACCTCCATTCTCAAACGGTTACCAATCTTTACCCTCCTTTATCTTTAGTGAACTATCGTTTTTTTCGTTTTCAATAGCATGTCTATATGTTGGACTCTTCTACTATGAACCTTTTCAGGAGCAAATCTTTTTAGTACTCTTTGGTCTCGCGTTGTTTATCTTTGGGATATGGGCAATATTTATTCGAGCTAAGGTAGGAAAGAATTTAACTGTTATTAATGACTCTGGCTTTAATTTTAAAAACGGTAGACAAAATATTGCTTGGGACGATATTGAATACATATTCATGACTTTCGCTTTTAAAAAAGAGCCCGTAGGGGAAGAAGTATATACTGGATACCCATTTCTCTTTCTTAAATTGAAGGGTGGATATGTTCATGCAGACCAACATAATAAAGTGGGAAAGTATGAATATCCATATATTGTAGACGATCAATATTTTAAGGATTACATGGGAAAGGGAAAAGATTTTACAATAGCTATTAATACTGAAAGCATGTCTGAAAAAGATTCAGAAAGATTGATAACTAAATTACCAATAAAGGTTGAACCAGTAAGACCAATTATGGAGGTAAAAACGAAGGAGGAATACAACAGAAAGATATATGAATTAGTTGATCCTGAGAAACAAAAAGATTACCTTTTAGAATAGAAAAATGAATTGCAAAAAGGCTTTAACTCTGATATACTTTCACTCGCTATGAAAAAATTAACACTACAAAAAAGAGAAATTACTGGTAAGAAGGTTAGATCTTTAAGAAGTCATAACCAGATACCTGCAGTAATCTATAATTCTAAAACAGAATCCTTCAATGCTACACTAGAGAGAACAGATGCAGAATGGCTATACAGGCATGCTACATCCACAACTATTCTTGATGCAGAGTTTGATGGAAGGGAATTTAAATGTTTAGTAAAAGATTTTGATATTCATTCTGTTACAGGAGAGATCAATCATATTTCAATTTTTGAGATTGATGAGAATGCATCAATGGTATTTACTATACCATTCACATTAGTAGGTGTTTCTCCAGCAGTTAAGAATAACTTGGGTATATTGGTAAATCCTTTGGATAGTATTGATGTTAGATGTCAGTTAAACAAACTTAAGGCTGAAATTGAGATTGATATTTCAGAGTTAACAGCACCAGGACAAACAATTACAGTTGAAGATATTCAATTACCAGAGGGTATGACATTGATTAATGATGATATTAAGACTGCAGCTATTGCAACTATCACTGAGGCTCAAAAGGTTGAAGATATTGCTCCAGTAGCAGCAGAAGGTACAGAGGTCGCAGAATCTACTGAGAATTCAGAGGAAGCTGAAGAGTAATTTTCATTTGATGTTGAAAAGGAGGCATTGCCTCCTTTTTTTTTATTACCTAAGTAGATATAATCGAGAATGACTACCGTAATAATAACATCTTGGAAAGAACCGCATACCGTAGGGAAATGCATCAAATGCATTGGTGATACAAGGTATTCAGGTATTACAGATCCATTTGAGATATTACAAATATCACCAGATAAAGAAACATTAGACGCTGGTTTAAAAGCTGCTAAAGATCTTGGTCTTAACAGTAAGCAGTATATCCAAATACAGGATCCTCAAAAGGGTAAACCATATGCTTTAAAGATGGCAATAGAGAGGGCAAAGGGAGATATTTTAATATTTACTGATGGTGATACATATTTTGAAAAAGATTCAGTTAAATATTTACTAGAACCATTCAAATATGATGAGATAGGTGGAGTAAGTGGTAGACCAATATCTGGAGATTCTAAGAGTAATATGATGGGATATTGGGGACATCTACTATCTGATGCTGCACATCACAGAAGAGTTTCAACTATGTCAGAGAAGAGAGAGAACTTCTTTACAAGCAAGGATACCTTCTTTCCTATGAGTGGTTATATCATGGCGACACGAAGAATAGATTTTGATATACCCAAGAATGTACTTTCTGATGATGCATATATTTCATATTCAATTAGAAACAAAGGTCTTCAGATATCGTATGCCCCATTTGCAAAATGTGTTGTTAAATATCCAACAAATTTAAAAGACTATTACAAACAGAAAGTAAGATCTTTAGGTGGTTTTATTCAATTAGAAAAGATGGGAGTATTCAAAAAAGATAGACAAAGCAGAAGTATATTTATCGAACTAAACTACGTATTCTTTGTATTAAGGTATGCTACTGATCTAAGAGAACTTCTCTGGTCTTTATACCTATTCCCTGTAAGGCTTGTAACTTGGATTAAAATATATTGGGAGAGAGTAATCCTTAAAAAGGATATGCCAGAGAGTGGTTGGGAAAGAATAGAGAGTACAAAGTAAAAAAAAAGGAAGGTGTTACCCTTCCTTTTCAATTTCACTTAATACAAAGTATTACCATCTAAAATGTGCAAATGCTTTATTTGCTTCTGCCATTCTTTCTACATCGAACTTCTTCTTTACTGCATCACCTTCTCCATTAAATGCACTTAGTAACTCTGCCTCAAGTAATTTCTCAAAAGACTTACCAGTTTTAGATCTAGCATAGTCTACTAACCATCTAACTGATAGTGTCTCTTGTCTCCTAGGACTTACAGGTACAGGTACTTGATAGTTAGCACCACCTACTCTTCTTGATTTGATCTCAAGAGCTGGTCTGATGTTATCTATTGCAGTATGTAAGAATTCAATAACTGGTGTCTTACTCTTATCAGCACCAGATTCTAAAGCAGTATATACCAATTCTTCAGCAACTGTTTTTTTACCACCTTGCATTACTTTGTTGATAAGTCTTCCAATGATCTCATCATTGTATTTTCTATCTTTTGATATAACTCTTTTCTTTGCTCTCTTACCTCTCATTAAATATACTTTAAAATATTATTATTCGTTTTCAGGTCTTTTAGCACCATACTTCGATCTAGCTTTCTGTCTTCCTTTTACTCCTGCAGTATCATACTTACCTCTCACTACGATGTACTTTACACCTGGGAGGTCTCTCTTTCTTCCTGCTTTAAGAAGAACAACAGAGTGCTCTTGAAGATTATGACCCTCTCCAGGGATGTATGCAGTAACTTCCATTCCATTAGATAACCTTACTCTTGTTACTTTACGTAATGCAGAGTTAGGCTTCTTAGGAGTCATAGTTTTGACTTGCAAACATACACCTCTCTTAAAAGGATTCTTTGCTTTCTTATATCTATTCTTGAGAGGATTGAAGTTTGTAGCCAGCGCAATATGCGATGTCTTCTTCCTTTTACTCTCTCTTGGTTTTCTTACTAACTGGTTAATCGTTGGCATGGTTCGTATTATACAACAAAATCAACTAAAATTTAATCTCTTCTAGATTTTTTATTTCTTCGATCTTAGCGTCTTCTCCAGAAGGGATTCTTCTACCGATTATTACATTCTCTTTCATACCTCTTAAGTAGTCGGTTTTACCTAAGATTGCACTATTTGTTAAAACTCTTACCTGCTCTTGGAATGACATAGCAGAAAGGAAACTCTCAGTATGTAGTGCTGAAGCTTTAATACCTAATAGCTTTGGAACTACTAATGCTTTTCTCTTTTCTTCAGAGAGAAGTATTTCATTCTTTGCTAAAGATATGAAGCGATTTACAAGTGAACCTACTAGGTAATCACTATCACCAGTTTCCAAGACTTTTCCAAGTCTAGCCATCTGTCTAATGATGATTTCAACGTGAATATCTCCAATAGATACACCTTGCTCATTAAATACTTTCTGTACTTGATCAAGTATATACTTCTGAGCTCTAAGAATACCTGCAACATCTGCAAGTTTCTTTGGGTCTACAGCTCCTTCGGTAATCTGATCTCCTGCCTTTATTTCATCTCCATCGTTTACCAAAATGTTAACATTTGGTAGCACGGTTATTACTTCCTCTGCTTTAATATCTCCAGAGAGTGTTAAGATTCCACCTTCTATCTTTGCAACTGCATCATATGGTGCTTGCTTTTCCATTTCTTCAGAATCAATGAATATTGCCTGACCACCTTTTACTTGTGCACCATCACTTACTAATACATTCTTTGCATCAGAGATTATGTAGTCTCTTACAATATTTTTAGATCCAATAATTGTAATAGTTGCAGAATCATCTTCAGCTCTTTCAATATGTACTTGTCCATTGATAGAGGCAATTTCTGCTTCTGCCTTTGGAGATCTAGCTTCAAAGAGTTCTTCAATTCTTGGTAAACCTTGAGTAATGTCTGTTGCTTGTACACCACCCTTGTGGAATGTCTGCATAGTCATTTGTGTACCTGGTTCACCAATAGATTGAGCTGCAATTACTCCAACTGCTTTACCCATATCTATCTCTTTACTGTTTTCTAGATTTAGACCGTAACACTTCTTACATATACCCATAGGTGCTTTACAAAGGATTGGTGTTCTTACTGCGACCTCATCTATTCCATCAGCATCAATCTTTTCAGATACTTCTCTTGTAATATATTCTCCCTTTTTTACTAAGACTTCACCCTTAGAATCTGTAATATCCTTTGAAACAACTCTTCCAAAGATTCTTTGTACATATTCTAACCTTCTATCATCACTTCTCTTAATTGTAATACCTTCTCCTTCATATCCACAATCATCGAATCTTACGATTACATCATGAGCAACATCAACTAACTTTCTAGTTAAGTATCCTGAAGATGAAGTTCTAAGAGATCTATCTGCGATACCTTTTCTACCACCATTTGCAGCTACAAAGTATTCAAATGCACTTAAACCGTCACGGTAGTTTCCTTTAATTGGAAGTGGTACCCAGTTACCTCTAGAGTCTCTAACAACACCCTTAATGGTAAGTACCTGTCTTGCCTGAATCTTTCCACCATTAGCTTTAGATTCAACCATTTCATATACTGAGTTGTTCTTGTCTAATGTCTTCCATGCTTCTTCTGCAATATCATTTGCAAAATCATTCCACATCTCAGTAGAAAGATTAATCTTTTCTTTCTCTGTGATTAAACCTTGTAAGTAGTTCTCTTGTAATTGAAGATCTTTCTCTTCCATTGCTTTAATACCAGTTTGTACATCGAAATCGACATCACAATCTTCGATAGCGAATGAGAATCCTAAATCTGTAGCATAGTTGAAACCCATTAACTTAAGATTATCAAGAAGTTCTACTACTACGTCTAATGGATATTTGTCCTTAATTTCTTCTACAATATCGGAGATAGTTCCACCACTTACTCTCTCATTTACAAACTTGTATCCCTTTGGAAGAGCTCTATTAAAGATACATCTTCCTGCAGAAGTTTTTACTACCTCTCCACCAATATTTACTAATATCATTTCATCTATAGCCATGAGATCTCTTTCGTATGCCTTTACTGCAAGATCTGCAGATGCAAACATTCTAGGATTTTCTACTTCATTCATATCAGTCATTAGGTAGAAACCGATTAACATATCCTTTGCAGGAGTAGCTAATACTTGTCCGTTTGATATGTTTACAATATTTTTAGAAGCCATAACGTCTCTCTTTGCTTCCTCAAGAGCTTCTTTTGTAAGAAGTACGTGAACAGACATTTGGTCTCCATCGAAGTCAGCATTAAATGCTTTACATACCAATGGGTGTAACCTAATTGCTTCACCTTCTACAAGTCTTGGGAAGAATCCTTGAATACTATACTTGTGTAATGTTGGTGCACGGTTAAGTAATACTGGTTTTCCATCAATTACAGTTTCAAGAAGGTCCCAGATTACTTCCTGCTCTTCTTCTATCATATCTTTTGCAATTCTTACATTTGGAGCGATCTCTTTTTCCAAAAGTTGATTTATTACAAAAGGTTTAAACATTTCTAATGCTATTGATTTTGGCAAACCACATTGATCTAATTTCAAACTTGGATCTCCTACAATTACTGCACGACCAGAGTAGTCTACACGTTTACCAAGAAGATTCTTTCTGAAGATACCTTTCTTACCTCTTAGATCATCTGTTAATGACTGGTAAGGCAACCTCTTGTTGTTCATCATTGGCTTGGATGGTCTGTGAGAGTTATCGATAACTGCATCTACAGACTCTTGAAGCATTCTCTTCTCATTTCTAAGAATTACATCAGGTGCTCCAATCTCTATTAATCTTGCTAAACGATTATTTCTGTTAATGATTCTTCTATACAAATCATTTAGATCAGATGTAGCAAATTTACCTCCTGATAGAGGGATGATAGGTCTTAGATCTGGTGGAAGCACTGGTAATATATCAATAACCATCCAACTTGGATCTAATTTGTTTAGCTTGAATCCTTCTAAATATTGAATCCTTCTAATAGTAGAAGCTTTCTTCTCACCCTTTTCTTTCTTAGCTTGTCTTCTTAAATCCTTAAGCTCCTTCTCTATATCTAAATTCTCGAGAAGTTTCTTAACTGCTTCTGCACCCATCATCGCATTAAAGAAGAGTAATCCTCTATCATCCAAATCAATATATTCATCTTCTGTTAATACAGAACCTACTTCTACTTTCTCCACTACTTGTTGTAATTTTGCATAGAAAGCATCTAACTCTTCTTGTTTTTCTGCATATTCTCTTCTAATCTTTGCAAGAGTTTGCTTCTTTTTATGATCTAACTGACTTACTTTAAAATCTGAAGTCTCCTTCGCTTTCTTAAGATCCTTTAAATCTTTATCAAACATCTCTGATGTTACTTTCAACTCCTCATCAAGTTCAGTTTGTAATCCTTCAATATCAGATTTTCTTAATTCTTCAACTTTAACGAGAATATCTTTTCTTTTCTCTACATCTAACTCTACTACCATGTATCTTGTGTAATAGATTACAGAGAGAAGTTTTTTGTGAGACATATTCAAGACAATGGACATTTTGTTAGGAATACCATATGCAAACCATACGTGTGCAACAGGTACAGCTAACTTAAGATGACCCATCCTTTCTCTTCTTACGTCTTTTGTTGTTACTTCAACACCACATTTATCACAAACTATTCCCTTGTATCTGATCTTTTTGTACTTACCACAGTAACATTCATAGTTTTTAGTAGGACCAAATATCTTCTCACAGAAAAGACCATCTGGTTCAGCTCTGAATGTTCTATAGTTAATGGTTTCAGCTTTTGTTACCTCACCATATGACCAATCTAAGACTTGCTCAGGAGAAGCCAATGTTAGTTTTAGAGCATCAAAATTTTCAAATATATTTCTTTTGTTATTCATTATTCTACGACCTCCTCTGAGTTCTTAGAAATTAATTCCATATTTAGACATAGAGCATTTAGTTCCTTTATCAATACTTTAAATGATTCAGGTACATTTACACTCTCAATCTTTTCACCGTGGATGATAGCTTTGTAAGCACTTGATCTACCTTTTACATCATCCGATTTAATAGTTAGCATCTCTTGTAAGGCATATGGTGCTCCATGAGCTTCAAGTGCCCAGACTTCCATTTCTCCAAATCTTTGACCACCTCTTTGTGCTTTACCACCTAAAGGTTGTTGTGTAACAGCAGTGTATGGTCCAGTAGATCTAGCATGTACTTTCTCATCAGCAATGTGATGTAACTTGAGTACATATTTAATACCTACAGTTACCTTACGTGGGAACTTCTTACCAGTTCTACCATCGTAAAGATCAACTTTCTGCTCCATCTTGAAACCTTTCTTTTCCATTTCCTTCTCTAACCATTGCATATTTACACCTTCAAACAATGGGAATGAGAATTTCTCATTAAGAAGTTTTGCGTACAATCCGAAATGTACCTCTTCTGCCTGACCCATGTTCATACGTTTTAGGAATGTTGGAGTCAATACAATATCTACAGGTTCTCCATCTTGAGTAAATGGCATATCTTCAATAGGTCTAATAGCTGCAACAGTATTTTTGTCTCCGTGTCTACCAGATATTTTATCTCCATATCCTAACTTCTTAGTATCTGCAACCCAGACCTTTACTTCTTCTAATACTCCAGGAGGTAATTTGTCTCCCTTTTCAACTGAAAGTCTTTGACTATGAATTACAATACCCTCCTCACCGTGTGGCAATCTCAAAGAGTTATCTCTTACATCACTTGCAGATTCTCCAAAGATTGCTCTAAGAAGTCTCTCCTCAGCAGTAAGTTCTTTTTCTCCACGAGGTGCAATTACACCGACAAGTATATCTCCTGCTTTAACTTTCATTCCCTCTCTAATGATTCCTGCCATATCTAATTTCTGTAATATTCTGTCATTTACATGAGGAATATCAGCAGTAATTACTTCAGGACCTAACTCTGTATCTCTTACCTCTACCTTATGCTCTCTTACATGAACGGATGTAAGCAAATCATCTCTTACTACTCTTTCAGAGATAACTACAGCATCTTCATAGTTGTAACCTTCGTAGAACATTAAAGCTGCTCTTAAGTTTGTACCAATTGCTAATTCACCATTAACAGTTGTAGGACCATCTACTAGGACATCACCTTTTACAAACTTCTGACCTTCAGAAACTGCTGGTTTTTGTGTAAAGGATGTATTGTCATTAGATCTGTAGAAGCTTACTAGTTTGTAATCCTTTATACCTTCTTTCTTGTATTTTACAGATACTCTACCTGCATCAACATATACAACCTCTCCATCTTCATGAGCAAATATACTCCAGTTAGACTGTCTAGCAACAATTTCTTCTACACCTGTACCTACCAATGGAGCTTCTTGTTTTACCAAAGGAACTCCCTGTCTCTGCATATTTGCACCAGCAAGGGCTCTCATAGCGTCATCATGTGATACAAATGGAATCAATGCCATACCTAAACCTGCTTGTTGGTACGTTAATACGTCAACATGTGATACAAGATTTACATCTTCTAGTACAAAGTCACCTTCATGTCTTACAGGTACCAATGCTTCTGTAATATTGTTGAAATCATCTGTTTGAATTGAGGAAATACTGATATATTTACCTTCTTCATCTAAAGCATCAAAGTAATCAACATCTTCAGAAATGAAAGGTGTAACTTTAACACTCTTCATATTCTTCTGAGCTTCAATCTTCTCTGCAATTTCTTTTGTAATCAATGTTCCCTTCTTACCAATACCTGCAATATCTTCATCTAATATTCTGTTTAAAAGATCTCCCTTCTTGTTAGGAACTTCTCTCAATACTCTTCTGTATGGTGATTCTAAGAATCCATACTCATTAATTCTTGCCAATATTGCTAATTGAGTAACAACACCAATATTTGCACTTTCTGGACTGGTTACAGGGTCAAACTTTGCATACTGTGAGTTATGAACCTCACGAATTGAGAATGTTGCCCTATCCTTAACAATACCTCCAGGACCTGCTGCAGTAACTTTTCTCTTGTTTTCAAGTTCAGCCAATATGTTTGTCTGATCCATGAATGTAGAGAGTTGGTTTGCTCCGAAGAAAGATTGAATGGAAGCTGCAATTGGTTTAGTACCAACTAACATAGATGGTGTAACCTTCGCATCTTGACCATACAAACTCATTTTGTCTTTAATATTCTTTTCTAATCTTCTAATACCTGCAAGTAACTGCCTCTCTAATACCTCACCTACACTTCTTATTCTTCTATTACAAAGGTGATCAATATCATCTGGAGCTTGTGCACCATTGTTGATCTTTATCAAAGACTTAACAATTCTAATTACATCATCAGGGTAAAGAACTGCTTCATCAGGATTATTTACATCATATGATGTACCTAATTTTCTGTTTAATTGATATCTACCGATCTTTCCTAAATCAAATTTTCTCTTACTAAAGAAGTTACTCTTAATATATTTTTCAGCACTTTCTAAAGTAACAGACTCATCTGGTCTTAGTTTGTTGTAAATACTGATAATGGCATCCTCTTTACTCTTAGTAAAGTCTCTAGCCAATGTAGCTTCTATATATTTGTATTCCTCGCTAGTGTCTACATCTTTGAAAAGCTTTAATATCTCCTCATCACTCTCATATCCTAATACTCTTAGGAACTCAGTAATCAAAACTCTTGGTCTTTTAGGAAGTATACGCATAGAGATGACATTGTATTTGTTTACCTCTATCTCATACCAAGGACCTCTACCAGGCATAAGTCTAGCCTTGTAAAGAGTTCTGTAAGGTAATGCATCTGCCTCTTCAAAAAGAACACCCTCAGCTCTCACAATTTGATGAGTAACTACTCTTCTAACACCGTTAACAACAAAAGCCCCATCATCAGTCATCATGGGTAAATCAGCAACAAAAATCTCCTGCTCTTTTATCTCACCTGTTTTGTTATTAAGAAGTTGTACAGTAGCATATACTGGGAGTTCATATGAGAGACCTTTTGCAACAGCCTCCTCTATTCCTCTATATGGTTCTCCATATCTAAAAGATTTAAATTCAAGAGTCCACATTCGTTCCATTGTATCCTTAACAGGATTAATTTCTTCGAATAGTCTCTTAAACCCATTCTCATAGAAATCTTTAAAGGAGGTTTTCTGAGCTTCTATCAGACTAGGAATCTCAAATGAAGAAGAGTATCCCTTACCTAGGTTAATTCTGGAAGCCTTATTGCGCTTGGGTTCTACCATAGGACAATTATTTATAGGTTATAAATTACATGCATGCACGCCAGGGGTATGTAAAACCATTCTAGAAATGGTCACCAATATTGAAAATAACCCCATATTTAAAAGCAAAATTAGTAACTCTGGGGAGTTTAGCATATTTGTGTAATATAGTCAAAGGATTTTTGGCACTTTGCATTGTTAGTATACTAAGGATAATATATTACTGGAAAAACTTTGTCAAAAAAGATATATTCCACTATTATATATATATCTAACCATTCACTAAAATGCCCCGCAAAAAGAAGAGAAAAGAAATAAATATTAAAAGTTCTGAAACAAAGATATTCTTTGGTCTAATACTTTTTGTATTCGGTATTGCACTTTTAATAACTCCAATTGTTGGAGAACAAGCAGAAATATTTGTATATGTATCCCAAACTTTAGGATGGCCAGCCCTTGTATGGGGTCTCGCTACTATATATATATCCCTAAATTTGCTTACCCAAGGTAAGAGTTGTAAACAATGGTCAAAATTCATAGGAATAGCACTGCTAGCACTTTCACTTAATACTCTTTTTACTTTCTGGTTACCTCAGGAGATATTACAAAACACTCAAGAGCTTGGACAAGCTGGAGGAACACTAGGTAAAGCAGTTCATTTAGCAATAAATGGCGCTGTAGGAGACATACTAGAGTTAGTAATACTTTTAATAGTATTAATCGTTGCCTTCTCCTTTATCACTGGTGTTAAACTTGAAGAAATTACAGCATTCCTACACCAAACGTTTAGTAATATTAAATTCGGAGATATCTCTGAGAAGTTAAACGACAAAGGAACAGGGAAATTAGTAATCAGTGGACTTGAGCAGGAAAATGACCAACTTACACTAGATAATAGAGTAACTCCAGAAGCCCAGTTAATAACAAACGAAGACGAAGATTTGCCAAATATCTCATCAAAGGAACCTAGAACATTTTCTACGCCAACCATAGTTAATAACACAGAAAATAATACTTCAACTACACCAGCAGAGCCAAAATATACAAACTGGATATACCCAAAGATCGATAATCTTCAAGAACCCCAAAAAGCTAATCAAGATCAGAGTGCATATAGAAGTGATTCTTTGGTAATAGAAAGAGTTTTGAAAAATTTTGGTATAGCAGCAAAGGCTGTAAAGATTGAAATTGGACCTACAGTAGTAAGATATGCTCTTTCAGTTGCTGCAGATACAAGAGTAACAAAGATTAGAAGCTTAGAAGACAACCTTGCAGTATCCCTAATGATCAACAAAGAATTGATTAGAATAGAGACTCCAATTCCTGGGACATCATTTGTAGGTATTGAAATACCAAACAAGACACCAAACTTTGTATATGCAAAGGAAATGGCGAAGAAGCTACTTGCACAACCAGATAAATATGAATTACCAATGATCCTTGGAAAGGATATTGCAGGACAAACAGTAATAAAAGATCTTGTAAACATTCCACACTTACTTGTAGCAGGTGCTACAAACACAGGTAAATCTGTAGGTATTAATGCAATACTTGCTGGATTACTCCTAACCAAAACACCTGATGAACTAAAATTAATCATGGTAGATCCTAAGAGAGTCGAAATGACACCATACAATGGTATACCTCATCTCCTAACACCAATCATTACAGATATGGAATTGGTTGTTAATGCCCTTAATTACTCCATAGATGAAATGATGAGAAGATATAGAATGCTTGAACAACTAAAAGTCAGAAAAATTACAGAATATAATACAAAAATGGGATTCACAGCGATGCCATACTTAGTAATTGTAGTTGATGAGATGGCAGATTTAATGCTTGTCGCGGGTAAAGAAGTAGAGCCAAAGATTCAAAGATTAGCACAAATGGGAAGAGCTGTAGGTGTGCACTTAATACTTGCTACACAAAAACCAATAGTCGAAGTTATCACTGGATTAATAAAATCTAATATCCCAGGTAGAATGGCATTCGCAGTTACTTCCTCTATGGACTCAAGAGTCATCTTAGATCAAACGGGCGCAGAGAATTTACTAGGTAAGGGAGATATGCTCTTTAAAGACCAAACAATGCCAAAATCGATAAGAATACAGGGTACTTTCATTTCTACGGAAGACACTGAAGATATAATTCAACAAGTAAAAGCCCAGGTAAATCCTGAAGAGAATGTTTACTCTGAAGAACTTAACCAAGCATTAGAGAAAGGAGCATCTGGAACAGCTATTGGATCCAGCGGGGAAAGAGAACCAGAATTTGAAGCTGCACTCAGAGTAGTAATTGCTGAAGAAAAAGCTTCTGCGTCTCTTCTACAGAGAAGATTAAAAGTAGGATACAACAAAGCTTCAAGATTAATAGAGCAATTAGAAGAAACTGGAGCTATTGGACCACAACAGGGAGGGAGTTCTAAACCAAGAGAGGTATTAGTATCTTCTGTAGAAGAAATACTTGGAGGTCCAACACAAGACAACTAGAGTTTGATATACTCTCCTAGATATGATAACCGCAGGAGAAATTCTAAAACAGAAGAGAGAATCTTTGGACAAAGATATTAAGACAGTATCGCTAGATACAAAGATTCAAAAAAGATTCATTGAATACATTGAAAACAATGAGTATGACAAATTTGATTCTGAAGTTTTCGCCTCTGGCTTTATCAAAATATATTCCAAATATTTAGGGTTGGATGTAGAGAAAATATTAGCAATATATAGAAGGAGTAACCTCAAAGAGAAGGATACTAAAAAAGAAATTAGAAAAAATACACCCCAAAAGAGTAAAAGCTTTAAAATACATATAACTCCTCAATTAATCGCTATAATTGCCTCTGTACTCTTTCTTCTTTTAATAATTGGATACATTGGATATCAAATATACAAATTTCAAACACCTCCTAAGCTTTCTGTCTTGCAGCCACAGGAAGAACAAACATATGATGTTGATTTACTGACAGTAAAAGGTAGTACAGAGAGCAATACCACCGTTATGATAAATGGAGAACAGGTGAATATCGATGATATAGGATATTTTGAAAAGGAGATTACCCTTAAAGAAGGAATTAATACTGTTAATATCTCTGTAAGAAAGAATTCCAACTCTCAATTAGAAACAAGCAAAAATATCAAGGTAATATACAAACCACAGGAAGAGGAAGTCGCACAACCAGAACCTACAACTTTTAAAGCTAAGCTCAATATTCTTCAGACCTCATCTTGGGTAAAGCTTGATATCGATGGAGAAAACAAAATCTCACAAATACTCCAACCAAATACACAGCAGGAATTTACCATTAACAACGAACTAACATTAGTTACTGGCAAAATACAAAATACCCAGCTATATATTAACGATCAGTTAATAGAAATAACCTCAAAACAAAATACTGGTGTAGGACAAGTAACCTGTAAAATTACTCAAGAAACCTTTAATTGCGAATAAAAGTACTAAAAACTGGTATAATTCGCATATGGATAATAACAGAGATCAAATAGAGGAAATACGAAGCCGTATAGATATCGTAGATATAATAAATAGATATGTTCAATTAACACAGGCGGGTAAAAACTTCAAAGGAGTATGCCCATTTCACACAGAAAAGACACCATCATTTATTGTAAGCCCTGAATTACAAAGATATAAATGTTTTGGATGTGGAGCCTCTGGAGATATTTTTAACTTTGTACAAAATATTGAACATATTGATTTCCCAGAGACATTAGAGAAATTAGCAAAAGAAGCTGGAGTAATCATTACAAAAAGAAATGAGAACAGTACATATTCAAGATTAGAAGAAATTAACAAACTCGCAGCAATATACTTCTACAAAGCCCTTCATGACCCATCCAATTCACAAGCTCTTAAGTACGTAAAAGATAGAGGATTTACAGATGAAAGTATTAAATCTTTTGGTATAGGATATGCACCAAGATATAGTAAATTACTAGATTACATACAACAGAAGAAAAAATTCTCAAAAGACGAACTACTTCGTTCAGGCCTATTTGTAGAAAAAGAAGGGAAGTTAAGAAACAAGTTCATAATGAGAGTAATGTTCCCAATAAGATCAAGCTCAGGAAAAGTTATCGCCTTTACAGGAAGGATACTCCCTGGAAATGATTTCGGTCCTAAATACATGAATTCACCAGAAACAGAAATATATCACAAAAAAGAGAATTTCTATGGACAATACGAGTCAAGACAAGAAATCAGAAAAGTAGATCTTGTAATAATTTGCGAAGGAACTACAGATGTAATATCTGCCCACCAATTAGGCATCAAAAACATAGTAGCCCCACTTGGAACTGCCATTACCAAAGAACAATTAGAGAAGATATCCAAATTAACAAAAAACATACTCTTTCTTTTTGATAGTGATACTGCAGGACAACAAGCTTTAGAAAGAGGCTTCCTTTTAGCACAAACTCTCCAACTAAATAGCTATGCTGCAAATACTACTCCTTACAAGGATATTGATGAAATCATTACAAAAGAACCTGAAGAGTTAAAAAAGAGAATCAAAAAAAAGATGGATTGCTTCACATATATGCTAGTTCACCATCTTGAAGGAAAAGACCTTTCCAAGATGGAAGTATATACTGAAATTGCTAATTGGATAAATGGAAAAATTGAAAATGAAAAGCGCGACATTTATTTTAACTTCTACGTGAAAAAAGCCTATCAAATAGCCAAAATTAACATACTCCCATTGAGACATTTAAGAGAAAAAAGTCCAGAAATTCTTTCTTCAAAATTAGAAGCAAACTCACACAACAGTAAGGAAAGAATATATCTTCAAAATTTGCTATTTCTAAATGATATCAAAATACCTAAAAACCACTCATTAGAATACTTCGAGGATCCTAATATCCTACCAATACTTAAATACATACAAGAGAACCCATCTACAATGAGAGATGAGATACTTTCAAATATTGAAAATAAAGAAGCCTCCTCGCTAATAGAAGAAAGCATATTTACATTCTCAAAATCAGAAGGAAGCAAAGAAGAAATGGATGAAATATACAGGAATATAACAAAGGACTACTTTTTTAGAAAAGAAAAAGAGTATAATCTAAGGATATCAATAGCAGAAGCTAAAGGAGACCAGGAAGAGAGCGAGAAGCTATTAAAAGAGTATCAACAATTATCTAAGCAAAAAATTACGTATGAACAAAATAGCCGACTATGACACATTGGACTACGATTACAGCACATATTGGAAAAAGAGAGAATACGAACACAAATCTGAGGAACTTGTATTAAAAAGGATATTAAAAAACAAGCAAGGAAAAAGATTCATTGATATTGGGGGATCATTTGGTAGATTAACAGATCAATATTTTAATAAATACGAGGAGAGCGTAATAGTCGACTATTCCCTCAAGACATTACAAAACAATTACGAATATCTTTCTAAAAAGTACCCCAATATTCAACTGATAGCAGCTAATGCATACCATTTACCATTTAAAGATAACACTTTCGATGGAGGACTAATGGTCAGAGTGCTACATCACATAGACAAGCCCCAGGAGTACTTTAAAGAAGCCAATAGGATATTTAACGGTAACGCTACATATATCCAAGAGTTCGCCAATAAGACCCATCTAAAGGCTGTAGCGAGGGCCATCCTAAAAGGTGATTTTAAGCTTCTCAACGACAATCCATATCAACAACCAGATCAAAAAAATAACGAAGGGGCAAGAGAAGGTTCAGAAGTTCCCTTCCTAAACTATACCTCCAAGTGGATAGTTAAAACTCTCAATGAAAACAAGTTTGAAACAAAAAGAAAATATGGATGCTCTTTCTTTAGAATAAATAGTCTTAAAAAGCTCTTGGGTACTAAGATATTACTTACACTAGAATCTTTCTTCCAGGTAGCTTTTTCATGGAGTAATATCTCTCCAAGCATATTCTTAGAAACGATAACTCAAAAAGAAACATCAGAGATAAACATGAAGTTTAAAGATATACTTGTATGTCCAAAATGCAAATCAGAACTTACGTTTAGCGATAACAAGTGTAATTGTGAGAAATGTAAGCTTACCTTTACAAAAAGTAAAAATATTTGGGATTTTAGAATATAGATGAAAGCAAAAAAATCTTTAGGACAGAACTTTTTCATAAACAAGAATCTTGGAGATCATATATCAAATATTGTTAAATTAAGTTCTAACGAGCATTTAGTAGAAATAGGCCCCGGATTAGGTTTTTTCACTCAAAGGTTCATAGATTCTTTTAAAACCATATCTTTGATAGAAAAAGATAAACAACTAGCACAAGATCTTAAAGTACAATACCCAAACATTCATATATATAATGAAGACTTTCTTGATATAAACCTATCGATATTTAGAGGAGAAAACATTACATACTTTGGATCACTTCCCTACAATGTATCAAAGCCAATAATTAAAAAAATAATTCAAGATATATCCTTTCAAAACACGGGATTTTTCATCGTTCAAAAGGAAGTAGCAGAGAAATATATATACAAAGAGCCATATAATGTACTCTCCCTTACTACTAATATATATGCCAAAGTAGAGAAACTCTTTGATATATCCCCAGACTCATTCAGACCAAAACCTAATGTAAATAGCTCTTTAATATCCATAACTCCAAATCCACAGGCATTTGAAAACATCAAAGAATTGGAGAGCTTGATAAATAGAGCATTCAAACAACCCAGAAAAAACCTTAGAAACAATCTAAAAGGTCTTACTCTACCACAAGAATATGAAAATATGAGACCTGCACAACTCTCATTAAATGAATATCTCAATATACTAACTCTTTCAAAAAAATCTTAATACTCCTTTTCATCCATAGGTAATGATATAATCGGAAGATGAAAAAGAAAGATTCAAAAAAGGACGTACAATTAGACTTTGGACTAAAGAATCCCCCTCAAAACATATATTACAAATACAAAGATCAATATGAACTTTGGCTTTCTAAACTTGAGACTAGACGATTTCTAAAAGATATACTAATGTGGTTTGTACTCATACTCTCAATAACCCTTATCACTACTCAGATATATACGATTCAAACAACAGAAAATATACCGACAATAGTTCCAATCTTTAATTACTACTTTACTCTAGCAAAAAGACTTTCTACCTCTGAATGGATATATCTCTATCCAAGTATCGGAATTCTAACTTTAATATTCGGTTTGTATTTTTCCAATCGTTACTATCACAAAGAAAGGGACCTTTCAAAACTGCTTTTAATATCAATCTTACTTACGAACATATCTCTTTGTGTAGTATTTTTCAAATTAGTTTTTACTTTTTAAATATGGATATCGCAATACCATCAAACCTTTTGGAAAAGATTCTTTCAATTAATACACTAAGTCTCTCTCCTGAGTACGACAAATATATTGCATACTGGCCAATCTTTGTAATTGGTTTAATAGTATCATTTCTTCTTACCCCACTAGTAGGATCTTTAGCCAAGAAACTAGGAGCTATATATATCCCAGGAAAAGGTAGAAAGGGAAAGGATTTTGATAATCCCGAGAAAGCCATACATGATATAGAGACACCAGCAATGGGAGGAATAGCAATTACAATACCAATATTAATAGCACTACCACTTTTCTTTAGATTAGATCCAATAACGATACCAATATTAATAGCCTTAGGTATTCTTGTCGTAGGCTCACTTCTTGATGATATATTCAATCTTTCATCAAAAATTCAACTTGGATATCAAATACTCGCAGCATGTGTAATCGCATTTTCAATAATAGATTTAGCAAATATTAGCTTCTTTTCTGAAGATTTACTTAACCTCTCTATGCATACTTGGAATTCAAATATATTCTCCTTACCGCTCTCTTTTGTCTTCCCAGGAGATTTAATATTAATAGTATGGATCTTCCTTTGTATTAACTCTGTAAAATGGGTAGGAGGATCTCCAGGACTAGTAGAATCTTACTCATTAATAGCGTTTGTATTACTTTTCATTGTTGGAGTTAGAACATTCTCACTTTTTTCTTCAAGTATAAGTATATTAATAGCTGGTTCACTTCTTGCGCTTCTAATATTTGCATATCCCTCTCCCAAAATCATGTCTGGATCAAGTGGAAAGACCTTGTATGGATTTTTAATCTGCATACTAGCAATAATTAGTGGTATGAAATTTTCTTCAACAATAATGTTACTTGCAATACCAATATTAGATGCAATATATGTAATCATATATAGAATAGTAAAATACAAACCTAAAAATCCAATAGAGTTAATGAGAATAAACGATACCTCTCACTTACACCACAGATTACTAAAATTAGACTTAAGTACTAAACAGATATTACTAATAGAGACATCCGTATCACTAGCAATTGGGTCTGTTGCAATACTTGCAGCAGGAGCTATTAGATACTTCGCATTAATATTTAGCCTAGCCTTTGTAATAGCTTTCATTGCATTCATCAACTACAGAGCCAACAAAAAGGAAGAAGCAAAGAACAGTTCACCAGAGTCAAAATATTCATATTAACCTTTCTCCTAGACAAAAGTTTAGGCCTTGCATATAATAAAAACATATGAAAAGATGGAAATCTGCCCTAGTAATAACATCTGTTGTTTTAATCGTGTCGATACTACTCTTCTTCTTACCACCAGAAGATGTTTTTAAGCACATTCCAATATTAAATTCCCTTTACAAAAATACTACGTTAGAAGTTACAGTACCCAATGGGAAGGCGACTGTAGTAATAAATGGGAAAGAATATGGAGAGACTCCTGTTAATATTGAAAGTCTAATGGCTGGAGAATATGATGTAACACTCAAAAAAGTCTCGTCTGAAGAAAGTGCTTACAAAGAACATACCTTCAGAGTAAACCTTACAAAAAATACGACCTCAAGAATTAATATGGAGATAGGGCCTGACGAAAACATTCATGGTAGCATACTTTACTACACTCAAGATCCAAGTTTTGATTCAAACAAGGGTAGATTGACTGTAACTAGCAATATAGAAAACAGCAAGGTATATATGAACTCAGAGTTCTTAAAATCTACACCAATTACAAGATTGGATATTTCTGAAGGTGAAAATGAGATTAAGATAGAAGCTACAAACTATGAAAGTGTTAGCTTACCAATTGTGATAAGAAGTGGATATACGCTTAATATCAAAACCTACCTATTACCAATACCTGTAATTTTTGAGGAGACCAAAAGCAATGAGTAGTGCAGATTTAACAAAGATAAAAGGACAAACACCAGTATCAATAATAGTTCACGGAGGTAATTACTTAGGATATTTACTCTCAAAAACATTACTCGAACAAGGTAGTCAAGTCGTAATAATAGATAAATATACTGCTCAATCAAAAGAATATTTCTCTGAATTAAAGAAAAACGGAAGGGTTAGTTTCATTGATTTTAAAGGGATTAAAAACTTCTATGAAAAAATAGCTAGAATAGATTACCTCTTTTACTTGCTTGGAGATCAACTCGAAGAAGCAAAAGTAATTGATAGTAAAGACTTTCTACTAGAATCTGACTACATAAATGGAAGTCTTTCTGCTGCACACAAATATAAAGCAAAGATATCCTTAGTTACATCACTAAGACTAAACAGAGAACTTTCTAATAGGGTAAATAACGACAAAAGTGGTAAAACTACACCTTACTCTCCGTTAGAATTACAAAGATATGGTGAAAACTTTGTTGCTGAATTTGTAGATAAAACGAAAGCAAATCTTAGAATATTAAGACTTGGAACATTAGTGGGAAAAGGTATTAAGAAAATTAAAGACCCTACACTAGACAGGCTTTTTACAGACTCTACACAAAAACCTCAGATTGAAATATGGGGAGAGGGATTAGAAATCCACAATATCATCAATGAAAGTGATGCAGTATATGGAATCCTGAAATTAACCTTTGATGATTCTACTAAAGGAGAAGTAATTTCACTTACAAACAAAAATGACTATACTACCCTTTCTTTAGCATACAAACTCTTAGAATTAGATGTGGAAGCCAAAGCCATTAGATTTACAGAGAAAGGTAATGGGGATCTCTTCTTACAAGATTTGTACCTACCAGCTCCAAATGCCACACAATATGGCTGGAGACAAAATATATCCTTAGAGGAAAGTATTGTTGACCAAGCAAAGGTATATTACGAGAAGTCAGAAAAGAAATGGGATATTGGTAAAAAAGAAGAAAAGAAAACAAATATATCTGAAATATCTTCTGTATCAAAAACAAAATTAGGATTAACAATACAAAAATTGACATCACCATTTAAAAATCTTTTTAATAAGGAGAAACTCTTTCAAGAGATAACATATGCAAAGATATTTAAAAATATATCCATCCTTTCCATATCATTACTCTTGATATATTTCTTGATATCTCCGTTGATAGGGATTGGAATCGGGTCATATCTGATATATGACAAGACTGATGATCTAAAGAATTCGTTCTCCAGTTTGGATTTTGAACAAATAGATAAAGATACTACATATATATCAAACAATCTAAACAGAGTAGAACGAAATCTTTCAAGAATATATTGGATATTTAAGATCACAAACAATCAAGATTTCTACAACAACAGTACACAATTAATACAAGGAACCAACTATGCCCTAGATAGTTCTAAAGATCTTTTAATTGGTTTAAAACCTTTTGGTGAATATCTTAAGGATTTCGAACCCGCAGTTACCTTTGATAGCTCACAGCCATCAACCACAAGAGAATATAGAGATTACTTACTAGCAATAGATGATAATCAATATAGTATCAAAGAAGGTATATACAAGATGTCTTTAGCACAGAATTTAATTGAGACTGTAAATACCAAAGACTTCCCTCAATCACTTCAAAGCTTTGTATTAAACTACAAAGAGTTAGTAACAGAAGTAAATGAAATGATAAAACCTCTTGAGAAGGTAACTGGCTTTTTACCAGATACACTAGGTGTAAATGAACGTAAGAGATATTTAATACTTTTACAAAACGATGGCGAAATACGAAGTACAGGAGGATGGATATCAAGCTATGCAGTATTGGCAATTGAGGGTGGACAGATAAGGGAACTTTTTGTTGATGATATTTACAACGCAGAAGGTACTCTCAAAGTAAAAGGATATAACTACAAAGCTCCCGTCTCTATGATTAAAGCCTTAGGTAATACACCATATACATTCTCTTTAGTTAACTGGGATCCCAACCTTGATAATGTCATGACTAACTCTGAGCAATTTATATATGACTTAGGTAAAGGTAACGATTTAGACGGGGTAATTACAATAGATACGGTATTTCTTCAAAAGCTCTTGGAGAAATGGGGAGGTATTGAAGTACCAGGAGAATCAGAGTTAATAACTGGAGATAACCTGTATTCAAAAATATTTGAAATGCATACAGATTTCACCCCAGGATCTACACGTAAATCTACATTCCTTGCTAACCTTGCAAATGAATCTGTAACAAAAATACTTTCTTCTAATTTCTCTGAATACAAAGAGATTGGAGATGTAATTACGGAGTCTCTTTCTGAAAAACATATTCAAGTTACTTTCAAAAATACATTAGCTAAAGCATTTGTTGATCAAGAACAATGGGATGGTAATCTCGATAGTAAATATGCAACAGCCCCTATTAATATAGATTGGAACTGGGGTGGTAACAAAGCAAATATGTATATCAGAAAGAATCATACTCTTGAAATAAATGTTAAAGATGAAAATACAATAGATTATAAATATCAAATAGCAATACAGAATGATTCAAAGGAGAATAAATACCCACAAGGTGACTATATTAACTATGTAAGGATATACATACCTTCAAATTCTACAGTACTTGGTATTACTGGTTTGGTTGATAACAAATATGACATATATAACGAAGGGGGATTTAAAGTAGTTGGAGGATGGTTTAATGTTGGTATAGAGGAGAACAAAACCTTAGAGATATCATACAGATTAAGTAATCAGGATATGTATAACGAATTCCCACTTAAAGATACAGATACCCATTACAATATGGATATAGATATATACAAGCAACCAGGTAGTAAAAAAGATGCATACAATTTAACAGTTCTCTATCCTGAAAGTTGGGATATTGAAAAAAGTGACACATTAAGTAATATTGGCAGTCAATTAAACAAAAGATTTGAATTAGCAACAGATGAAAGCTATAAAATCTCTTGGCAGAAGTAATAGTTAAATAACTACTCTCTCTCTTTGTTTAAGATATATATATATTTCTAATATCTCTTCCAATGATGTCTCAGACCTAGATGCAAACTTACTAATCTCCTTTATATCTAAATCTGAGTTAATTGGCATTCGACTACTAACACCCATTGGTTTTAAGAATGTCGCAATATGGTTTGATTTACATTTGCTACAAGAGAAGTGTATAATACTCGAGATATTTGAGTCCTGAATTATTTCTATATCACTATTAGAATATTGATTACCGCATTTATCGCAAAACTTAGCAATAACATCAATAAAAAACTGTTTTCGATCATTTAAATTTTCTTTTCTTTCGTTCTTACTCATATATTAAATTATACCATAATAAATACATGGCAAAGATCTCTCAAAAAGCTTTAAATATTAAAGATTTGGTTACAAAAGGAAAGGATCAAGGATTCCTTAGTCAAGAAGACATATTAGAAGTATTTCCAACAATAGAAGAAGATGTATCACTTTTAGACGAAATATTTAAAGAGTTACAAGAGAATGATATAGAGGTATTAGAACCTGAAGAGGATCAAGTTAAAAGCGGAGAAGAGCTTACACTTGAGAAAAAGATTAGGATATTAAAAACCATTCAATCTACAATATCTACTGACGCTATTAGATCATACCTCTATGAAATAGGTAAAATCCCTCTTTTAACTGGAGAAGAAGAAGTCATACTTGCAAAAAGAATTGAGAATGGAGACAAAGAGGCAGGACAACTACTCATTACTGCTAACCTAAGACTTGTTGTAAGTATTGCAAAGAAATACAGTAAAAGTGGTCTTGAACTTTTAGATTTAATACAAGAAGGTAATATAGGATTAATGAGAGCAGTAGAGAAGTTTGATTACCACAAGGGGTTTAAATTCTCTACATACGCAACATGGTGGATTAGACAAGCAATAACAAGAGCTATTGCAGATCAAGCTAGAACAATACGTGTACCTGTACATATGATTGAAACAATAAACAAGTTCAATAAAGTAAATAGCATATTAACAACCAAATTAGGCAGACAACCAACGGATGAAGAGATTGCAAAAGAGATGGATATTGAACTAGAGAAGGTATCTGAGATAAGAAAGATTAAACAGAACCCATCCTCTCTCGCAACTCCAATCGGTGATGAAAAGGATAGTAAATTACAAGATATTCTCCCTGACGAATGGTCCCAAAGTCCTGAAGATTTTGCAACCTCTGAATATTTGAAAAATCAATTAAGAGAAATCTTAGATTCATTACAGGATAGAGAGAGGAGAGTACTTTCTTTAAGATTTGGTCTAGATGATGGAGTAACTCGTACTCTTGAAGAAGTAGGAAGAGAATTTGGTGTTACAAGAGAAAGAATCCGACAAATCGAAGCAAAAGCATTAAAGAAACTAAAAGATAGATCTTCAGAAAAAAGATTAGACGACTACATTAACAACTAATCGGTTTTCATATTAAAGAATTCAATAGGAAGAACAGGGAAGCTTTTCTCTGTTCTTTCTGAAACCTTTTCTATTACCTCCATATCGAAATTCTTACTTAGAGGCTTTGTATAGCTTGTAGCATTAGGATTTACCTCTGAGAATACTCTTTTGGAGATAGTTGTTAAACCTAACCATACAACACCTACGACAACTAGTAATACAATTCCAACTATATATTTTTTAACTATTTCCATATCAGACTATTCATAAAATTTATCATTATTAACATGATATATCCTCAAATATATACTATACCTGGTATTACCACTGTCATCCTCTTCAGAACCATACGAAACATTTTCGATAACTGGGTACATAGGCATAGCTTCTAGATCCTTAAGCATATTAATCAAGTAAACCTTCTTTCCACTAACTGACAATCTAACAGACCAAGGCTCTAATACCAAGGTCTTAACCTTAAAGTTCTCCCGATCATATTCAGAGAAACTAATGGAATCTAATATAAAGTTATTCCTTGAAACAACAGAGTCAATATTAGATAAAAACAGACTAAAGTTACCTGAAGCAGGATATAATAACGAAAGATCCTTAAATGAACTAATATTTTCATTATACTGATCATCTAATGAAGATAAGGCTACAATTTTATCTTCCAAAGCAAGAGATATTCTCTCCTTCTCTTTAATCTCTTTATTTACAGTAGATATGGCATTAACCGTAGGAATAACTGCAAGAACTAAGAGAACAACAGCTAATACATACGTCAAACCAGTAAACACATTATCAATCTGCTTAGAAGGAGCATTTTTAATCAAAGTAACCACTTGTAATTTATTACTTTCCTCTGCCATACCTATACCTCCTCATTTATTACAAATGATACATTAACCTCTAATTCATCATTTGCCTTGTTTATATTAAACTTTACATCAGAGTAATACGAATTATTTTTTAAAGAATCCTCGTAGTCCTTTAAAGCCTTAAAGTTTGGAGTTCTAAGAGAAATACTCACCCTAGAACCATTAAAGGAAAAGCTTTCAATATTTAAAGTCATAGGGATATTACTTAAGATTTCTGCTACAACACTGGAATTCAGTGATTGACCAGTCTCAACATTACCAATATCAACTATTAGGTTTTGCAAGTTATCATACCTAACAGAACTCTGTCTCCAAGTATCATTCTCTAAAACTGTAATTTGAGCATTAATCTTCTCACTAAGATCATTACTCTTCTCATCCATTAAAAAACGACCTAAAAAAGCTCCCAATACAACAACCTCAACCACAATTAAAAGAGCCTTACCTGCAGTTGTAATCCAAGTAAACGCCCCAGACAACATTTCCGATTCTTCATTGATCGGCTCTAAGAAATTTATAGATTTTGGCTCAGATTTTTTATTAAACATTGGGCAGTTGTTGTAATACTAGTAATAGTATATAGCAACTATATCTTGTTGAAAAGGATAATCTTTTCACTCTTAACTAATGCCTCTTTTGCCTTAATACAACTAGAAGGAAGAATAGGGGAGTATAAATCTACGACAGCATTTAATAGATAACTAAGATTGTTTAAGACCAAACTTGATTCATCTAAGGTCAAATTTTTACTCCAAGGTTCTTTCTGGGTAATATACTTGTTTCCCCAATCTGCAAGCTCATCTATTTTTTCTCCAGCCAAAGCTATCTCATACTCCATATACAGATTCTCAATCTCTTTGACATATCCATCAACTACACCCTTAAAAGATTCTTCTACATCCTCATACCTGTTAATCTCGATACCTTTTGAATTTGCTAAATGTATTACTCTATTTAATAGATTACCGAAGTTATTAGCCAATCTAGAGTTATACATATTTATCAAATCTTCTTCCTTGTAAGAAGAATCACCAAAGGTAGCGATACCAACTAAAAGATAGAAACGAACAATCTCGGCTCCAAATTTCTGTTCTTGATCAAAAGGAGATATTACATTACCTTTACTCTTAGCCATCTTAGTACCATCAGGACCAAGCACCATACCATGCTCTAAAAGTTTTAAGCTATGATCCAAACCTACAGAAGCTAACATACCTTGCCATATAGCACCCTGAAATCTCAAGTTGTCTGGTCCAAACAATTGTATTCCAGGCCACCACTCATTAAGCTTCTCTTCGTCAGTACCAAAACCGATTACATTAACATAGTTAGTTAAGGCATCAAACCAAACATAGAAAACTTGCTCAGGATCATTTGGGACATCAATACCCCATGGTAAATTCTCCCTTACCCTTGAAATACTAATATCTTCAATATCTTCAAGTATCTTTTTTAACTCTTCAACCTTCTGTGCAGGTTTTAATACCGCAGGATTACTTTCCAACCAATTAAGTAAATGATCCTTGTAATTGGTTAATTTAAAGAAATAGTTTTCTTCTTCTTTCTCCTCAGGAACAGTACCATGGTCAGGACATTTACCATCAACTAATTCCTTCTCAGTAATATATCTTTCACAACCTACACAATATTTACCCCCATACTTTTTCTTGTAAATATCCCCATTAGCCTCACATCTTTTCCAAAATTCTTGTGCAGCTAAATGATGTCCCTCCTCTGATGTTCTATAGAAATTGTCATATTCAACAAAGAACAACTTACAGAAATCCATAAATCTATGAGCATACTTGTCTACAAACGCCTTAACCTCTAAACCTTCTTCTTTCGCTTTTCTAAATATCTTCAAACCATGTTCATCAGTACCTACATTAAAAAACACATTTTCTTTACCTAATTTCTTTTTAAAATATCTAGATATTGCATCTGCTTGTACAAATTCTAATGCATGACCAATATGAGGCTCTGCATTTACATAGGGGAGTGTAGTTGTAATATATAGTTTGTTGTTTTTCATATACCGCTATTATATATCTATTTACGTGTTAATAGAACATTTCATCTCATTAACAGTACAACCTTTTAATAATCAGTTTTCAAAACAATTTCTTTTTGATATTAGTAAGTCAGGAGGTGGATATGCCAAATTCCAGAAAAGGAAAGCCAAAAGGTACGACCCTTGTCTCCAAGGAAAAGGACAAGCGGAGTCAAAAACCCACAGCAAAGTCCTCTTCGTGGGGACAACACTAAGGAGGTGACCCAACTCTAAAAATGGAGAGAGTCCATATATCACGATTTTAATATCGCGGACTCTCTCCATTCACTTCCCCTAAGATATCTGTTCTCCCATTAATACTCCCTTAGCTAGGCCAAGAGACACTAACTCTTGCCATACAGATTCAGTAACAAAAGGAATGAAAGGGTGCATAATCTTTAAATTCATTTTTAATATCCATAACAATTCACTAAGTTTTTCGATTCTCTTTTCAGAACCAATCTCCTCACCCTGTATCTCCCCCTTTATTTCCTCAATCCATACATCACAAACAGTATGCCAGAAAAATTCACGAATCTCTTCAGCACCGAGATTAAATTGGAATTTTAGAAGGTATTCTGAAACCTTAAACTGGTGTTGTTGTGTTTGCATAATTTTTTCCATATCAACGGCTTTTTCAGGAGATATCTTCTCCAATTCTGAATCATCAATATTCATAAGGATAAATCTACTAGCATTCCATATCTTGTTAACAAAGTTTCTGTTACCCTTAATTTTTTCTTCTCTCGTAGGAGCATTCGAACCAGGCAGAGCATCACTAAAATACCAAAGCCTTAAAGAATCAGCACCATATTTACCAATAACCTCACTCGGCTCTATACCGTTACCCTTAGATTTAGACATCTTACTACCATCAGGAGCAAGAATTAAACCATGAAGGAAGACAGTACTAAAGGGTGTCTTTCCTGTTCTGTATATCCCCATCATCATCATCCTAGCAACCCACCAGAAAAGAATATCTCTAGCTGTTTCCATAACCTGAGTAGGGTAATACTTTTTAAAATCTTCACCATCAAGACCACCAAGAGTAGAAAAAGGCCACTGAGAAGAACTAAACCATGTATCAAACATATCTTCCTCTCTCTCAAACCAAGGCTTTCCATTAAAATTGGTATCAACAGTCGGCATCTCTACACCAAGAAATACATCACCACTACCCAATACCTTCTCACCTGTCTCTTTGGTATATTCATTGATATCTTTACTTGAATTCTCTCTTTTCCAATCATGCAATTTCTTACCACCACTGTACCAGACAGGGATTCTTTGACCCCACCACAGCTGTCTTGAAATACACCAAGGTTGAATATTCTTAAAGAAATATTCCAGTGCTTTCTGTTGACCATTAGGTATTACCTTGGTATCTCCAGAATCTAATACTTCTAAGGCCTTCTTTGCTAATGGAGTAACATTAACATACCATTGATTAGAGATGATAGGTTCGATAGGGGTTTTACATCTTTCACAAACAGATACCTCATGCTTTATACCCTCTATCTTTACTAACAAACCCATTTCATCTAACTCTTTAACCAAAGCCTTCGAACACTCTATTGTACCCATTCCTACAAATCTCTCAGGAATATCTCCACTCATTTTTCCCTCTTCATTGATAACATTAACAATTTCCAAACCATGTCTCTTACCAATTTCGAAATCAACTGGGGAATGAGCAGGAGTAACCTTTAGAGCACCAGTACCAATTTCAATATCAATATCCTCATCAGCAATAACTGGTATTTCTCTTTGAGCTACAGGGAGAAGAACTTTCTTACCAACAAACTCTTTGTATCTTTCATCCTTAGGGTTTACTGCTAAAGCTGTATCACCCAACATGGTCTCTGGTCTAGTAGTAGCAACAGTTAACCCTTCGACACCGAATCTTTCTTTTGCAAGCTTTTTGTCCTCTTCCTCTACTAGTGGATATACAATATATGCAAATATACCCCTCATTTCTTCATGCTCTGTATCAACATCTGCAAGAGCAGTCTTACAACTTGGACACTGGTTTACAATCCTTTTGTCTCTGTATATTAACCCTTCCTTAAACATTTGATAGAAGGTTTCATAAACAATATCTGTAAGCTTAGGATCAAGAGTAAATAGTTCTCTTGAGTAATCTGCAGAAAGACCAATATTTTGTTCCTGTTCACGAGCATTTTTTGCATTCTCCATAGAGAACTCGTAGCATCTCTTGTAAAACTCTTCCTGACCCAAATCCCATTTATCAATACCTTGCTCTCTTAGTAATTTGGTAAAAACAGCTTCCGTTTGAATACCTGCATGATCCTTCCCAGGTAAAAGAAGAGTAGGGTGACCTGTCATCCTATTAAATCTACCCATTAAATCTTGAAAAGAGTAACCACACATATGACCAATATGTAAATTGGCATTTGCGTTTGGAGGTGGAAGAGTCATTGTAAAAGAACTCTTTACTTCTATATTCTCACTCTCTAACTTCTTCGACATCTTCTCAGGATTGAATATGCCAGAATTTAACCAAAGAGAATACATTTCTTTTTCCTTTGTGTTTGATTCAAATGCTTTAGGTATTTCTTTCATTTTTTTTCTTTAATATATATATTAAAAACGCCCTCACACTAAAGTACATTTAAATATACTCTAATGTAAGGGCGAATATCGCGTTACCACCTTACTTCCTTGTAACATTACTGCTACAAGCTCTATACCATATATACATATGGTAACCATATTACGGAATGGTTCCGTTGGGTTCTACTCTCAAATGATTTCTTCCCAAACCTCCAGGGTGACTATTCCTGTACAATCGGCTCCCAGATTATACCACAATCAGAGGGATGTCTTAGGTGTGATATAATGGAGGCTATGGAAAACAACAATAAACGAATTTTCAGTAATGAAGAACTAAAACTATGTACCCTTTCAGGAACAGAAGAAGTAGGAAGAAACTGTAATTTCCTCGAAATGGGAAATGAAATTGTAGTTGTAGATGCGGGATATTCATTCCCTGGTCAAGAAATGTATGGAATTGATTACCTAATACCAAATTTTAAATATTTAACTAAAAACAAACACAAGGTAAAGGCTATATTAATAACCCATGGACATTTAGATCACACAGGTGCACTAAGATGGTTACTACCAGCTTTAGATTTTCCTCCAGTATATGCAGGAGCATTTGCAAAAGCTCTAATCGAAGCAAAACTAGAGGAATACAATATTAAAGAGAAGTGTAAGGTAATAGGGGTAAATAGACATACAACAATAGAGATAGGAAATAATTTTAAAGCAACATTCATCGGTATTAACCACAGTATTCCAGATGCATTCTCAATCTTTGTGAGCTCTAAAAGAGGTAACGTCTTTTTCTCTGGAGATTATAAAATAGATACACAACCAACAAGCGAACTTGAAGCTGACTATGAAAAATTAAAAGCTTTAAGAGGAGGTATTGATCTTGCTTTGATGGAAAGTACTAATGCCT